>DAXB01000006.1 GCA_002506175.1 Methanomassiliicoccaceae archaeon UBA113
GCGGGCCCGTCGGGATTCGAACCCGAGGCGTCTGGCTTAGAAGGCCAGCGCTATATCCTGGCTAAGCCACGAGCCCACTCTTTCCCACCATCGGCTAATACCATTTAAACCTTTGTCATATAATAAGTAAAATAAAAGAAGGGGCGATCGGCCCCTCCTGAAATAAAAGGTCGTTTCAATACCATAAATATGATATTTGTGGCAGTTTCAGATACTCGTCGAACGGAATATCGTTGACGTAATTGAATACTGATCCGTATCCCAAAAGGATGCAGACTCCCTCGACCATGCAGATCAGACCGAGCACAAGGAGAAGAGGCCACCAGTTCAGGATCTTTCCGAACATTTTGACCAATGCTTCCGCGAAGCTCAGCAAACCGTAGACGATCGCTCCGACCACAAATGCGATGATGATCCTGGGCCATCCTGTCGAGAGAACGGTGAGGTCGATAGAACCGAGATGAGCACCGTTCAACTGCCCCAATGCGATGTACGCTACGATCATGATCAGCAATCCAATGATGGCGGCTATGTGGATTTCACGTATGGGTCTGATGATGAGAGTGAAAGCAGCCACAGCTATCAGGATCAGAGTGTAGGCCTGAACCTTGAATCCCTCGATGACGGCCAATATTACAATCAATACTCCGAAGGCCGCGCCCAATATCATAACAAACTTGTATCCTGCGGACTCCTTGTCTTTGAGATACAATGCAACTATGACAATTGCCAGCAATCCACCGATGAGAAGGACACCCGGCGAGAGGTAATCCAGCACCCACGATGGAAGGTATTTTTCCAGCGTCATGGTTCATGCATACTGATAGATAGGATAAAAAAGTGCCTCTTGCGAGGCTGTAGTTTGATCAGCAGATTTTCGTTCCTGCTGTGGGTCCTGCGCTCTCATCCCAAATCTCGACAACATCGAAAGTCCAGAGTGCAAAACAAGGGAGCTTCAACTCAGCCATCTTGGCTTTGAGTGCCTCGTATTCGGGTCCGCTGGTGGAGCATACCGGGTTCTTCAGGATCAACTCGTATGCTTTGGGTCCCGCCGTCACTGTGAGTGCAGCCTTGCCGGTTGCCTTCAGATTCTTGGACGCTCTCTTCATGAGGATTTCTCCGACACCTGCTTTTCCTTCAGGTGTGGCAAAAATGCTCCCGCAGACGATAGCGTGAGGTTGTCCGTCTGCACCTGCGGTCACGAGGATCTTCGTTGCTTCTTGTGAGGTCATGAGATCCATCACATCTTTCGGAATTCCTACCATTGGATTATCACCTATCTAATGGATTCATATGGTCAGTATATATCTGTTGCCAATTTCGATACAGTTCACACGAAGTCTGTTTTTCTTATAATGTATACTTTTTTTAGATTACGATGTTGAATCTTAATGCAATAATTGATTGATTTTTTGTTATGCCACATCATTTCTCAAAACCCAAAACTCCGTAACAACAGTCTAAAAAAGTTAGATTAATGACAAACCATCTTAAACTCTTCCAGAAGATGTTTTACTATGACTCAATCCTTCGAGGAACAGCCTGCTTCCTGTCAGCTTTTGACCTTCGAAAACATCGGATCGTATCTCAAGCGGACACACGGCAATGAGCGCTCCGAACCAAGAGGGATGCGTGATGACGAAGGGAGATTCACCAACTTTGCATACATGCTATCGGACCAAAACCCTTGGCGTGTGGAATTCCGTCACGACGGTCAAACCGAGACAATAAACGGGTCGATCATCCAACTGATCGATAGTTCGATGGCAGCTATCACCCTGCAAAACCCACCCGTCGAGATGAAGAACAGGACTGGGATGTACAGACGTTTTCCAAGTATCGCAGTCAAAGAAGCGGTGGTGAATGCGATGATCCACTCGGATTTCTCTGCGGGAGAAAGCATCATGATCACAATACAGGACGATTACATCTCCATAAGCTCCCCCGGAGGGATGTTCTTACCGAAAGAATGGAAGGATGTTTCCCTGACCAATCCGCGTAACTGGAGACTCTCCGGACTACTTATGGAGTTTAGATACGTAACCCTCAAGGGGAATGGGATGACGGTGATGAAGAACTGCTATACAGGCTCCGGATTGATTCCTTGTATCATCCAAGGAACGGATGACTTCACAGTCCGGTTGCCGGCATTGGACAATCCTGTAAGGGAAAAGGACCACGGAGCTTCCATGGTATCGGAATATCTCGACAGAAAGCACGGAGCCTTCATACCGGATATTTCACACGACCTCATGATCTCCGTTCACTATGCCAAAAAGATCGTGGACGAATTGGAGTCCAAAGGCGAGGTGTTCACTTTAGGAATCGGATCCAAACGCAGAGCATATCCAATCAAACGGGCGGAAAAAACGGAAATGAGAATCAGATAAGCCGAGATGATGGATGAAGAAGAATGGTGGACAGGGCGAGATTCGAACTCGCGACCTCTACAATGCCAATGTAACGATCTTCCAACTGATCTACCTGCCCAGTAGATAACCGCAGATATACTTGTCCTAATTAAAGCTTTGGATTAAGCTCAATCGTACATGTATTTCTCGCCGTCGATTCTGGTAGGATATTTATTGCTGACACATGCAGCGCACAGCTCAGTCTCCTTGAATCCAACAGCCTCGATGAGTCCCTCGTACGAAATATAAGCGAGAGTGTCCGCTCCGATAATCTGACGTATCTCCTCTATGCTGTCAGTCACATTGGCGATGAACTGCTCCCTGGTCTTCATATCGACTCCGTAATAGCAAGGTGCAACAACTGGCGGACATCCGATACGGACATGGACCTCCTTTGCTCCGGCATCCCTTAGCATACTGACAAGAATCTTGAGGGTGGTTCCCCTAACGATACTGTCATCGACGATGATGATACGCTTACCCTCTACGGTCCTCCTGATCGGAATCATCTTCATGGAGACGGCCGATTCCCTCTGCTTCTGCTCGGGCATGATGAAGGTCCTTCCGGCGAAACGGTTCTTCATGAATCCCTCTTCATACGGGATCCCTGATTGGATAGCATATCCGATGGCATGCGCACGGCCCGAATCGGGTATAGGCATGACAAGATCTGCATCGACGGGGCTCTCTCTGGCGAGAACAGATCCTATGTTCCTGCGGGCCTCATAGACATTCATTCCGTCAATGATGGAATCGGGCCTCGCGAAATAGACCCACTCGAACACACAGTGCGAGCAGGGCCTGTCTGTGATAAGCGGGGTGAACCTGTACCCTGCTTTGGTGATCTCGCATACCTCTCCGGGTGCGACATCCCTGACAATCTTTCCCCTAAGGGCTTCAATGGCTGTACTCTCGGAGACAAGGATGTATCCGCCTTCGATGGATCCCAGGATAAGCGGGGTGAATCCCTGCGGATCCCTGAATCCGAACACTCTGCCATTGATCATGAAAGTAACTGAATAAGATCCCTCCAACTCATCCATCACACCTTTGACCGCCTTGAAGGGGTCTTTGTCTATGGAGAGGTACTTTCCGAGGATCTTGATGATGAGCTCAGCATCTGTTTCCGTGAAGAAGGTCCAGCCTTCATCCATGTACTTTTCTCTGAGCTTACTGTAATTCGTCAGCTGTCCGTTGTGAGCGAGAGAAAGCTCACCGAAGTTAGTGGTGACCGTCATTGGCTCTGCGTTCGCATAGCCCTTAGAACTGACGACACCGTACCTGACGTGTCCTATCCCGGCTTTTCCGGGTAAATCAGCAAGGGACTCAGCCTTGATCGCGTTCTCGACAAGTCCATCGCCTTTGATGGTCCTTGTGTTGGATCCGTTATAGGCTGAAATCCCTGCGCTTTCTTGTCCGCGGTGCTGGATGATCATTAGGGCCAAGTATATGTTGGGTGCGACGTCGTAATCTGCTGTTACTCCGACCACACCGCAACTATGCCTTGGGCCCATCATCAACATCACTCGCGAAGCTTTGCCCAAGCGTAGGTTCTCATTTTTGTGGTCTTTCCGTATCCGCAGGAAGCGCATACGCCCTTCCTGACGTGGTAGGCACGGTTACCGCACCTGCGGCAAGGAATGTGTGTCTTGTACTTGTTGTGTTTTCCCTGTGCGGGTGTTCCAGTTCCTGACATTTCTATCTCTCCTGTGAGTGGTGTTTATTATTGTCCCCGCGGACAACCGCATAGTTCGTATGCCGAATCCACAGCCTGGCTGCGAACTCTATAGCATATACCGCTACGCTAACTTTCGACACCATTATACAAAATATATATTAAGATATCGAGAGAGGCGTCACACGAATGCACCTATCGTTGGTGCATCCAAACGATCCATGTCATAGAAGATGATAGCCTCACGGACACCCTCTGCCCCGGTACCTATCCCCATGAAATGGTCGAGCATAGACATCCTCCATAAAAGGTCCATGACTGTGACTGCCATGCATCCGAAGTATGCATTCGTCATATCATCCTCGTATCCGTTCTGGTCCATGAGCGAGAAGACGCTTCCCATGAAGCTGTCCCTCTGGTTCAGAATATTGATGTAGTCCGTCAATACCTTGATTCCATCATCCTCCGGGACCTTTAGCTTGATCCTCTCCGCATCTGCGAATGCCTTGTGATGCAACTCCCCTTCGTCGTCCATGACCATCCACTCGATCTTGCCGCCGTCGGCCATGAACATGTTCCAATTCCAATCCTTATCGCAGTACACTGGAACGCTGAGCGGATCGCTGGACGACATGGACTCCATGGCCAGGTCGCGTCCTGCCTCTTCGAGGGATTCCATATCGAGCTGCGTCTCGGGACGTGTCCCGGAAAGGGCCATTACCGGTTCGATCTGCGCCATATCCATTATACGGCTCAGATACGCCAGGTCCGTGAACATGGATACGTTTTCAGCGACCGTCATGCGGAGCATCGACGGATCCTGATAGACTCCGGCCTCCTTGCAATTCGCATAGAACTCGCGATAGACCTCTTTGGATTCCGCAAGAGCCTCTATGATCCTCTGATCGGCCCTCTTGACAAGATCCTTCGCCTCGATGACGGCATCGTTCCCCGTGTTGCCCCAAGCACCTCTGCATGATAGGTCGAGCTCGACCTTCAGTTTGTCGCTTGCATACAGATGATATGGGAACTGCCTGCAGTATGCGGTCCTGTGATCGTACACCTTGCATCTCCTGCCGTTCAGGAAGACACATGAACCGCGACCTTTCTTCAAAGCCAATGCACTGTATGGCTGAGGGCCTTTCGTCCTTACTAGGAACTGCGGATAGTTGTCCTTGAAGAACTTGCGCTCCTCGGGGAGAACCTCAGGCTGACAGAGGCAGCACATTCCGCATTGCTCAGGACATGAGACCAGCTTTCCGGCGATCTCAGAATAATCAACCTCATAATCAGCCACAGATATCGACTCCGATCTTCGTACCGCAGAACTCGGTACCTTCCACCTGTACCTCTCCCCTGATTATTACTGTATCGGGGAACACTGCTTCCATACCCCCGTACTGAGTGTGTCCGCACTTGCTGTGAAGCTTCCTGGGATCTATGACCGACGATCTTCTCAGATCGAAGATGGCGAAATCAGCGTCGTATCCTTCCGCTATCCGTCCCTTCTTCAGACCGAATGCCTCCCCGGGAGCCTGTGCACCCATCCTCACAGCTTGATTCAATGGGATTGTGCCGTTGCGGACCATATTCATGACCAGCGGCATGGTTGTTTCCACGCCCGGCATCCCTCCCGGTGCGGCATCGAACTCCTGAGACTTGTCCGCGACTGTGTGGGGGGCATGATCGGTCCCGATCATCGTGATATCGCCTGCAACGAACCTCTTGAACAGAGCATCGCGGGTGTTGATGTCGCGTATAGGTGGATTCGTCTTGTAATAAGCATTTGATGAACGGTCCACTTCGAACATCATATGGTGCATGGTGACCTCTGTCGTGAACCCTGCGGCCCTGGCGATATCCAAACCCTCCGAGGTCGTTATGTGGCAGATGTTGATCTTCTGCCCTTTGAAATTGGAGGCCAGCCTCCTTATCGCATTATGCTCGGCGGCAGCGGGACGATTCCTGAGATGATCCCTGGTGCACATCTCCGGCTCCTTCAGAATCATGGAATCATCCTCCGCATGGACACTGACGCGTTTTCCGGTGGACAGTGCCTCTTTGACCGCGGGAACAAGAAGCTCGTCATCGTTCAGCAGGATATTCCCCGTTGTGGATCCCATGAACAGCTTGAACCCGGGCACGAATTTCGCCATGAGAACCGAATTCGTCTCGGGAGTGATTGCGGCGAACAGGCCGTAATCACAATAGGAACGACCTTTAACGGAAGCTTTCTTCTCCAGAAGCGTGTCCACATTGTAAACCGGAGGCTTGGTGTTGGGCATATCCAACACTGTGGTTACGCCGGCGCATACGGCTGCGGCCGTTCCCGTGGAGAAATCCTCCTTCTGAGTCATTCCGGGATCCCTGAGATGGACGTGGGGATCCATGAATCCCGGCAGTATGGTCATGCTGGTGCCCAGCTCTATCCTTCTTTCGCCCCCTGACACGTAGCTGCCTACTGTGACTATCTTGCCGTCGGCTATGCCTATCTCCGCGTACCTGAGCTCCTCGTCTATGAGGGCCCTTCCCATGAGGACCGTTTCTATATCCATGACCGGAATCACTTCTTCTTGATCTCGATCTTCTGCTTCTTCGGCTCGGGATCCGCAGCCTTCTCCTTCTTTCCGATGAACGACTCGGGCGACGGCACGCTTTCGATGAAAGCCGTCAGTCCTGCGAGGAACTCTGTCCCCATGTTCATGAAGTGCTGCTGCACGTCCGGATTGGTGATGGTTTCGTATGTGGCCTTGAAGAATTCCTCGCTCTTCTTCCTGGCGAGCTCCCCCGCAGTCCTCGCGGACTCGAAAGACTGGTCTGCGACCTTCTTCCCGAATTCCGAAGTGTACTCCAAGTTGTCCTTCTGTATGGCCATTATCTTCTCTATGAGGGCCTTGTTCCCCTCAACGAACTTGTTCAATTCCTCGTCTGAGACCATTCTCATTCCCTCTTGAATTTGATAATGAGTTCATCATCTTTGAAATCTGCGCCTAGTATCTCCGCCGATATCAGCGAATCGGGCAGATGGATGTTACGTTTCTGACTCCCTACGCGAACAGCCAAGGATGTTGCGTCCACACGGAACAGCTCCACATCCGCTATATCAACGAACGGCATCTTGAGGATCAACATGTCCACCCCATCGACTGTATCGAAACCCATCGGGCTCGAATCGGAGAACACCTCCATCGGGTCCCCGTCGCCGTATACGCTCTGAGCCATGACCTCCAGCATCTCCAAGCCTCTGAGCTCGGTCTTCCTCATCGGACACAATCTTATCTCCATGGGATCGAACGCATCGTGGATGTACTGTATGTGCTCTCTCTGCTCCTCGAGTTTCTCAGAGAAAAAGCCTGTCTCCATGGCCTCCTCCGGGATGACCTTGTTGACAACGAGCATGTCCACATTCCTGTTGTAAAGGCTGAGATACGTGTAGGCACGCATAGTCTCCTTGATCACCATATGCTCAGGATTGAGAACTAACCTCACGGTCGTCCTATCCGGATCGTCGAGGATCTTCCCCACTCTCTGCATAGTATCCTTCAGGATATCGATACTATCCATTACTTCTGACGATGGGAGCGGGATGGAGGTCATCTTCCCTACCGTGGCACGGGCAAGTGACATAAGCTTTTTGAACATGCTGTAGAACCTTACCACATACCAGTTGGCGACCTCCGGAAGGCTGAGCAGTCTCAGGGTCTCACCGGTAGGTGCTGTGTCCATAACTATGACATCATACCTGCCCTCCTCAGAGAACTGATTAACATAGAACAAAGCGGAGATCATCTCCATGCCAGGGAACATGGCCATCTCCTCTGCCGTGATGTCACCCATGCCCTGGGACAGCATGAAATCGGCGATGTACTTCTGTATGTCCGCCCATTTTGTTCTCATCTCGTGGATGATGTCGATCTCCAAGGCATCAAAATTCTTTGAGATAGTCTTGATCTCGCACCCCACATCCACACCCAGTGAATCCCCAAGGGAATGTGCGGAATCCGTGCTCATCAGAAGTGTGCGGTAACCCAGCTTGGATAGCCTATGTGCCGTCGCAGCCGATGTTGAGGTCTTTCCGACCCCGCCTTTACCCGTGTAGATGATGAGCCTCATATCCATATTGATACCCACTCATTCAGTCGTATAAATAACACATCGAAAACATGAAGCGAACACAGAATAGATTAGAAAGAGATGGTGCCGGGAATGGGGTTCGAACCCATGACCTTCGGATTTCCCTGGAAGAGGTCTAATTGACCAGAACCCTATGAGTCCGACGCTCCACCAGGCTGAGCCACCCCGGCCTATAATGGACGGGATTGGCTCTTCAATTAAAAGCGTTTCTATCGCTCCCTACGGTTTTTATCCATAGCTACCGCTAATTCAGGTGTTTTTTGCAAATAAAGTGACCTTCACTCACTCGGATTCTTCTTTCCTCACGATGGGCTGCGGTACGAAAGCGGACTGCAGGGGCAGCGTGAAGCAATAGCCTCTTCCCAATTCATCGATCATTCCAACCGATGACATCACTTCTATCGTCCTCTCGACGCAGAGCTCATTGACGAAGCACACAATCATATCTACTTCGTCTCTGAGGCGGACGCCCAGAAGACCAGTCTCGTTCGACTCCATCGTACCGTAGAACGTAACGACATGGAACGGGGAGATATCTGCTACCTCTTTTGCCACATCCTCAGACACGCTCTTGTCCACGATGGCGCAGACCAAGATCATATTGTCAAAATGATTCATTGTTTGACCTTCTTTCCCGAAATATGTTTCTTCTTAATACGGATGCATACCCCGAGTATCGACAGAGCCACAATTGGCGCTAATGCTATAAAAGCTATTATGCCGAATGCATTGTTCATCGCAATCTCGGGGCCTGATGCCTGAGCAATGGCCGAATACATCGTCATTATAACGGCCACAGACATGGGTCCGGTGGCCACACCGCCTGCATCGTATGTGATTCCTATTAGATCCTTCTCCATAAACCACAACATGATTATGGCGACCACGTAAATGGGCAAGGCGTAATACATTGACATCCAGCCCTGTGACATCACATACATTCCGACTCCTACGAATGCCGATACCCCTATCCCCACCACGATTGTGATGGTTTTGTTGGTTATCGCACCCCTGGAGGCCGATTCTACCTGTTTTCCGAGGATCTTCACCGCAGGCTCCGCCACTATGACAAGGAATCCCAGTACGAATCCCAGGACCATGATCCACAGTCCGGAGTTGGACTCCACCATATAGGTTCCTAATTCCTCAGCCAAAGGCATGAATCCCGCGTACACTCCGGTGAGAAACAGGATCATACCGAGCATGGTGAAGATGATTCCCCAGGTCATAACCCACAGCTCCTTCCAGCTACCGTGGAGATAGAACCTCTGAAGAAGCAGGAATATAACATACAGCGGAAGAACAGATACCAAAGTATCCCTAACGCTGGAAACGAAATGCTCTATCAGGGTTTCGACCCCGACGGGCACATACTCCTCGGTAGTGATCTCCATTGCGGTGGCACCGTCGAATGTGAACATACCGTACAGCATCACGGTTATCAAAGGTCCGATGGATGCCAAACCGATCATTCCGAAACCATCCATCGTACTTCCCCTCCTGGAAACGGCGACGCTTACACCCATTCCCAATGCGAGAAGAACGGGGATGGTGACGGGTCCGGTGGTAACACCTCCGGAATCAAACGCTATACCTAGAACGGCCTGTGGGACCAACAAGCCCAGAACCACGATGACTGCGTATCCAATGGTGATGAGGACCCTCATGGATATATCCAAAGCAAGCCTCAGCGTCGCGAGAATGAGCATGAAACCAACTCCCAGCGCGATAGACAGCGTCAAGGCCATACTGTCGATAAACGGGAATACCTTCCCTACAGTTGTGGAGAATACTGAGACATCCGGCTCGGCTATTGTGACCACCATACTGATGACAAAGGCCAGGATTATCATCCATATCAAAGACTTGCGCCTGGCCATCTCCAAACCTATGGCTTTTCCCATCGGTATCACACCTACATCGACACCCATCAGAAAAAGAGAAAATCCCAGAATAACTATCACGCAACAAGAAAGCTCCAAAAAGAATTGAAAAACAGTTGCTCCGACCAGTATGGTATCTAAAGCAAGGATGATGGCGGCTATCGGCAAGGTAGTCTCAGTCACCTCCTTCACAATATCCTTAAAACTGGTCATGAGGAAATATATAACATTTATAGTTTATAAAAAGGAGCCATGAATCGGCACCTCAATCATAAATGGTATATTAAGCATCTGTTTACAAAATGTTAAAAACAATGAAAAACCCGGCCGAAGCCGGGAGTTTAATAGAATCACTCAGACTCTGCTGCAGGAGCGTCCTCTGCGGGTGCTTCCTCTGCAGGAGCATCCTCAGCGACATTCTCTGCGGGTGCGACGAGTGCCTCGGGCTTTGCCATCTCCTCTGCTGTGAAGATGGGCTCGGGCTCTCCCTCACCGAACTCGAGAACCTCGGACTTACGGACCTCGATCCTCTTGATGGGGATGATGACGTGGCAGGCCTTTGCGAGATCCCTTGCGAGGTCACCGGAGACGATTGCCTTGACGATCTCGGAGAGTGTCTTCTCTTTACCCATGTCGTTGAGTGTCTGGGTGAGGATTGCTCTCATTCCCTCTTCCTGTGAAGACTGGATACGCCTGTCAGCGATTGACATGGTCTTGATCCTGTACTTGAATCCATCCTTGGTGTAGAAGTCGACGACGTGGTCTGTCTTTGTCTTTCTTCTGCGGGTGAGCCTTCTTACGTAGTCGCTTGTGAGATCGTGTCCGACGAAGACGGTCTTTGCGTCGGATCCATCGATGTCGGTGACTTTGAACTTTAGTTTGATGTGCATCTTGGAGAAGTCTCCGGTGATGTCCTGGACTGTGACCTCTACGGTACGTCCGATAACATACTCGGGCTCTGCCGAGGGAGTGTCTCCGATCTCTGCCTCATTGAACATCTTAGGGGCATGGATCTTGTACCACTCTTTCGCCTTCCACTTGTCCTTCACCTTACGTGCTGCTGCTTTTGCTGCCATGATAGACACCTATTACTGAACAAGCGGAATCAATCACTCTATTAATAGGTTCTTCAAATCGTGTACCACATATATTTAAAATTAATTCTAACTTTATTAGAACTAACATCACCTATGATACGGTATATTGAATCAATAAGAGAAAGGGAGGTTTCCCTCCCTAAT
>DAXB01000051.1 GCA_002506175.1 Methanomassiliicoccaceae archaeon UBA113
GGAAGAGCACGCTCATCAGTCTGGTACCGCGTTTCTATGATGTAACCGAAGGGTCCCTGGAGATCGACGGGGTCAACGTGAAGGATTACACCCTCGAGGCTCTCTACAAGAAGATAGGATACGTTCCGCAGAAAGCGGTGATGTTCAAGGGAGACATCTCCTCCAACGTCAATTACGGGGATACCGAGGCATCACGCACGGAAGAGGATGTGAAGAAGGCGATAGCCATCGCACAGGGTACCGATTTCGTCGAGAAGGCGGACGGCCAGTATCACGGCAGCGTTGCGGAAGGAGGAGTAAACCTGTCCGGAGGACAGAAGCAGCGTCTCTCAATCGCACGCGCGGTCTGCAGAAAACCGGAGATCTACATCTTCGATGATTCCTTCTCCGCATTGGATTACAGGACCGATCGCATCCTCAGGTCCGCATTGAAGAAGGAGACGGAAGGCGTCACTACCCTGATCGTCGCTCAGAGGATAGGGACCATAATGGATGCCGACAAGATCGTCGTCCTCAACGAGGGAGTCGTCGTCGGCATCGGAAAGCATAGCGATCTCCTGAAGGATTGCGAGGTCTATCGCGAGATAGCAGCATCCCAGCTCACCGAAGAGGAGATGATGCAATGAGCCACGGACACGCACCGAAGGGCATCGTAACGGAGAAGCCCAAGAACTTCAAGCAGGCCTGGAGCCGGTTGTTCAGCTACATGGGGCGCTACAATGCGCTGTTCATGCTGGCCGTGGTCATCGCGGCCATCGGTACGGCTCTGTCGCTGTTCGGACCGAACCTCCTGAGCGACATGACCAACATCATCAAGGACGGCCTCTACGGAGGACAGATCGATCTGAATGCAGTGGCATCGATCGGAATTATGCTCATAGCGTTGTACGCGGGAAGCTTCATCCTCACATTCATCCAGGGGTACATCATGGCCACCGTCACACAGAAGACCGCAGGAAACCTGCGTGATGACATAGCCGCGAAGATCAACCGCATCCCCCTGAGGTACTTCGACAACTCCAGTTCAGGGGACCTGATGAGCCGTGTCACAAACGATGCGGATACGATGGGTCAGCAGATGAACGGAAGCATCGGGACGATGGTCACGGCGGTGACCCTGTTCCTCGGTTCGATCATCATGATGTTCGTCACTCACTGGATGATGGCCTTGGTGGCGATCGGATCCACCCTTGTGGGATTCTTCCTGATGGCGTTCATAATGAGCAAATCCCAGAAGTACTTCGACATACAGCAGAACAACCTGGGTGCCATGAACGGGCATGTCTCGGAGATCTACTCAGCACACGACATCGTTAGATCCTACAATGGGGGCAAGAGGGCGAAGGCCGAGTTCGATGAGATCAACGACAGGCTCGCCCACAGCGGATTTATGTCGCAGTTCCTGTCCGGACTGATGATGCCTCTGATGACGTTCATCGGAAACCTGGGGTATGTCTGCATATGCGTTGCAGGTGCCGCATTCGTCCTGGATGGGACGGCGACTATCGGTACGATCGTGGCATTCATGATCTACGTCAGGTTGTTCACCCAGCCCCTCCAGCAGATGTCGCAGGCATTGGCAGCCATGCAGGCTGTCGCGGCAGGTGCCGAGAGGGTATTCGGATTCCTAGACGAGTCGGAGATGGAGGACGAATCCTCCAAGGAGACCAGGATCGAGGCGAAGGGTCATGTGGAGTTCAGGGACGTCCACTTCGGATATCTCCCGGACAGGGAGGTAATCCACGGGTTCTCCGCGGATGTCAAGCCCGGTCAGAAGGTGGCCATCGTCGGGCCGACGGGTGCTGGAAAGACAACTATGGTCAACCTCCTGATGAAGTTCTACGAGGTCAACAGCGGTGACATACTCATCGACGGGGTGTCATTGAAGGACCTCCCGAGGGAGAACGTCCATGAGCAATTCTGCATGGTATTGCAGGATACATGGCTGTTTGAAGGAACGATCAAGGAGAACGTCATTTACTGCAGGGAAGGAATCGCTGACGAACAGGTCATCGAGGCATGCAAGGCTGTAGGTCTGCATCACTTCATCTCCACGCTCCCGGATGGATACGACACCAAGCTCGGGGACAATGCGACGTTATCGGTAGGGCAGAAACAGCAGCTGACCATCGCCCGTGCGATGATCGACAAGTCGCCCATGCTGATCCTGGACGAGGCGACCAGCTCGGTCGACACCAGGACAGAGAAGATAATCCAGGAAGCCATGGATAAGTTGGCCGCGGACAGGACCTCGTTCGTCATAGCGCATAGGTTGTCCACCATCAAGAATGCCGACCTGATCCTGGTGATGAGGAATGGAAGCATCATCGAGCACGGAACTCACGAGGAGCTTCTCCGTCAGGGTGGATTCTATTGCGAGCTGTATAACAGCCAGTTCGAAGAGACCGAGATGGACTGATACAAACATTTTCCGGGGGTTCGAACCCCCCGACCTATTCATAGGCGAGTATTTCCTTGAGCAATCTGCAGCCAGTATCTTTAAAACTGATGGCAGCAATACGGAGTTTGTAGCACATTGCTGTGTTCGGGACTATTATAGAGAGAGCTAGCGCGACCAATCTTTATATAATAGTAGATGTTG
>DAXB01000085.1 GCA_002506175.1 Methanomassiliicoccaceae archaeon UBA113
TTCCTGCCTCGTCGACGAGTTCCCTGACCTGCGTGTTGAGTGCGTCCCTCTTGGACTTCCACCCCTTGGTCTGGTTGTTGAGCTCGTCCCTGAGCTTCCTGTGCTTCTCTGCATCCTCGTTCGCGATGCCGCGCTTCTCTTCCATTGCTGCAAGGCCCTCTTCAGAGGTGATCGTTGTCTCCTCCTCGGTTGCGGGTGCCTCGATAGGCTCCGCGTCTGCCTGCATCTGCTGTTCCTGAGAATCCTGCTGCTGAATTTCCTCCACAAAATCTTCCATAAATGTTCAACTCACTATGTTCGAAATGACCATGAGATAAGCATGGTCCACTTTAATTCCGAGTAATAACATCTCCTTTATAAAGGTTTGTGACGATTATTCAACGCTCACAATTCGTGTGCGACATATTTATTAGTAATACGTTTGAATGAAACGGCATGAACTCTGACTTCCGGGTGGATGAATCTGGACGCACTGCGGATGGGTATCTCCGCCTGCAGCCTTCATGCAAGAAATCGATGTACATAGGCAACTGTGTCATCCTTGTGATTCTGTTAGCCGTATTCGTTGCTGTCATGCTTTATTCGGACAAGATCTTTGGAGATGCTTCCGGAATGGTTCGCATGATCTCCGTAGCAGTGTTCATCATCATCGCAGCATATCTGCTAATCGGACCGATTGTGTTCTACAAGCGCTACCGCTATAAGATGGACGATGACAAACTGGAAATCAGACGCGGAATCGTATTCATCACACATACGCTCGTCCCCATGGAGAGGATACACCAGGTACAGGTCTCAAGGGGTCCGATAAACCGCATGTTCGGACTTGCAGACGTCATCGTCACCACCGCTGGAGGAGTGACCGCCCTCGAGTACCTTGAAACAGATGTGGCTGAGAGCGTGGCATCCAGACTCAACGACTGCGTAGTAAAGATGCTAAAGGATCGTGAGTGAAATTGATCGACGGGGCCCCAATAAGGAACCACCCTTCCTCGATGATTTCCACACTTGCATCCTTCATAATCCCGGTTGCATTTATGGCATTCATAATGGTCACCAACTACAGAGATGCAATGGACAGGGAATTGATCAGTGCCGTATACCCGATTGCGGTACTGATCGTTCTGACGGTTCTGATCACATTCAGGATCTGGCAGAAGACCACATACACCTTCGGAACCAATGAACTGGTGGTCAATCGCGACCTTGTAATGAAACGTGTCACCAATATCCAGTATTCCAGACTGTCGTCTGTGAATGTTCAGAGAGGAATTATCAACAAGTTATTCGGCACCACGACACTACTATTCAATGTGAACTCTTCCGTCAACACAGCGAGGGCCGAAGCAACGCTCACTCTGAAGGAGGAAGAGGCCGATGCGCTCCGCGAAGAACTGTCCAGACTGATCTTCAAGAAGGAAATCGCATTGGAGCAGGAGCTTGAAGTCGAATCCGTGGTCAAAGTGTCGAATGCGGAGATAGTACTGCACGGACTGATAGGACAGCCCACGGTATCGACCTTGGTCGGTATCGGATCGTTGCTGTTCTCCATACTTTCGCTGTTCCTCAACAACGGCGGCTCCTTCATCGTTTCCGTAATGATGATCGTCGTATCGGTCCTGCCCCAATGGATCCGCAACATCTTCAGGTACAGCAACTACCGCATCTACCGTGTAGGCGACACTGTGACCGTGCAGAGCGGCCTGTTGCGCAACTACCGCATCTCATTCAATGTCAGCAAAATCAACTCGATCCGCATCAGGGAGCCTGCGATCGCACGTCTGATGGGCAAATCAATCCTTGAAGCAGAGGTCGTAGGGCTATCGGACGGAGGGATACCTCTTCTTTGCCCTCTCAAAAAGAAAGATGCCGTGTATAAGGCTATGATGGCACTTATCCCGGAACATGTATTCGATCTAGAATCATACGGACAGCCCAGGGAGGCTTTCATTCCCACCATGGTGACCAAGCTGATCTATTCCCTGCCGTTCATTCTGTTCTCAATGATCGCAACAACGATGTGGTACAATCAGATTATAGGGCTAAAAGAACAAACCGTCATCGCATTCATCTTCGCCCTTCTGGCATTCGTCGGAGTAATCATACCTCTTATTCTGGTTGTCCATGGTATTCTGGCACAGAGACAACGCACATTCGGTATGCACGGTGACGCATTCGTGTTCGTCACAGGCGGATATGACAAGGTCACGGAGTACTTCCTGTACGACAAGGTGCAGACCGCAGAAGTACGTTCCGGACCAATCCAGAGAAGATTCGGCGTCTCCACATGCACGGTTTCGATCCTGTCATCGACAGGGTTCAAAAAAGTCAGCTCGGGCTTATTCTCCTCCGACGACTTAGAGAAAGTCTCCCAGGAAACCATGGCCCGGATACTCGACGGAAGATATGATTACAGGCGTTACCTGTGAAAAAAACCTGACGATTCAAAAGAGGTTTGCCTAAATATTTTATAACTAGTGCATACTAGACTCTGACAGTGATACAATGACAGAGTCATTGACATACGACACAATTGATCCCAAGAAGAGGACCATCATCATGGTCGGTCTCGGAATCGCCCTGTTCGCCGCATGTTTCGACGGAACAATCACCACGACATGCGGTCCGGTCATCGCATCGGGGTTCAAGGCGTCCGAGCTCCTCCCATGGCTTACTACGGCCTACCTCTTGCTTGAAACCGTGACAATTCCGCTTTCTGGAAAACTGTCCGATCTCTACGGAAGGAAAAAGCTCCTGATGATCGGTCTCATCCTGTTCGGTTCCGCTTCATTACTTGCTGGAATCGCATGGGACATGTGGGTAGTCATCCTCGGTCGTGCGCTCCAGGGAGCCGGTGGAGGAATCCTGATCCCCGTTGCAACAGCAGCAGTATCTGATCTCTACGCACCCGAGGACAGGGGAAAGATCCAGGGAGCACTAGGTGCACTGTTCGGAATCGGAACTGGTGCAGGACCTCTCATCGGAGGATTCTTCGCCAGCATTACCATCGGACCCATGGCTGGATGGCACTTCGCTTTCCTCATCAACCTCGTCATCGTCGTCATCGTGTTCTTCATGTGCAAACACGAGTTCCCGACCACCGTTGTAGAAGGCAAACCGATAATCGACTACAAGGGAATCGCCATGATCTCATCTGCGCTGATTCTGGTGGTCATCTTCTTCCAGATGCTCGGAAAGGAGTTCGATGTGGTCAGTATCGCATCGATCGTTTTCATCCTGGTCATCATCGCAGTGCTCAAACTGTTCTCATGGTGGGAGACGAAAGCCAAGGAACCTGTCATCGCACCTCATCTGTTCTCCAACCCGACGGTCAAGACAGCGGCAATCCTGCTATTCCTGCTCGGATTCGCGATGGTCGGTGACGAGCTGTTCATGGGAATGTACCTCCAGAAGGTCACGGGACACTCCGCCATGGTCGCAGGACTGTACATCCTCATAATGGTCATCGGTATGATCATCGCATCTACCGTGTGTGGAGCGACACTCAACAAGGTGGGGGTCAAGAAATGGACCGTCGCCGGAACAGGCTTGATGATGATGGGATTCTTCATGTTCTCACTCATCACAACAACGTTCGACCCGCTGATCTTCTCCCTGTCGGAGTTCCTGTTCGGACTAGGAGGAGGATGTCTATTGGCGCCTCTGATGACAGCAGTCCAGAACAGCTGCGAACATAAGGATGTGGGAATGACTACATCTGCGGTCAACCTGATGAGGAACATCGGAGCGACCATCGGAACGTCCGTGTTCACCCTGCTTGTCAACGCCACGATTTACCTTGAAGCCATGGACAGAGGACTCTCCGAAGAACTCGCCGCTATGGGAATCGGTATCATCGATTACCTCGGACATGGAATCGATGATGTCATCAAAGCAGTCTTCACAGACGGAGTCGCCAGTGCGTTCGGATTCGGAGCACTCATGCTCCTGGTTGCGGTCATTATCGCCCTCAGATTCAAGGTCGTGACGATCGCACAGACCAAGGAGATCGAAGAGTACACCAAGTCCGTCATGGACGAGGATTCCAAAAACTGAGTCAAACGGCGGGGTAACACCCGCCTTTCAACCCTTTTGCCTCGCTTTTTTGTTTGAAGATAACGCGCTCGCACACGGATACACTTATAAGCGGTCCACGCAATCGCAGTTCCGATATCAATGAGCAATTCCTGTCCCCTTGACTACAGGTACGGCCGCGAAGAGATGAAGGCCGTGTTCTCTGAGGAAAGCCGCATCCAGAATCAGATGTACGTAGAAGCAGCACTCGCCAGAGCACATGCATCGCTCGGAACAATATCCGAAGAAGATGCAAAAGAGATCACGCGTGTCTCGAGTCTGGAAGTCGTCAGCATCGACAGGATCAAGGAGATCGAGAAGGACACCAGGCACGACGTTATGGCCATGGTCAAAGCTATGACAGAACAATGCAAAGGAGATGCAGGGAAGTACGTCCATCTCGGTGCCACATCCAACGATATTGTGGACACCGCAACGGCACTCCAGATCAGAGATGCGATGGAGATCATCTTAGAGGATGTCAACAACTTCATCTACACACTTGCGGTCATCGCCAAGAGGGAGAGGGACACCCTCGAGATCGGAAGGACACATGCTCAGTTCGCAATCCCCATCACGTTCGGATTCAAGATCGCTGGATATATCGCCGAGATGATCAGGCACAGGGAGAGAATCGTGGAGTGCATGCCCAGAGCATGCGCGGGAAAGATGGCTGGAGCCGTCGGTACCGGAGCCGCTCTCGGAAAGAACTTCTTCGAGATCCAGAAGAGGGTCATGAACGACCTCGAGCTCACATACGAGCCTGCGGCTACACAGGTCGTCGGACGTGACAGATACACCGAAGTCATCTGCCTCATGGCAAACATAGCCACATCCATCGAGAGATACGGAACCGAAATCAGGAACCTCCAGAGGTCCGAGATAGGCGAAGCGTCCGAGTTCTTCGATACGAAGAAACAGGTCGGAAGCTCCACCATGGCCCAGAAGAGGAATCCCATGAACAGCGAGAACTGCTGCGGACTGGCAAGGGTCATCAGGGGATTCGTCACACCCACATTCGAGAGCCAGGTCCTCTGGCACGAGAGGGACCTTTCCAACTCATCCACCGAGAGGTTCACCCTCCCGCACGTTTTCATCCTCACGGACGAGATTCTCAAAAAGATGAACTGGATCTTCGAGGGACTGGATGTCCACGCAGACAAGATGATCGAGAACATCGAGTCATCCAGAGGCCTTGTGATGGCAGAGCCTCTCATGATGAAGCTCACACAGAAGGGAATCGGAAGGCAGGACGCACACGAGATCATCAGGGAATCATCCATGATCGCCGAGGATCAGAAGAGGCATCTCAGAGATGTTCTCATGGAAAGGGAGGACCTCAAAGGAGTCCTCACAAAGGAAGAGATCATCGAGACCATGGATGCCGCCAACTACGTCGGCGGTGCAAGGGAGATCGTCGATAAGATGGTCGCCGCAGCAGAGGACATCACCGGTAGGAAGGTGTGAACTTGGACTACAGGGCACGCCAGGGATTGATCATCGGAACCATCGCAGGTATAGCCCTCTGCGCGTTCATGTATATGTACAACCAGAGCCCGGTATCATTCATCCTTATCCCGGTCGGAGCCATCATGGGTTGCGCACCCTTCATGCTCAAGCCGAAAGACGAATGAAACTGAAACCATACTTCAATTCGACATAATCGGCGAGGTATCGGCACATCATTATCGAGATTGCTTAGGATAGAGCAGTCTCACATCAGTTTGATGACTTCGTCCGCATGCTCCGAAAGAGCACACCCGCCCATGTGAGGAAGCTCGACCGCTCCGGACGCGCGGATCCTTGCGAAAAGCGGCGATGCTATAGCTTGAGCCAATGTGCAATCCTTCAGATTGGTATCGGACACCGGAGAAGCAGGACACGCCTCTACATCCCCGTACGGATTGATATGCATGAAACCACGGCCTGCTCCGATACATCCCCCAAACGCCTTCTCGTCACCAGGAAAAGACATGAACACTGTATCCGGGTACTTGGAACGGAGTTCCTCCATCCTCTCTGAAAGATGCGCCCTCCCTTCATCCCCGAGTGCGAGATTCATCGTATCCTTCGATGGAACGAATTCGATGAAGAAGACCACGGCCGCCCCCATATCATGAAGGATTCCGATGAAACTGTCAGATGTAGTCTCATCGATGTTCTCGGATGTTACCGTGACCGATGCCCCGTGGAGGACCCCTCTTTTAGTCAGGAGATGCATGCACTCGGAAACTTTCCCGTACACTCCCGCACCCCTGCGCTCGTCCGTGGATGCTTCCGGCCCGTCGATGCTCACTACAGGGATCATGTTCCTGTTTTCATGAAAAAAGCGGATGTTATCACATACCATCGTACCGTTGGTGAACACCGGGAAAACCACATCCGTATGATAGGATGCCTTCTCCAGAACCTCCTTCCTGAGCAGGGGCTCCCCTCCCGCCAATATTATGAATGATATCCCCAGATTCTCCGCTTGACAAAAGACGGAATCCCACTCCGCATTGGTCATCTCCAGACGGTTGCTTGCTCCGCATATCCCGTTGGTCACAGCATAGCATCCTTTGCACCTGAGGTTGCATCTGGTCGTGATGCTGCATATTAGGAATCCCGGTATATGGATGCCTTTCTTCTGATAATCCGCACGTTTGGTCGATGCCTTTGCCGAAGCATGTCTGAATCTGATCAGGAATGCCGTTGTCCTCGGACTCCTGACCACATCCTTCATGACTTTCCTGACCAGACGGCTGGTCGCATCCGCCATGTATTCGGTAAGCGTACTGTCATCCATATTCAGATCTCCGTTAGTATCTCATCGAGGATCTTGGTGATCAGACGGTCCCTCCCCTCATCGGATCTTATGTCGTATCCTGAATAGCTCTGAATGGCATCGGATCTGAAGTAGATCAGCTGAAAGATGGACACTATATGATATGCATCGAACCTGCATTCGTCATCGGAACGCGTCCCGGCGAAATGGTCCCGAATATACGGGAATATCTTGTCGGGGATGCTTATCGAATCGGAAAGAAGCTGATCCGGGATATAGACCTTGGAGAACTTCTCGAATTTCAGAAGGTCGCCGCTTATGGCGTTGATGAAATGGTGCAGAGTTTCTTTAGGAGTTCCTTTCCCCTCGAAACCATACAGGTTCTCGGATGATTCCGATATGATCTCGTTGACGGCCTGCTTCATGAGCTCATCCTTCGACCGATAGTAATAGTTGATGAGCGCAAGGTTAACTCCTGCCCTGTCCGCGATCATGCGAGTCGTGATATCATCCACATCATCACATTCCTTCAACAGACCTATGGTGGTCTTCAGCAATCTTCTGCTGCGGTCGTCATCCTTCATATTAATCATGATTAAATCGTGTTTAATAAATGTTTGTTTAAAAATTAATTCACAAACGTGAATGAAAAAAGGCGGCTTTACCCGCCTAAAGAGTATTTCAGAGTTTCTTTCCGGCATGGTCGCCGGGAGTCACGTAGAAGATGTCCTCGACCTTCATCTTGATGAGGTTCTTCGCGGGGAGCGTCTCCTTCCTAGAATGAGCGAATGCGACTGCCTTCTCGTAATCCTCTCCGGAATTCTCTATGGTTACTGTTCCCTTAATCTGATAGGATTCCGGGAAGTCCTTGGAGAAGATGTAGAACGCCGCCTTGGGATTCTCTTTGAGATTGGCCAGGGTCTTGTTCAAGAAGTTGTCAACGAGCCAGACGTTTCCGTCCTCGCCCATGAAAAGCATTCCCACGGGAACTACGTTAGGCGTTCCATCCTTGGATGCGGTTGCGAAAGAGATGGTGCCAGTGGCCTTCATCTCGTCGAGCATCTCCTGCGTCATTATTGCCATGGACAGATAATCTTGGTAGGTGTTATTAAAGAATGTGCGAAAGACCTCGACCGACCTTAATCGATATATCAAAGTTGTATGATTGAGTGATATGGTACGCGCGAGGCTGTTCACCAGGGATTTCGCCCTAGACACGATGCTCTCGATGTTCTGCTCGCTGAACTACTTCACTCTCCTGATCAACATCGTCGGATATGCGACCATTACATTCGGCGCCACATCGTCTGAGGCAGGTCTCGCCGCCGGACTGTACGTCATAGGTGGCCTGGTCTCCAGGTTCCTATTCGGTAAATACATAGAGCTAGTCGGCAGGAAGAGAGTGCTGATCCTCGGCCTCATCGCGTCCCTGGTGATGTCTGCATCCTACTTCTTCATCTCATCCCTGGCAATGCTGTACGTCGTCCGTTTCATCCACGGTCTCGCATACGGAATCACATCCACATGTTCCGCCGACATCATCGCCAAGCTAATACCTGCGGGAAGGAGAACTGAAGGCCTTGGATACTTCTACCTGGGAGTTACCCTCTCTATGGCGGTCGGACCATTCCTTGGGATGCAGCTGGGCGCGACAGGGGACTACAACCTCGTATTCGCAGTCGGTCTGATAATGTACACCCTCGCGACTGTCTGCGCCTTGCTGATCCATGTTCCGGAAGAGACGCTCTCGGATGAACAGAAGAAAGAGGCCAGAAGCTTCACGTTCGACAATCTGGTTCAGGTGTCGGCGATACCTCTGGCTGTAACCTGCATGATCTTCTACTTCGCCTACTCGGGGGTGCTGTCTTTCATCTCCGCTTACTCCGGGGAGATAGGGATGTCGGAGACTGCCAACTATTTCTACCTGGTGGCCGCGTTCGGAACCCTGATATCAAGATTCACGACAGGCAGATTATGTGATACAAAGGGACCCAATATTGTCATGATTCCCGGATTCGCCTCATTCGCGATTGCGATGTACGCATTCTCCCAGACCTCTGACCCCGTAGTGTTCCTAGTTTCGGCATTCTTCATGGGATACGGCATATCGATCATCTATGCGGTCTGCCAATCTATTGTGATAGCTCAGAATCCTCCGCACAGATACGGCGTGACATCATCGACTTTCTCCGCGATAAGCGACATGGGATCCGGATTGGGGCCTTCGATCCTCGGAATGCTGATAGCATCCATGGGCTTCAGAGACATGTATCTGGTCTGCGTAGTCGTCAGTCTTGTCAGCCTGGTGATGTACTGGACCATTCACGGCCGTCACGCGAAAACCAGACCTTAACTTTATATTCGGGTTGTCGGTACGGGGACATACCGGGAATTCTCATGGGCAAGTAGATCAGCCCGGTTAGATCGCTTCGTTCGCAACGAAGAGGCCGCGAGTTCGAATCTCGCCTTGTCCACTCATCTTTATTTCAAATCAGACAATGGATCCTGAACGATGTACCCCTCATCCTCCCAGATGCTTCTCCCTGGAACCGAGGAACAAACCGATGATGACGAGGATGAAACCGATCAGGCCCATCAGAGTGATTGCTTCCCCTGTAAAAATCGCCCCGAATACCAACGTAGCCACTGGGATGACGTAGATGAAGAGACCCGTCTTCACAGCACCTATGTTAGCCGTGCAGTGATTCCACATGACATAGCAGAGAGCACTTGCAAGTATTCCGAGGTAAAGCAGCTCGGCCATGCATGGTAAGGTGAAAAGCCCGTCGAAATTCCATGGTGCACCCTCGATTATGAGGAACGGGATGGACATCAGAAGGCCGTAGAACATCAGCTTCCTAGAAAGGACAAAGCTATCGTACTTCGGCTTGTATTTCTCCATCAGGAATCCATATCCAGCCCATGCGAATCCGGCCATCAGGGCCATCAGATCTCCCATCGGCATGACTCCCATGGAAATGGACCCGTTGAGAACGATTAAGATGACTCCAATGAACGCTATGATGTATCCTGCAACCTGCCCTTTGGATGGCACCACATGCATGAACACCAATAGCAGCAGGGCGACAAACAATGGGGAAGTTGATCCCAGGATGCTCGCGTTTGCCACATAAGTGTACTTGATGGAGTAATTGGTCATCATAAAGTACAACAGGTTGGCGAAGAATGCTATGATGATTACCTTGATCTCGGTATCCCTGTCCATCTGCCATTTGGGACGTATTATCCACAGCATTACGAATGCCAGAGAAAAACGCAGGACCATCAGCTGGATGGGCGATACAACAGCCATGATGTCGCTGTTGACCAGATATGTGGTTCCCCAAATGCAGGCAACGAAAAGGGCCAGCAGATAATAGAATGCACCCTTCCCGATTTTCACAGACATCCGTATCACAGCAGATTCGAGTTATCGATAACCTCGTATAAATGAATGCACCCTAGCGATTCAAGTCGAATCTCATCGCTAGACTCACGACCGCATTCCCGATTATTTACATCTTCCCAGTTAACATTCGCCAGATTCCAACTTTTAATCCTGTTGCTGGCTATCACGTAAATACGGATTCGACGGATCCACAGATTAAGGAGGCACAGTATGTTCGGAAAGGACAAGAAAGCTCCGAAAGACCAGAAAGCAGATGCTCAGGCAGCTCCAAAAGCAGATGCAAAGGTCGATCAGAAGAACCGTTCATGCAAAAAGAACTGATCTTCAGATCACAAACATCCCGTATCCCCCAAAAATACGGAAAAAATCTTCTTCGGACTTCTGGATCACAGAAGCCCGAATTCATTCTTTCTCTCCTGGGCGTTCCACAGAACCGTCGGCTCTGTGTAACTCCCTTCCCATATCAATTGGGTTGGTGACATCCATCACGCCCCACTTCCACTCGAGGAACTCATTCTTCCTGATGTCATCCATCGCTGCCCTAACGGTGTCGATGTTATCCAGGATCACAGGACCGAACCGGGCCATCTCCTGGCCTATGGGCTTTCCCTCGAGAATCCAGAACACCGCCGGTTCCTTTCCGGCCTCGATCGTGAATCCAAATCCGGTTTTGATCTTCAGCCTGGTTCCCTCGGTGATCTCAACACCATCCATCTTTGAGCCTTTCCCTTCCGTCTGATAGACATTTCTGATTACGCTATCGTCAACGGGCTCGAGATCCAGCTTCGATCCGGCATCAAGCTCCACCCTTAGAATCCTGACGCGGTTCTCCGCAACCGCCCAGGAACCTTCATTCGGAGAATAAACCGACTTCCCGCAATATTCTCCGCAAAAAACCGTTACCCTGGAACCGTCACCCTGGATCACAGGTATGTCCTCGGCCCAGATGTTATTGACCCTGTTCCCGGCATTCTTCCTTTCCAGAGGGAGGTTCACCACAATTTGGGTGATCTGCACGGGATTCTCATTCTCCTGATCCAGTAAAGGATACATCTCACAGTGCTCGTACTTGCTGGATGCCAATGTCCACTGGACATCCCCGTTTCCGAACCTTCCGTAATTCATCTCCGTGTCAAAATGATCCACGAAACCTTTCTCAGCTATGGTGATGGTCTCGTACCCCCAATGGGCATGCATCGGGAATCCCGGAACCACCCTGCCGTGATACATCCTGAATCCGAACCTCTGCTGATAATCCCTGCCGAGATTCCTTCCTCTGATCAACTCCAAAGGAGGCGCCAGCTGTGCGTTCCCCTTGGGATAATTGTCAAAATGATGGGAAACGAACGTGAACGGATCCTCGGTACCCCAGTGGATATTGAGGAGCACCGTCTTCGAGACTGATTTGGGCTTCTTCTGGAATAAGAACATCGGACCTGTATTCCGAACCGAGGATAAAAGCAAGAGGTAGTCGTTCAACAATCATCCGAACAATCGTCCAGCGAATAGTATGTGCGTCTTCCATCGCTGTTGATGCGTTCCATGCCCATTTTCCAATCGAGCTCATCCAGAATGGAGACCATGTTCTCCATACTGACCGTCTGTGTGGCCAGCCTCAGCCTGTACTCCCTGCTGCGGTGGCATCCTGCTATGAATTTTGGTGCGATGCTTCTCAGCTTCCTGATGCCTGCATCCTCTCCTTTCTCATCCAGAATCATCTCGGCAAGACGGATGCACCATTCGACCTGCTCATGTACCGTCGGATTCTCCAGCCTCTCCCCCGTCCTAAAATAACGGTCTATCTGGGTGACGAGGAATGGGTTCCCGACTCCTCCTCTTGCAACCATGACCGCTTTCGCACCGGTGATCCCCACAGCTCTGACGGCGTCATCCAGCGAATAGATGTTGCCTGAAACAATCAGAGGAACGGTCATATCATCCTGAAGATCGGCAATCACATCATAATGCGGCGAACCCGCATACTTCTCG
Organism: Methanomassiliicoccaceae archaeon UBA113; assembly: GCA_002506175.1. GTDB lineage: Archaea > Thermoplasmatota > Thermoplasmata > Methanomassiliicoccales > Methanomethylophilaceae > Methanoprimaticola. The sequence continues at coordinate 12,240 of DAXB01000085.1, forward strand.
ATCTTTGTACGTGCATGGACCGTTATGGCATCAACCCCTGCGGATTCAAGCTCTTCGATGACATCCCTGTAGTTCATATGATCGGAATCCCACCCGAGGCGGATCTTCGCCGTGATGGGGACATCGACCGATTGCTTCATCCTACGAATGATCTCTCCGCATTTGACCGGATCCTTCATCAGGATCGCACCTGCACCGCTCCTTTGGATCTTATGGACCGGACACCCCATATTTACATCAAAAAAATCGATGTTCGGGTTCGTCTCCAAAGCAATGGAGGCGGCCTTCGCCAGATCCTCGGCCTCATGCCCGAACAGCTGCACACCCGTAGGGTAATTCTTATCGAAATCCACATAAGCCGACGTGTGCCCGTCATCATTCACGATGCCCACCGCGGACGTCATCTCCGAATAGGAGACGGCGACCCCGAATGGTTTCATAAACTCCCTGTAACTCTTGAACGTGAAACCGGACATGGGTCCAAGAACTGCAGCACCATCCACCCTGATGTCCCCTATGTTCCACATAGACACATCATATTTGCAGGAATATTTCATAGATGTGTACGATTGGCATACTTCGAAGCGATTCCTCTCATAGTATGTTTTAAGACTTTGGAATTATACTGAGAAACATGAATGGGATAAACAGGACGATCGTAGCGGTCGTCTCGATGATTGCACTCATCTATTCGGCGCTGTGCTTCTACGCAACGCTGAGAGATTTCATTACCCACGATATGGAGACCATCAGATTCTATCTGTTCTTCCCCATAGACGGTCAGATCGGATATTCGGTTTCCGATATCCTCAACAAATACAACATCCACGACTTCACGCAGTACTACCAGAAATTCATCGACTGGGTACTCTCTTACAACCCCGGATCCATGGCTAAGTTCAACAAAGAGCTCACTCTCGCCATGATTGTCTGCGGATTCCTCATCTCGGTAGGAGGATTCCTTACCAAGGAAGCGACGGATGTCAAGGGTAGGACCAACCCCGCGGAATATCTGTGGACACACAGGCCGCACTCCGCTATCCGTGCCCTCGCACTCCCATGGAACTTCATCGTCGGATCCTGGAAGAAATTCAAGCCCCTGGTCGTGCTGCCGATAATCCTGCTGCCTCTCTACGCACCCTGGTCCATCATGATCACCTTATTCCTCATCATCCCGTATGCGATATGCAGGATTGTGGTAGGCGGAAAGATCTCTTCGGCCTCCAGAAGGGAACGCAAGGACTTCGCCAAGAACACGGAGTTCAGTGTATGTCCACACTGCAGGACCAATTTCGAGAGGCCTGCCGTCAAATGCAGGTGCGAACTCACCATCGATTACCCTGTGCCCAACAGATACGGGTACAAGTATCACACATGCAACAACGGGCACGACATCTCCTGCGAAGGAGGAAAGAGAGGAGAACTGAGGACATTCTGCCCCAACTGCGGAGAAAAGATCGTCACAAGGGAGGCAAAACCCATCACGATCTCCCTTATTGGAGCGGTCGGTTCCGGAAAGACCACCATGATGCTCGCAGCCGCCAATACCATCTCCCAGAACGCCAAGCTCAATGGTATATCTGTCGAACTGCCCTCGGATAACCTTACAAAACAGGATATCAACTCGAAGGACTGGACACCTAAGACCGTCACCGGTGAGCTGGAATCCAGATGCATGTTCCTCAGTTCCTCGGACTTCAGGGAGAGGGAGATCCTCTTCAACGATATCTCGGGAGAGGAATTCAGAGCAAACGCGAACAAGATCCTCTTCGAGGAGTACTACAATTACACAGACGGTTTCGTATTCGCATTCGACCCTCTTTCCCTCAAGAAAGAGCGCTTGAAGGACGCCCCGTCAGAAGTGTTCGCCACATTCCACTCGATGTACACAAACATCACCCACACCAGCCCCAACGCAACGGTGAACGTACCGTTCGCGGTGGTCGCAACGAAGAATGACCTCATGAACCCCGCTCTGAAAGATGAGGATGTCAGACAATACCTCATCGACAACAGACAGGAGACGTTCGTGCATCTGATGGAATCTGTGTTCAAAAACGTCCAATACTTCGCTATCAACTCTACCGGAGATGAATGCGAATCCGCAATCAGACCCATATGGTGGATCGCAGGACAGTCGGACTCCGAACTAGTCAAAAGGGTCCCCGAACAATGAATCAAGCTACAAGGTGAAAAAATGGTAAAATCAGTAAATGCATCGCACATCCTCGTTCCGAATGCGAGGGAAGCCGAAGGAATCATGATCCGTCTCTCCAAAGGAGAGGACTTTGCCGATCTGGCGAAGAGGTTCTCCAGATGCCCCAGCAAGAACAAAGGGGGAAACCTCGGATGGTTCAGCAAGGGAGATATGGTTCCCGAGTTCGAGAAGGCATGCTTCGATGCCCAGAAAGGACAAATCGTGGGGCCCGTGAAGACTCAGTTCGGATATCACGTCATCCTCATCAACGACCTTAAATAATCGAAAACCTCGGACGGGGGAACCCGTCCACATCTTCTTTTTTCCTTCTTCTACTCATTCCATCGTACAATGATGACATTTTGCCAAATCAAAAAAAAATACCCAACGAGTGTCTGTTTCACCCGTTGGGTCGATTAAAAGGTTTGAGCCAGGATTGCTCCAGGCCTTTATTGAAAGTACTCAGAACTTGATAGCCTTGAGGAACTCAACGATTGCAACGATGATGAGGATTACTCCAGATATCTGCAGAATGGTTGTGATTCCCCAAATGTTGGTGACAAGCAGGATACCCATGATGAAGAACAGGGCTCCGACAAGGACTCCGAGAATCTTCTCCATTCCCTCATCCTTCCAGGCATCTACGATTGCCAAGATTCCTACGACGAGGAAGATAGCACCGAGGATATACTGGGCGAGTGTGGGGAAGAGCATGGGTGCCGCAATCATTATGATACCCAATACGAGCATGATTACGGAAAGCGGATCGACTCCATTCAGCTCCTTGATCTGAACGATTGCCAAGATGATGAGGAAGATACCGATGATAATCATTCCCCAGAACAAAACGGCACCAGGAACTGCAATGAAAAGGATACCGATGATGACGGCCAAAATAGCCGGCAGGATGGCATCCTTCATGTTAGATGTGTCAATATTTGCCATGAAATATTACCTCTGGCAGTTCAATAAAAACTCAGAATATATATTTTTGTCATTTTTTACGATTTTTCGTTAAATTTAGCCTCTTTCTGATTTTCAGTGGG
>DAXB01000083.1 GCA_002506175.1 Methanomassiliicoccaceae archaeon UBA113
CCGTCTTCCTGTTTCTCACGTAGTGCAATCGCTGGCGGAGCGCGATTGCACACGTGTGGGTTTACCCACTTAAAACGTCGAAGAACCAAATAATAAAACGATGAATTGATACGGACAGTCATGGAGATAATTGCGGTTCTGCTTCTGGCGGTCGGTCTTGCGATGGATGCATTTGCAGTATCGATATGCAAAGGCTTGGCAATGAAGAAGCCTGGAATCAAAGCAATTATCGTGATCGGCCTCTGGTTTGGTTTCTTCCAGGCAATCATGCCGGCGATTGGGTACTATCTCGGCGCATCACTCTATCAATACATATCGCAGTTCGATCATTGGATCGCGTTCATACTTCTTCTCCTGATTGGATTGAACATGATCCGCGAATCTCTCAGCAAGGATGACGAAGAGGGGATCGACGACAGCATTTCTTTCAAGGTTATGCTGATCCTTGCCATCGCCACCAGTATCGATGCTCTTGCGGTCGGCATATCATTGGCTATGGATGGATCGGACATCATAGTGCCGGCCATAATCATCGGCGTAGTCACTATGGCCATATCTATGGTTGGAGTGAAGATCGGTAGTGTATTCGGAGACAAGTACAGCAATAAGGCCGAGTTCGTCGGAGGAGTAATCCTCATCCTGATCGGATTCAGAATCCTTTTCTCACATCTCGGGATTTTCTGATTCGGCCTCTTTTTGCGGAGGTTCGATCAGAAGGTATTTCTGGATATAGTCATCCACAGCCTGCCCAACATCGATCTCCTCCGTCGGGGCATGGAACAACTGGGAAAGATTGGCCAGGATCGTGCTGTCTGAAGTGGACTCTATTATACGCCCGAACAGATAGTCAAGGCTTTCCATCTGTTCATCGGTCCAATGTTCGAAGATGGATAGGTTGCGGTCATCCGAATAGTTTTCGGAGTAACCTTTGAGATACATCTGAGTGAGGTCGTAGATGTGCAGGACCAGATTGTCATCGTCCTCGTATGTATCGGAATCGTACTCGGAATCCTGGAGGACGTCCGATATGATCGATACGACGGTCTTGTAATTGCGGCCGTACGGGATTATCTTGGAGCAGATGGATTTGATGATCGACTGGTAGAGCTCAACGTCATCGGAGAACTCTCCTGCAAGGAACTTTATCTTCATGTTCCTGAAAACCGTGATGTAGAATATCCCTCTGCATGATACTTCTGCGGCCTGTGCGAAAACCGACGCGACATCTTTTATGAACTGCAGGTAGTCAAATTCGATGAACTCGCGTTCCCTTTTGATGATGACTTCAGTTATGCATCTGCATGCGGACACTATGTACGCATCGATGTTCTTGATGTCTTTGATGCTCTCAAGACCTTTCTTCCAATCCGCGTGAGCTTTACCCTCTTCACCGGAGAGGCTGTATACTATCGCACGTGTGAAGAACAAATCCGTGTCAGGCTCTTCTTTGGAATCGAAGATAACCTTGAGGTCTTCGAGGGCTTTGCCAGGATTATGCTCCGCACTCTCGATGATATCATTGTATTCCTCTTCGTACGGTTTTCCGTTCAGGAATACGGTAAGAGCGGATCTAGCTCTGTATATGCGTTTGCCGCAGCTCTCGCAGATGAAGTAGCTCAATTCATCCGCGGACAGGTCCCTGCCACAGAACGGGCAGAGCGTCAGGTTGAAAGCCATGTTCCCTTCCACACTTTCGGATTATAATATGGTTATCCGGTCATCGATTCCTACAATGTACTTATTTTAGGTTGATACTAAACTATGTGCGCTCATAGGGATGCGGCGATCTCGTCAGCCAATTTCTCCAGCTCTGGCATCTGTTCCGGTTTCATCGAGGATTTGATGATAAAAGGCTCTCCAACTTTTTCCATGTCTTTCATACCCAGCAAGCGGTCCTCCATGATCCTGGGGGATTGAGGTGCCCATGATCCGTTTCCGATGATGGAGAACTTTCTGTTCTGGACTGCCATGACTTCCATATCGTCAAGGACGGCGACCATAGTCGGGTGCAGTGAGTTGTTGTATGTGGGTGCGGCAAGGACTATGTTGCTGAATCTGAAAGCATCAGAAACGACATATGACGGATGCGTTCTGGTGACGTCATACACGGTTATGTTCTCCACACCTCTGTCTTTCAGAAGCATGGCCAGCCTATCAGCCACCGCTGCGGTGTTCCCGTACATGGATGCATATGCTATCACGACACCGTTCTCCTCGGGCTCGTATCTGCTCCAAGTGTCGTATTTTCCGAGGATGTAGCCGAGGTCCGTTCTCCAGATAGGTCCGTGAAGAGGGCAGATCATGTCGATGGGTGTTCCGGCGAGCTTCCCGAATACAGCCTGAACCTTGGATCCGTACTTTCCGACGATGTTGGAGTAGTATCTCCTCGCTTCGTTCAGATATTCCTTGTCGAAATCTGTCTCGTCCGCATACAGCGCTCCCGAGAGTGTTTTGAACGTACCGAATGCATCCGCGGAGAACAGGATCTTATCCGTCTCGTCATAGCTGAACATGACCTCTGGCCAGTGGACCATCACTGCGAATATGAATCTGAGTGTGTGTTTTCCGAGGCAGAGCGTATCTCCTTCCTTGACCTCGAGTTTGTTCTTCGGGACGATGCCGTAGAAATTGTAGAGCATGTCGAATGTCTTGCTGTTACCCACCACCGTTACTTCGGGGTAGGAGTCAAGTATCTGGATGATTCCGGCACCGTGGTCCGGTTCCATGTGGTTGATGACGAAGTAGTCGAGGCTCCTGCCGTCTATCGCATGACGGAAGTTCTTCCAGAACTTTGCCGCTATCGATGCATCGCAGGTATCCAGCAGACAGGTCTTCTCGTCCGAGATAAGATATGAGTTGTAGGATACTCCCTCGGGGATGGGAAACGCCCCCTCGAAGACGGCAGCCGTCCTGTCGTCCCCTCCAATCCAGAAGATATCATCCGCGATCTTGATTTCGGTGTCGTTCGTAATTGCCATGCGTTCTCAATTTCGCATATGTTAAAAATCGTTTCTCCATTTCGTTCGGTTTTTAACCCCATTGTGCTTTTGTTCGTAGGCATTTTATTTCACCACCATCTGTTGGTACTCATGATATTCGTATTCTCCGGAACTGGGAACTCCTACCATGCGGCCAGATGTCTCTCCGAGGCATTCCAGACGGATATGGTGGAGATAGCTGCCGCGGTAAGGTACAAACGTTTCGCATATGATGCGAAAGGCGGAGACGTGGGATTCGTCTTCCCCGTTTATTTCTTCGGCATACCATCGATTGTATCGGAGTTCGTAGAGAATATCGCCGTGAAAAATCCAGGACATGTGTATTGTATCAGCACGTGCGGAGGAACATCAGGTGAGGCGAGTGAGCAGCTCCAGGAGAAATTGAGGGGAAAACTGACAGTGGATGCATCGTATGATGTCATCATGCCGGATAATGCGGTCTTCGCATTCGACCCTCCTTCGAAGGAAAAGGCGGCAGAGATCAATGCCGCTGCAGATGTTACGATAGGCGGAATCATCGAATCCATCAGGAAGAAGGAGAAAGGGGATTTCCGCACCACAGCCAGGAAGGACGTCGATGGACTGTATTCGAAGTATGAGGAATACAGGAATACGGAGGCATTCGGATTCGACGAGAGGTGTGTCGAGTGCAGGATATGCGAGCATGTGTGTCCGGAGCAGGTCATCAGGGTTTACCATCGTAAACCCGTATGGGATGAGGACAAGTGCTCACTCTGCATGAGCTGTCTCAATCTCTGTCCGAAACAGGCTCTCCAGTACGGAGATTCTACGGCATCCCGCGGAAGGTATTTCCATCCGGACTACTACATGTGGAGTCTAGGGGTCAACCCCAAGTACAAGTACGGGGATGAGTGAGATATGGCATTCGGATTCACATCAGTCAGCAGTCGTCTCAAGGACGAGGCGAAGCAGGCACAGGATGCCGGAGCAGAGGCTTTCGGTGTCGCTGTGATCAACGATCTCGATGGAAAACATGAACCGATAAAGTCGAGCAATGCGCAGATGCACCTGTTCATGCAGATAAAGAAGGGCACTGTGGACAGCATCTACTTCCAGTCGGCAGAGCAGGCAGACATATTCTTAGACAATATCGGATCCTATTTCGGGAAGGAGAAAGCGGATTGTTTTTTGGGCGTCATGAAGATGTGCGGCGACAAAGAAACGGTAGCTCATCTTTCAGATTTAGGTTATAGAAGCGTGTGCATTTTACCCTCTTTGTTAGATAAATTTAGGTTCTTTCTGATTTTCAGTGGG
>DAXB01000082.1 GCA_002506175.1 Methanomassiliicoccaceae archaeon UBA113
CCCACTGCAATTCAGAAAGAACCGATTTTTGCCGCGAGCGATGGTGAAATGAGTAGGAGGAATAACCGCCCGCGGCTTTTCACAGGGCACCCGATCCGTCTGTCACACTGATGGATGGATGCATAATCCAATAAATACCATCCCAGTATTTAATGAATAGGTTTCAATCAAAAAATAATGAATTTTTATGTACAATATATGAATGAACGTATCTCACTTTTTATCAAACAGAATGCACCGTACCAAACAAATTGTTCTCTCTGAATGGATCTGTCCGGACAAAACTGCCGTGACTTCATTGACTTCCGAACAAACGCAACATGCCCAATCTGGATCAAACGGCTCGATGCATTTAGAATACGCCGCGGGGCTCAAAGTGTGAAAGGAGGATATGAGACTCCCCGCGACGTTCCAGCATCTCACTCATTCAAGGTTACCCGCCCTGATGGATGGATGCGTAATCCAACAAATACAAAGATCATATTTAATGATTTTGCAGAATAATGAAAACCCGTGTACAATATCGAACATGATACTCTCAAATCATCAAAAAAACGAACGGAATCCCGCCTACAATCTAGAACACGACAGTCACGATGGTTGAAAAGATGGTGGACCCAGCCGGATTTGAACCGGCGACCTCCGCCGTGTGAAGGCGACGTCATAACCCCTAGACCATGAGTCCGATAATCATAGTTAAAGAGGAATTCATATAAAGCCGTTATCAGTGGTTTAATAAGAAGGAACCCAATATCCCGATTGATGCGATAGTAGTCCAGTGGTCAGGACGGATGCTTCCCAAGCCTCTGACTCGGGTTCGAATCCCGGCTATCGCACCTTTTCCTCTCACAGATACCACACAGTCCGACAGTCCTTCCAATACTTTTATTATAAAGCACTCATACACCGAATACATGGAAATCCTGGAGATAGACGGATCGAGAGGCGAGGGAGGCGGACAGATGGTCCGCACATCTGTAGCCATGGCTACCGTCACCGGGATCACCACGCATCTCACCCGCATCAGGGAGAACAGACCTACCAACGGCCTCTCCAAACAGCACTGCGCAGCGGTGGACGCAGTCGCACAGATGGCAGGTTCCACCGTCGAAGGCAACACCATCGGGTCGAGAGAGCTCCTTTTCACGCCCGGCAACGAGCACAAGTACGACATAGAGGTCAACATCGGAACCGCCGGAAGCCTCAGCCTGGTCCTGCAGGCCATGATGCTCGCGGGAAGGAACCACAGGAAAAGACTCACCGTGGACATCAGCGGGGGAACCAACGTCATGTGGGCCCCTCCGATAGACTCCTATCAGACCCTTCTGTTCCCCCTCATGAGGAGGATGGGCATAGAGGCCAACGTCAAGATCATCGAACGCGGATTCTACCCGCAGGGGGGAGGACGCGTCATCACGACATTCGACCCCATAGACACCATCAAACCCCTGGACATCGAAGAGCTCGGAGAGCTCAAGTGCATCAAAGGGGTCTGCTTCAGCCAGCGCCTGCCCGATTGGATCACAAAGGACATGATGACCAGCTGCCAGCAGATGTTGGCGCCGTATGCAGAAGTCGAATTCGACGTTCAGAAGACCGACGGAGACTCCCGCGGAGCCGGAATAGTTCTCACAGCGGAATATGAGAACGGAATGCTCGGAAGCAACGCACTGACATCACGCGGACACACCGCCGACAAGGCTGGAGAGGACGCGGCTATGGATCTCATCAACGAAATGACCAGCGGAGCGACGATGGATGTCCACACCGCGGACCAGGTCCTCCCTTACATGGCCATGGCTCAGGGCAAGAGCGGTTTCTCCGTCTCCAGGATCAGCAAGCACCTGCTCAGCCAGATGGACACCCTGGAATCCTTCCTCGACGTCAAATTCGGTGTCGAGAGGAAGGAGAACGTCTACAGGTTCACCGTCACCCCGGGTGAGAACAATGAGGCCCTTCATCCACGTTAACTGCGCAATGTCCGCCGATGGCAAGCTGGCCGGCGGCGACCGTACGCAGGTGCGCATATCCTCCGACGAGGACAAAACCCGCGTCAAAGGGCTCAGGAAGAAATATGATTCTATTCTGGTAGGCGTCGGTACGGTCATCGCAGACGACCCGCACCTCACCTTGAAGGACAGAGACTACGACACCAATCCGATAAGGATCGTATTGGATCCCCACGGAAGGACCCCCGACACCGCACAGGTCCTCAACGACCGCGCACCCACCATCATGATAACCTTGGAGGATTGCGAACGGGAATGGGACTGCGATGAGATAATACGCGCAGGCAATGACATCATCGACTTGGAGAAGGCTATGACGCAGCTCGCCGAGATGGGGATAGAGAACATCCTCGTCGAGGGAGGGGGAAAGACCATCGCATCGTTCTTCAAAGCGAAGATGGTAGATCGTTACACGGTTTTTGTCGGCGGGCTCCTGATCGGAGGAAAAGATGCACCCACCCCCTGCGACGGGGATGGGTGGATTGCCGAAGGGGGCATCCGTATGGAGCTGGAGGACTGCGAGATCCTCGGTAACGGCGCCCTGCTTTCATTCAAACCCTTGTTCGAGCATGAATAATTTGTTGCTCCTCGGTTCCATCACGAAACGGAGATAATTGTAATCGGTTCCGAACACCTCGCTGCTGACAGTGTCGTAAGGCCTCCCGGTGGCATCCTCGAGGATCTTGCTCATGAATCCTGACGCATAATGCTGCATAACCTTCGAGGAACCTTCTGTGAACGGGTTCGGGCTTTTGATGATGATCGTCAGAGGCTTCAACGAGAACACCGTAGCCTCTCCCAATCCGAACTCCATGAAGTAATCCCTTGTGTTTGCGACCGTCTCCTCCAGCGTCGCTCCGGACAGCGAACCGGACATGGCTGCGCCGTGGATGAATCCGAGTATCCCCGCCATCGGGGATGCGTCCAGACCCATTCCGTCGAATCCGAGGAAGATGAATCCGGGGAGAGCCTTCGTCATCTGCTTGGGATCCTGAGCCAGATTGCTCAGCATGCTGAACGCGACCTCTCTGGACTCGTCGGAGGACTGCACGGACTTGGCAAAGGGGAGAGATGTGAGCGTGTAGTACTTCTTGCGGTTATCGTTCATATCGTCATGCACCGCAATCAGCTTGTCCTCCACCATTCTGTCCAAGTGAACAGACAGTGTGGACTGCGCCTTGCCGACCACCTTGGACAGCTCCGTGAGAGACCTGTTTCCCGATGCCAGCTCGTGAAGGACCTTGATCTTCACATCATTGGACACCTGAATGGTACCCTTGGATGTCACATACAATTCGTATTCATACGAAGAATCCTCTGCCATAAGACTGCATATACGGTTCGTATATTAAGCTATCGTATTTAATTTTCGAAAAATATACAGATTATTCCTTTAGATAATAATTAGTACACAATATGTACACAATAATAATGTATATTTTAGTACACCCATCGTTTAAAAACTAATTAAATAAGATGAAATAACCGCCATCTTCCCCGTAGGCTCTCTTATTTACCTATTAACCATACAGAAGGGAAAGGTGCGCAGATGAAAGCGACAATCGACGGAAAGAAGTGCGACATCAGAGCAGTATGGTTCGAGAACGGAAAGGTCAGGATGATCGATCAGAGGGAGCTCCCCGCGAAGATCGTCCTCGTGGACTTCGACGACTATCTCGACATAGCGGAATCCATCCGCAACATGACGACTCGCGGCGCCCCGTCGATCGGAGCCACCGCCGCATACGGAATGTGCATGGCAGCGCTGAAAGGCTGCGATTTGGACAAGGCCGCTAAAGACATCAAGGCCGCAAGGCCCACGGCAAACGACCTGTTCTACGCCGTGGACTACATGTATGCCAAACTCAAAGACGGGGAAGACCCGATCAAAGCAGCCGACGGATACGCACAGATGATGGTCGACAAATGCACCAAGATCGGAGAGTACGGAGCAGAGCTCATAAAGGACGGAATGAAGCTGATGACACACTGCAACGCGGGAGCGTTAGCAACAGTCGATGTCGGTACCGCCCTCGCACCCATGAGGAAGGCCTGGGACCAAGGCAAGAGGTTCTTCGTATATGCATCCGAGACCAGACCCCGTCTCCAGGGAATGCAGCTCACCGCATGGGAGCTCAACCAGGAAGGGATCGAGCATGCGATCATCCCCGACGGCTCCGCCGCATACTACATGAAGCAGGGAGTCGACATGATCATCACGGGAGCCGACAGGATCGCGGCTAACGGTGACTTCGCCAACAAGATCGGAACGTTCGACAAGGCCATCGTAGCCAAACACTTCGGCATCCCCTTCTACGTCGCCGCACCCATATCCACATTCGATTTCAACACCAAGACCGGCGAGGACATCGTGATAGAGCAGAGGTCCGAGACCGAGATGACCATGGTGAAAGACTACAGGATCGCACCCGTCGGATCAAAGGCCCTCAACCCCGCGTTCGACGTCACACCCGCGGAGCTCGTCGCTGGATTCATCACCGAGAAGGGAATCCTCAAGCCCAGCGAGATCCACCTGGTGAAACAATGAACGAGAGATTCGCCAGACAGGAGCTCGTGAAGATCTGCAAGCTCCTCTACGACAGACAGCTTACCGTCTCCGCCGGAGGCAATATGAGTGTGAGGATCAACGATTCCGAATACCTCATAACCCCCTCCGGAAGGAACAAGGGTATGCTGGAGCCCGAGGACCTGGTCCTCATCGACTCCAAGGGGAAGGTCATCGGAGATGGAAAACCCTCCATGGAGACCAAGTTCCATCTCGCGCTGTACAACGCGAATCCCGACACTAACGCCGTAATCCACTGCCATCCCCTGAATTGCGTCACTCTCGCCGTCAGGGCCGAGGGGATGAAATGCAACATCACCCCCGAAGGGGTCATCCTCCTGGGAGAGGTCCCGATGATCGGCTACTACACCCCGGGATCCAAACAGCTGGTGGATGCCGTGGCGGAAAAAGCATCCTACAGGGCGATACTCATGGAGAGGCACGGAGCCATAACACAGGGCCGCAGCCTGGAGGAAGCCTTCAACAGGATGGAGGAGCTGGAGTTCCAGGCAAAGCTGCAGCTGATCTGCGGCGATGTAACGGACCTCCCTGCGAAAGAGATCAAAAAACTGTCCAAGATGTGATAAAATGACGATACTGGTCACGAAATGGTTCGGCTCGTTCCTTGTGGACGAGAAATCCCACAGCATCATCGACAAGAGGCTCATGCCAAAGGACGCTTCAGCGGTGGCTGAGAAGCTCGCGGCCGTCCAGAGGGGAGGAATCCTCGACGAGGAGAGGGAGCTCGCCTCCAGGATACCCGAGAAGCTAATGGTCGGGGACCGCAGACAGTCGGAGCTCGGAAAACCGGAGCTTTTCGACTCATCCTTCATAACCCCCCAGAAGTTCGGTTTCGACGATGCGTTCATGCACGAGGTCATGATGGGCCTCGGCAAGCTGAGGACGTCCGAACCCGTGCCGAGGGACAAGAACCTGGTCCAGGCCATCAGGAACCTCGACGACCAGATCGCAACGATCAACCTCTACAACGAACGCCTCCATGAATGGTACGGGATGCACTTCCCGGAGCTAGCCGATTACGCCAAGGACTCGAAGTACGCCGACCTCATCGCCAGATACGGCGACAGGGATGCCATCATCGAGGAGCTCGGCATCGACATCCAGTCCATCGGATCCGACTTCAACGACACCGACATGCGTGCAGTGATGGACCTCGCAGACACACTCTACCGCCTCTACGACGATGAGGAACGCACCGAGGCGTACATCCAGGACATCGTCGAGGAGACATGCCCCAACATGTGCGCCATCGTCGGAGGACCGCTCGCCGCAAGGCTGATATCCCTATCCGGAGGGCTGGAGAGGCTCGCATCCCTGCCTTCGTCGACAGTTCAGCTGCTCGGAGCGGAGAAGGCCATGTTCAGGCACCTCAAGTCCGGCAAGAGGCCTCCAAAGCACGGAGTCATCTACCAGCACCCGGAGGTCCACAAGGCCCCCTACTGGCAGAGAGGGAACATCTCCCGTGCACTCGCAGGAAAGATCCTCATAGCCGCCAAAGTCGACCAGTATCACGGCGAGTTCTGCGGAGACAAGCTGAACGAGGAATTCATGGCAAGGGTCGAGGACATAAAACGCAGATACCCCGACGCACCCAAGAAGCCCCAGAAGAGCTCAAAACCGAGGAACAGGGGCCGCGGGAAGAAACACTGACACCAACACAGCCCTATAGAATCTATATGCTGTTGTCTATAGGGTTGAACTTCCTTTTTTTACTTAACAAAGACAATAGCATGCATCAATTATCATTTATCAACCAGTCGATGAGATTTATGACCCTGATGCCATTATCTGGGCGGCTGAATAAACGGTCCATCGTCAGGATGGTCTTCTGGAAATGATCTTCGATAATATCCAAGGATCTGACCTCCCTCTCCGCTGTATCAGCACCCATCAACGTCTGACATACCTGGAAATAACAATACGTTCCATCCTTCACAGCGGTGAAATCCACTTCATAATCCTTGAAACAGCCTACGCTTACCTTATATCCTCTTCTCCTGAGTTCCAAGTAAACTATGTTCTCCAATTGTCTGCTGATGTCAAGACCTTTTGAATTCTCCAGGACTGCATTCCTCATGCCGGTGTCAACAACATAGTACTTCTCCTTGGAATCCAGGATCTTCTTCCCGCGTATGTCGAAACGTCTGCATCTATAGACAAGATAGGCATCTTCCAGCGCACTGATGCATTTCTTCACAGTGGACGGATGGATTCCGGATACTGTTGAAATGTTATTACAGTTAGTGATACTGCCGAGATTGGAGAATAAGAATGTGGTGATCTCATCCAGCTGACTGATGCTTTTTATCTCCTGCCTGGGTGCGATATCCTTGCGGATAATAGTGGAATAGATCCCCTGAAGCAGATCTGCAGTCCTTTCGGTATCTTCCGGATCGATCAGAGGCATGGAACCAGACCAAATGTACTGAGAAAACCTCTGTTCCAAGCTGATATCGGGGGACGTGGGGTGCATCTCCAGGAACTCGGAGAATGATAATGGAAGCATCTTCACCTCAACATACCTTCCGGAGATGAATGTAGCAAGTTCCGATGAAAGCAAATGTGCGTTCGACCCTGTTATGTAGACGTCTGCGTCATAATCCACCGAAATGGAGTTGATCGTCCTTTCCCATCCTTCCACTCTCTGGATTTCATCGAAAAACAGATAGTATCTGATGCCTTCGGCCATCTTGGTTTTCAGATATTCGCTGAGATCCGAATAGGTTCCTATTCCATAGAATTCCGAGGACTCAAAATTCATGAATATCACATTGCTCTCATCGACCCCGTCTGACAACAAGAGTTCCGCATACTGCTTCATCAAAGTGGATTTCCCGCAACGGCGCACTCCCGTGATAATCTTGACCACATCCGTATTGTCCCTCCACCCCTCAAGGTAACTGATGTAATCCTTGCGCAGTATCATCTGATTCTTTGCCATCGATGTATAAGAATGCCGTGTGTATTTAGAAATATCTATTGAAATGAATATTTATATTCTATTTATCACATATATCCATCTAAATGTATATTTATTCAGATAAAAATGAATTATTATAAAACATTTGAAATACAATTGTTCTATATTATATATTATGAGCAGAAGCACAACCATTACGGTAAGAGTGGATCCCGAGGCAAAGGAACAGGCGGAGAGGATCTACCAGATGTTCGGAATGACCGTCTCCGATGCTATCAACCTCCTGTTTCACAAAACAGTGATGGAGAACGGATTGCCGTTCGATCTGAAGATATCCAACGGAGAGGTCATGGTAGACTCCATGTCATCTACACAACCGAATGTGGATGAACTTCGCAAGCTTGTCAAGCCCATCGCAGAAAAAGCCGGAGTTAACAAACTGATTCTATTCGGTTCAAGAGCACGCGGAGATTTCGATGAAGACAGCGATTATGACTTCTGTGTTGAGATGAAAGATGGTTCCAATCTACTCACAGTAGTCCACTTCATGGATGACTTGGAGAAGATTGTCAAAGCCAAGGTAGATCTGATTGAGGCAGAAGGCGCCAGTGATAGAATTCTGAACGCCGTAAAAGAAGAAGGAATTATGATTTATGAGCAGCAAAATCATCAGAGAACTAGGCAGGATTATCGAACACTGTGAATCGATAAAGAGCGACATAGATTATTTCGTAAAATACTAGGAATAATTCAATTCAAACGAGCATTTCAGAAAAATGCGTAATCCTGTCAATGATTCAAATCGGAGAATGTGTGAAGCAACTTCCAACGTATTTTACATCATCACACACCGGATGTAGAATGGGATTCTATCGCCAAATTCAGAGACTTCTGTACACACAAGTATGATTATCCGTCATCATCAAGAGTTTGGGAATGCATGATCAAAGATGTCCCTGTACTCAAGAACAAATGTAAAAGCTTTCTAAATGAGAATAAACAGGATTGATCCCCCTGCTAATTACATCGCAATATATTATAATAATAAAGGCAATGTGGACGGTCAGATAACATGAGGTCATCAACCGTATTCGACCTGCATGACTTCGCTTCCAGAAGGGAAGTGAACTACCGGCCATAAGCTGGTTCAATAAAACCAAAGGAAAGTGAAACCAATGTGGGATATGAAAGAGATCAGAGAGCTGAAAGAGGGAAGGTATGTCAACGTCGACGAGGAGCCTTGTAAGATCATCAAGATCACGACATCCAAACCCGGAAAGCACGGATCCGCTAAGGCGAACATCGATGCAGTCAGCATCTTCACCGGAGCAAAGAAATCCATCGTTGGACCTGTCAGCACAAAAGTTCAGGTCCCCGTCATCGACAAGAGGAAAGGACAGATCCGGTCCATTACCGGAAACGAAGCACTCGTCATGGACCTCGAATCCTTCGAGAACGTCTCCATCGTC
>DAXB01000010.1 GCA_002506175.1 Methanomassiliicoccaceae archaeon UBA113
ACGTGAAGTTCATCATGGCGATCGAAACAGGAGGAATGTTCGCCAGGTTGATCGAGAACGGCTTCCCCGAGAAGTACAACTGCGCGTTGGTACACCTCTCAGGACAGCCCGCGAGATCCACCAGGCGTCTGATCAAGAGGCTCAACGAGGAATACAACCTCCCAGTCACCGTCTTCACCGACGGGGACCCGTGGTCGTTCAGGATCTTCGCATCCGTAGCATACGGAGCAATCAAGACCGCTCACATCTCGGAGTATCTGGCGACACCCACGGCACAGTTCATCGGAATCACACCGTCGGACATCCTGAACTACGACCTACCTACCGACAAGCTGTCGGACAAGGATATCGGTGCGCTCAACGCCGAGCTCACCGACCCCAGGTTCGCGGACGAGTTCTGGGTCAACGAGATCCAGGCCATGCTCCACATGGGGAAGAAGGCTGAGCAGCAGGCTCTGGCCAAATACGGTCTGGAATACGCCACCGGAACCTATCTCCCTGAGAAGCTCACGGACATGGGAATCCTGTGAAAACAATGGGGCATACGCCCCGTCTTTCTTCTTCTGTTCGATAATCAATCATCGAAACCTTTGAGCGTATTTGGTTTCAGCGTCAGAACCGCCCACAATGCCGCATACACGACCAGATAGATGAGAACACAGGCCGCCACGCTGTAGACATAATTGTCCAGCGGCAGATTGACCACGATGACCATACCTAGAGTCGCAAACGCAAATGTCAGGAAGTTGATCACGGACGATATTGCTCCGGAATTGCCGATATCCTGTCTAAGAAGAATGTCGAACCCGAACGAACGCACGGATGACGATACCCCGATGAGCGGGATGATGCCGATGAAGAACAGCATCGGCGACGATGCTCCGACCGTCCACAGGACCACGCACGAGAACAGGATCAGGATGAAACACGCTTTCAGCATGCCTCTCGTTCCGAGCCTGTCCTTGAATCTCATCAATACTACAATCAGGAGCAATCCCAGAATCATCGCGAATGCCAGGTACAGCGAATACCAGTCGCCGACGCCGAACCCCTTGTCCTTGTAGATGTACTCCGAAACAGAGATGTATGCGAGGATGCAGAATGTTATCATCGTCATCATTACGGTGAATCTTCTGAAGTCACGGTTCCTGACTATCGGTACCATGCTGCCCAATGCCCCTACAACTGTCCCCTTGTACCTATCCTTCGGGATATCCGAGGGCAGGAGGAAGGCCATGAGCAGACAAATAACGGCGATTACCGCAGGTGCCCAGAACGTAGCGGGCCATCCGCTGACCCATATGATGACCTGGCCGAGGATCGGAGAAGCTACCGGACCTATGATTCCGATTATGGCTACGAGGGTTAGCGTCCTCGTTCTCCTGGATCCGTCGAAACAGTCCCTGATCAGAGCCATCGATGTCGCCATCGCACCTCCGCCTCCGGCTGCCTGGAGTATCCTTGCCGCGATGAGGACCTCCACGGTTGGTGCGAAACTGCACAGGAGACTCGACACCACATACAGTGTGAGAGACCCTATCAGAACCGAACGCCTCCCGTATTTGTCGCTAACGGGGCCCAAAACCAGGATGCTGACCGCAAGCGACAGCATGAACATGTACAGAGACATGTTGAAGGTTGCTTCGGTCGTACCGAAATGCTCCACCATCTCGTCGAGGGCCGGAAGGAACATGTCCGTGGAAAGCGGAGCGAACATGCTCAGGATCACTATCAGAATCATCAGCATTCCGTCGGACATCTTCATGTTCTTGCCTCTGGACGGTCCAAAGTCACTGTGTTTTTATACCTATCCGAAGAAAGGCCTTCTTCTAACTTTCTTAAAACGGCCCACCCACCATTATTAATCGGTAAAGCAATCCGAATCCCAGATAACAATGACGTCCAAGGTTTATTTCACGGACATGAGAACAAAACCAGACCAGAGCCTGATGACGAAACTGGACAAACTCATCAGAGCCGCTGGCATTGATCAGATCGATATGGAGAAGAAGTTCGTCGCCATCAAGATGCACTTCGGAGAATACGGCAACCTGTCGTTCCTGAGACCCAACTATGCGAAGGTCGTCGCGGACATAGTCAAGGAGAAGGGAGGGATGCCGTATCTCGTGGACTGCAACACCCTCTATCCCGGAATGAGGAAGAACGGTATCGGACACATCGCGAATGCCGAGATGAACGGATTCAACTCCACCACGACCGGATGCAACGTCTTCATCGGAGACGGAATCAAAGGTACGGATGATGTGGAGATACCTATCATCAACGGAGAATACTGCCAGACCGCCAAGATCGGCCGTGCTGTAGCAGACTGCGACATCATCATCTCACTGAGCCACTTCAAGGGACATGAGGTCACAGGAATCGGAGGTGCTCTGAAGAACCTAGGAATGGGCTGCGCATCCAGAAGAGGGAAGATGGAGCTCCACTCCTCGGGAATCGCCCACATCCATGAGGATAAGTGCAAAGGATGCAGGAGATGCGAGAAGCACTGCGGACAGAGCGCACTGAAATTCGATGATAAGGCCAAAAAGATGGCAGTCGACGGCAACCTCTGTGCCGGATGCGGAAGATGCATCGCTATGTGCCCCTACGATGCGCTCTACGCCGAATACGACGAGAAGGCCGAGATCATCAACGGAAAGATCGTCGAATACGCGAAGTCACTCGTAGACAGCAGGCCCAACTTCCACATATCGTTCCTCTCGGACGTGTCCCCGCAGTGCGACTGCCACTCGTCGAACGACTCGCCCATCATCCCGAACGTCGGAATCTACGCCTCGTTCGATCCCGTTGCAATCGACCTCGCATGCGTAGAGGAGGCTCAGAGGCAGCCAATGCTTCCCGGAACCATGCTTTACTGCAACTGCGGCGGAAAGAAACCGAACGACATCTTCGGGGTCACCAACAAGAACACCGCTTGGCAGGCCCACTTCGAACATGCCAAGAAGATCGGAATGGGTGACGGCTCATACGAGATTGTCAGCATAGACTGAATGTCAAACCGAAACCTCTTACCCTTCCTACGAAGGGGGAATCCCCCATTTTCCACCAGACTGTGGAATAATAGAATATGTTTTTATAGAAGTTCTAACACTAGTCTTTTTATTGAGCCTAAAGGCAGAAGGTTCTTGAAATGGCTAAGAAACAATTCAAGGCAGAATCCAAACAGCTTCTCGATCTGATGATCAACTCGATCTACACACACAGGGAGATCTTCCTGAGGGAGATCATCTCGAATGCGTCGGATGCCATAGACAAGCTTCATTACAAATCAATCACGGAATCGGACATCCCCGTATCCAGAGAGGATTTCCGCATCGATGTCAAGGTGGACAACGAAGCCGGAACGGTCACAGTGTCAGACAACGGTATCGGAATGACCAGGGAGGATATGGATGCCAACCTGGGAGTCATCGCCCACAGCGGTTCTCTCGATTTCAAGAAGAACATCGAAGAAGGCAAGGATGTCGACATCATAGGACAGTTCGGAGTCGGTTTCTACTCCTCGTTCCTGGTATCGGACAAGGTCACCGTGAGGTCGAAGGCCTACGGACAGGACCAGGCATGGGAATGGGTCAGCTCGGGAGCCGACGGATACACCGTCAAAGAGTGCGAGAAAGATTCGTACGGTACAGACGTCATCATGCACATCCGCGAGGATGACGAGAACGAATCATACAGCACATACCTCGACACGTACACGCTCGAGGATCTCATCAAGAAGTACTCGGATTACGTTCGCTGGCCGATCCACATGATGCTCGAGAAAGGAGCCATGGAGGAGACCGGCGAGACCAACGAGGACGGAACCCCCAAGAAAGAGTGGAAAACCCACGGCGAGGACACTGTCGTCAACAGCATGGTACCTATCTGGCAGAGGGACAAGGCATCCGTCACCGATGATGACTGCAAGAACTTCTACAAGGAGAAGTTCCACGACTACGAGGAACCCGTATCCGTCATCCGCGTCAACGCCGAGGGAACGGTCAGCTACAAGGCGATGCTGTTCGTCCCCAAGGTCGCACCCTACAACTTCTACAGCAGGGACTTCGAGCCCGGACTGCAGCTGTACTCATCCGGGGTCATGATCATGGACAAGTGCAAGGACCTGCTCCCGGACTGCTTCAGGTTCGTCAGAGGGATCGTGGACTCCCCGGACCTCTCGCTGAACATCTCCAGAGAGATGCTGCAGCACGACCGCCAGCTGTCCATGATCAGAAGCAACCTCGAGAAGAAGATCAAGAACGAATTGGAGAGACTTCTGACCGAGGACAGGGAGACATACAATGAGTTCCACAAGAACTTCGGGCCCCAGATCAAGTACGGTATCGTCGAGGACTGGGGAGCAAAATCCGATCTTCTCAAGGACCTCATCATGTTCCACTCGATGAAACTGGACAAGCCCATCACGCTGAAGGAGTACGTCGACTCCATGCCGGAAGGCCAGGAGAAGATCTACTACGCATCTGCGGAAAGCATCGCGAGGGCGAAACAGCTGCCCCAGACCGAGCAGGTCATGGACAAGGGATACGACATCATCTGCCTCACGGAGGAGGTGGACGAGTTCACACTCCGCACACTCAGGAACTACAACGAGAAGGAGTTCTGCGACATCAACGGCAAGGACCTCGGACTCGAGACGGAGGATGAGAAGAAAGAATCCGATGCGAAAGAGGAGGAGGCCAAGGACATCCTAGCTTTCGTCAAGGAGTCCCTGGGGGACAGGGTGGATTCGGTCAAACTCTCCAGGAAACTGAAGACGCATGCGGTATGTCTCAGCTCCGAAGGCGATGTATCATTCGAGATGGAGAAGTACTTCGCGAACATCCCCGGAGGAAACGAGATGGAGAGGGTCAAGGCAAAACGTGTCCTGGAGATCAATGCTTCTCACCCGGCATTCGAATCTCTGAAGAAGGCATATGAGGCCGACAAGGACAAGGCGAAAGCAATGTCCGAGATCATGCTCTGCCAAGCACTTCTCATGGCCGGAATGCCCGTGGATGACATGCTCGGATACTCCGAGAACATCTTCAAACTGTTCTGAAACCAAGGGCGGGAAACCGCCCTTACTCTATCAAAAAAAGAGAGAAAAAGGTGTCAAAAACACCCATAGTATGGTTTCTCGGAATCAGACGCCCTCGTGGAAAAGGCACTTCGTCTGGTGCTCGGGCTCGCTTGACGTGTACATCCCCAGCTTCTTGAAAACGCTCTCGTCGATCTGCGACAGGATGACCGACGAATGGACGTCGCATCCCCTCAGTTTGGGGAGCATCTGGAAAGCCTTTGCGGCGTTCTCATCGGTCCTCGCAACGATGGAAAGTGCTACGAGCATCTCATCCAAGTGCATGCGGGGATTCTTGTTCCCGAGATAATCGACCTTGAGGCTATGAACGGATTCGATGACATCCTTGGAAATCAGAGTGACTGAATCGTCTATTCCGGCAAGCTCCTTCAGTGCGTTCAGCATCATCGATGACGATGCGGTCGTCAGCGGCGTAGCCTTTCCCGTGATGATCCTTCCGTCCTCCATCTCTGCGGCGACGATAGGCCTCTCGGTCTCCAGCATGACCCTCCTGACCGTCTCCACCGTGTTGCGGTACTCGGGTTTGATTCCCGCATTCTTCATGTAGACCTCGGCCTTGAACAACGTCTCGTCCGATGCCCTTCCCTCCCTGCGGTCCCTGAGCGTGGAGAAGTAACGCCTGATGATCTCATAGTTGGCCGCCCTCCTCACCACATCGTCGTTGACGATGCAATGGCCCACCATGTTCACCCCCATGTCCGTGGGCGAGAGGTACGGGGACTCTCCGAGAACCCCTTCCAGGATGGCATTCACCACGGGGAAGACCTCCAGATCCCTGTTGTAATTGACCGTGGCCACACCGTAGTTCTCGAAGTGGTACGAATCGATCATATTGACATCCCCCAGGTCCACGGTCGCCGCCTCGTACGCGATGTTGACCGGGTGCTTCAGAGGAAGGTTCCATACAGGGAACGTCTCGAACTTCGCATATCCTGCCTGCTTCCCCCTCTTCTTCTCATGATAGAGCTGCGACAGGCACACGGCCATCTTTCCGCTTCCGGGCCCGGGTGCTGTGACGATGACCAGAGGTTTCGTCGTAGGGATGTAGTCGTTCTTTCCGTATCCGTCATCCGAAGCGATGAGCGGTACGTTCGACGGATATCCCTCGATCAGATAATGCCTGTAGACCTTCAGTCCGTTGGATTCCGCCCTCTTCTGGAACGTCTCTGCCTCGGACTGTCCGTTGAAATGCGTGATGACCAGGCAGTTCACCGCGATGCCTCTGTCCGTGAACATGTCCACGAGCCTGAGCACCTCCAGATCGTATCCCACACTGAAATCCTTGCGGATCTTCTTCTTCACGATGTCCTCGGCGTTGATGACGATGATTGCCTCTGCATCCCCTCCGAACTGGGTGAGCATCCTGATCTTGCTGTCCGGCATGAATCCGGGAAGTACGCGGGAAGCATGGTAGTCATCGAAGAGCTTGCCTCCGAACTCGAGGTAGAGCTTGCCTCCGAAGTGCTTGATGCGTTCCCTGATGTGTTCCGACTGAGTCTTCAGGTACAGATCATTATCGAACCCGGTTTTCATGTAATCCGTTGAGCGATTTCCCTGTAATAAATTATTGCATAAGAAGAAAAACACGGAATCGACAGCAACGCCCGATATCCTTTATAGAGCGCAGTACCTCAAGGATTCGATTAAGAGGAACGTCCATGTCGCTCAACCCATACGGAGACAGGCACGAATACGATGTAGAAGCCCTTCTTTCACAGTTCGAGGAATACAGGAACCGCCACGGAGAGGAGTGCGAATACGTCAAATGCGAACACAGGAACGCAGATTACTCCGTGCTCGACCGCCAGCAGAAGGCATATTACCTCTACTGGAGGGATGAGCTGTCCCATGGAAGATGCCTCAAATCCGACAGAGGATATGCGAAACTCCGTCTGTGCGAGCTGATCAACTCCGACATGCCTCCCGAGGAAGGTCTCAGGGAGCTCACGCTCCTCAAGAACAACTCACGCATGCACGGGATGCCCGAAGGGGAGATCCTGTCCGTGATGTTCGATTACTGTCTGGTCCATGGCATGGATCTGCCCCGCGTATGGATGGGGAAGGGTTCCGTCAGATCCTTCATGACTGTATCGGAGATCATGGCTTTCCCAGCCAACCGCGTCGGAAGAGAGCTAATGTGGTACCTGTCCGGAGGACCGAGCGTCAAGGAGGACGGGGTTGAGAATCTGAAGCACATCACCCTGTTCAACGACTGCTTGGAGACCATCGACCATTTCCTGGCCGACAACACAGGGAAAGGGATCGAGAAGACGTACTCCGAAGGAACCGTCACGGAGATGTACAAGGTGTTCCAGTACCTCCCATACGGCAGGAACAGGGACTACAGGGTGACGTACGAGGGACTCCGCACGGACGGGATCTTCGGAGAGTTCATGCTCGGACTCTACACCTACACCAGGAAGGTCCTGTGCAAGGAGATCGGCGAGAAAGGTCCGTCCACACCGTCATCCTTCAACAAGGAGTTCAGAGGGATAGTCGACAGGATAGCATCCGAGGGCTTCACATCGTACGAGAAGAAACCCAAGGAGTGGAGGGGTACCGACAGAATGTCCATGTCCTCCAAAGAGAAGATGCTCGTAGATGTGGGTGCATCCCTGGAAAGCAAGTTCGGTCCGGCAGATAAACCGAAACCTGAACTGATCATCGACGAGAATGCCGCGAAACAGCATGTCAGCCCCCATCTGAAGAACGACATAGAGGTGAACTGGAAGGTCGATGTCGTCGAGCCGCAGGAGTTCATCCCATCCGGATTCACCAACCCGGACTACAGGTCGTTCACCGAACCCCAGAGGAAGTATTACTCGTACTGGAGAAACCTCACGAGGAAGGATGTCTACGGGACCACGGACAAGGGCTATCTGTGGCTCTACCTGTGCGAGCTGGTCAACATACAGGATGATGCATCGAAGAACCTCTCTCAGCTAATGGGGCTGTTCAACGCGTATGGAAAAGCGGACGAGGACAACCTTGTTGGCCGCACCTGCTTCCAGTATGCGATCGCACACAAGCTTCCGGTGCCGAGCCCGGCTGTATTCGAATCCAACGTGACCGCCTGCCTCGTGATGGAGCAGTTCCTCTCAGGCAAGGACACCTGTCCGGACAAGAACCTCCTCATGTTCCTCTCCGGGATCACCGACAAGGTCATCTCCAGAGAGTTCGACGAGGATTGCATAGGCATCACATGCTCATTCCTCAGGAACGCCCAAGCCAATCTGGTTGAAACAGGGTCTTCCATCGAGGAGGCATGCGGAATCGGCAAGGAGAACACCATCCTTCCGCTGTATGAGAGCCTGAAGTACTTCAAAGATGTCAGGAAGACCAGGGTATCATATTCGAACTACATCTACAACGGGGAGTTCGATGACGGCCTCGCCAACATAATGAAGAAGGCTCATTCGGCCGTCCGTATGAAGAGAACTGGGAAACCTGTGAAGATAGATAAGTTCACCATGTTCGGTATCGAAGGCAAAGCCCTGATGGAAAGTGCGGTCAACACCTGGTACGAGAACAAGACCGTCGAGGAGATCAAGAGCAGGGCCAACAGCCTGGTTCTCGACAGGGAAGCGGTCTCCGGTGCCGAATCCGCCCTGAAGGACGTCACCCGCATGATGAACTCGGAATCCGAGGACATAGCGGAGGAACCCGAAGCGCCCTTGCCAACGAAGGATATCTCTGGGTCGTGGAAAGGGCTTTACGAAGCTCTCGGGGATCCGGAAAGAGGATACCTGGCTGCAGCTCTTGATGGAAAAGCCAAAGCCTATCTGAAAGAGAACGGTCTGCTCATGTCGAAAATCGAGGACTCGATCAACGGTTTCGCCATGGATTCGATAGGCGATCAGATAGTGGAGAACGGTTCCGTATTCGAGGACTACGCCGAAGATGTACGCTCCATGCTAGGAGTATAAAAACGACTATATGCAAGCATGACAATGCACGCTCAATATAGGAGCCCGTGTCATGACCGTAAACGTCCCGAAGAGAACACTCATCACGATGATGAACGCACTCTCCTCCGGTGTGGTACCCCGCAGAGGATTGGAGTACATCGCGGTTGGAAGGAAGAAAGAGACGGAAACGTTCGTCAACGACCTCGAGGATACTGCGGCAGGCGGAGGAGCATTCAGATTCATCTCTGGCCGTTTCGGTAACGGAAAGAGCTTCATGACGCAGATGATACGCAACTATGCGATGGACAAAGGTTTCGTCGTCATGGATGCGGACCTCTCCGTGAACAGGAGATTCACCGGCTCCAAGAAGGAAGGACTCAACACATACAAAGAGCTCGTCAAGAACATGGCCTACAAGGCCAGACCGGACGGGGGAGCCATGGAGCCGATCCTTCAGGGCTGGATCACATCGGTTCAGGAGAGGCTGGCATCCGAGAGCGATTCGGAACCCTCCAGAGAGGACATCGAGAAGCTCATGCGCAAGGATGTTGCCGATATAGCCAGCCTTCAGCACTTCCAGGACTTCATGAAGGTCGTGGTGAACTACATGAACGAGTTCCTCAACGGGAACGACGATATCACGGCCACGAGATGGCTCAAAGGTGAGCTGGACCTCAAGTCGGAATCGCGTAAGACCCTTGGAACGAACGTACTGATCGATGACAACAACTGGTATGATTTCATCAAGATCTGGACGATGGTCATCACAAAGGTCGGATACAAAGGTTTGATCGTCTTCATCGATGAGGGAGTGGTCCTGTACAAACTCCAGAACAAGGTCTCCAGGTCCAACAACTATGAGCGCCTGCTCACGATGTTCAACGACATCATGCAGGGAAAGACCAACCATCTCTCGATCTACGTATGCGGAACGCCGGAATTCATAGAGGATCCCAACAGAGGATTGTACAGCTATGAAGCACTAAGATCCAGACTCGTTTCCGGACGCTACGAGAACGGATTCGACAACTACCTCGGACCCATAATCAATCTCAAACCTCTGACCAATGAGGAAATCTTCGTCCTGCTCAAGACCATCAGGGACCTCCACGAGCAGAAGTACGAATACAAATCGGACATCACGGACGAGATGCTGGAAACCTATCTCAAGACGATCCTGGCAAGCGTCGTATCCTCCAATATGATCACCCCCAGGGAGATCACCAGGGATCTCATCAGTCTCCTGGATACACTCCACCAGAACAAGGACCTGAAGTTCCTGGACCTTGTGGAGGGCAGGTCGGTAAACGTCGACCGCAACCCGGATGACGACATCATCGAGGATCTTGAGGTATGAGCGATTACTTCGAGAAACTCCCCTGGTTCATCAAGGAATACATTCACAACTGCAAATGGACTGGCTTCAGAGACATCCAGAATCAGACATTCAGCATATTCTACTCGACTGATGACCATATCCTGATTTCATCGGGGACATCCAGCGGTAAGACCGAAGCCGCCATGTTCCCGATTATCGCATCTTTGTACAACAACCCTACCGAGGGCATCGGCGCCTTATACATCGGACCTTTGAAGGCACTCATAGACGACCAGTTCGAAAGGATGGGTCCGATACTCGGCGAATCGGAACTGAGGATAACTGGATGGCACGGGGACATCGGACAATCCCGCAAAACGAAACTCATGGACGACCCCTCCGGGATCCTCCAGATTACTCCGGAATCCCTTCAGAACATCATATCCAATCACCCAGAGGACATCATACGCCTCTTCGAAAACCTGAGGTTCGTAATCATCGACGAGGTCCACGCATTCATGAGCTCAGACAGAGGCCTTCAGCTCCTATGCTGCCTGCAGAGGCTGGAAGTGATGGCCGGATGCAATCCGAGAAGGATCGGTCTGTCCGCCACAATAGCCAACAGGGACGAGGCTGCGGATTGGCTCGCGGCTGATACCGGAAGACATGTCGGCATAGTCAGCGATGACAGCTCCAAGAAGATGGAGATCAGCATCCGCTACAACGCGTTCCCTCTGCCCTCCCCGGACGATGATGGGATGGAAAGAAAGAGGGCGATCACGTCATACTACCTCGACCTGTTCAGGGAGACCCATGGATACAACTGCATCGTGTTCACCAACAGCAGACAGGATGCTGAGAAGGCCGCCAAATCTCTGAGGCTGGTCGCTGAGGCCAAAGGTTTCCCGAACGAGGTCTCGATCCATCATGGGAGCATCTCCAAGGAGATTAGGAAGAAGGCCGAATCCGATCTTAAGGATCCCGATCGTAAGACGGTAACCGTGTCCACAGTCACATTGGAACTCGGCATTAATATTGGCGACCTGGATAAGATTGTGCAAATCGATGCCCCGTTCACATGCTCTGGCATGATACAGAGGATGGGCAGATCGGGAAGGAGAGGCGGCATACAGTCTCTGACAGTCATGTGCAATGAGGATGCCGAGGACTGGTGGTCGAACGTCGATGGCGTCTCCATGAACCTTGTCAAAGCAATAGCCATGTCGGAGCTCATAAAGAACGAAAGCTGGACCGAACCGGCGGAGAAGGACTTCATGCCGTTCAGCCTGCTGTATCATCAGACGATGGAGTATCTCAGATCGGGGCTCGGAGCAAAAATGTCGGAACTGTACTCCGGTGTCCTGACGATGTATCCGTTCAAAGATATCTCCAAGGAACAGTACAAGCTGATGCTGCTTCACCTGGTGAACCTGAAGCATGTCCTGATCATGCAAGACAAGACGATACTCATCGGACCGGAAGCCGAGAAGATTGTGTTCGGCCGTGAATTCTGCTCGGTGTTCTCCACCGAGAAGGAGATCGATG
Source organism: Methanomassiliicoccaceae archaeon UBA113 (assembly GCA_002506175.1). Taxonomy (GTDB): domain Archaea; phylum Thermoplasmatota; class Thermoplasmata; order Methanomassiliicoccales; family Methanomethylophilaceae; genus Methanoprimaticola. The sequence continues at coordinate 11,876 of DAXB01000010.1, forward strand.
TCAAATCAGAGGGAAAGACCGTCGGGTCCATACAGAACCTCCCCCAGATGGGAGAGCTTATCCAGCTGGCAGGTCACGTTTGGACTGTTACCGCCGTATACAAAGATAAATCGATGATAGAGGTCGTTGAGACCGATGGAGAGGCATGCAACCCCTGGAAATCCGGAACACCGCCCACACACGACCGCATCATGAAGACGATGAAACGTGTACTGGGGTCCGATGACGAGTATGATTATCTGGACGAGGCCGCCCAGACCCGTCTCTCCGAATGCAGGAAAATGGCTTCGGATGCAGGGATGCTCGACCTGTTCTCCCCGAGGACCGGAGGATACAGGATGTATCCCTGGGTAGGAACGATACAGTTCGACACCCTTACCAGGATCCTCAGGAAAGTCATAGGGACGGACAAGATCGGATCCGTTCAGCCATACTACATCGACATCAGGACCAACCTCTCGGAGGACGACATCCTATCCAGGATCGATAAGTACATCTCGAACCACAATCCGGTATCCCTTGTCACGGACGACGACCTGCTGAGATACAACAAGTACGACAAATACGTCCCCGAATCTCTGCTTGCCATAGAATTCGCCTCGGACAGATTGGATTTCGACATCCAGCTGGAATGAACCGACGATTGCCACTTTTATGCGCAACGACTCTGCGTGCGCGCGATATAATAAAAAACAACGTTAGCAATGACCGATTCATGCAGGTCTCCAAAAGGATCAACGACATCCCCATGTCGGGAATCAGGAAGATGTTCGACCTTGCCGGCCCCAACTCGATCAACCTAGGTCTGGGCGAGCCGGATTTCGACCCTCCCAAAGAAGCTATTGAGGGAATGAACAGAGCCGCGCTCAGAGGAATGAACAAATACGGACCGACGGCTGGTATCATGGATCTCAGGAACGCGGTGGCGAAGAGATTCAGCAAATACGGCGAACTCACCGGAGACAACATAATGATCACACCAAGCGGATCGTCCGCACTGCTCGAGATCATGATGAGCGTCGTGAATCCCGGGGACGATGTCCTCGTACCCAGTCCCGGATTCGTCATCTACGGCCCCCATGCGCAGCTCGCAGGCGGAACATTCACGGAATACAAGCTCACCGAGGGGGACTTCCAGCCGGACATCGATGACATCCAGTCGAAGATAACATCGAAGACGAAGATGCTGGTCGTCACGACTCCATCGAATCCCACGGGAGGCGTCCTGAACGAGCAGACATACAAAGCTCTCTGCGACATAGCGAAGGACAAGAACATCACAATCCTTTCCGATGAGGTGTACGAACCTTTCGTCTATGAAGGAAAACACATATCGTTCATGAACCAGCTGGACAACGCCATCGTAGCAAATGGATTCTCCAAAATGATGGCCGTGACCGGCTGGAGGATGGGTTTCCTCTGCGCGAACAAGGATATGATGGAGTACCTCATCAAGATGCAGTACCATGTATGCGCCAGTCCGAACATGCCTGCCATGTACGGTATACTGGATGCCCTTCCGAACATCGACCCCTACCTGGAGAACGCCAGGAAAGTCTACAAAGCAAGGAGGGACCTCATCTGCAAGAGGATCAACGACATCCCCGGTATGAGCATCGAGCCCCCTAAGGGAGCATTCTACGCATTCCCGTCGTTCGACATCAAGATGCCTTCCCAGGAACTCGCCGGCGAACTCGTGAAGGCGGGACTCATCTGCACCCCTGGAACCGCTTTCGGAAAATACGGAGAAGGACATCTCAGATTCTCATACGCCGCAGACGAAAAGAAGATCAACGCAGGAATGGACATCCTGGAATCAACAATCAGAAAACTCAGGTGAATACAATGGCAAACGAATTCAACCCCAACGCAGGACTCTTCGGAGACGATGAGCCCGAGAAAAGCCCTGAACAGCTTCTCGATGAATACGCATTCGGAAAGAACCCCAACAGATCTGTCGCCATGGAGACCCTCTTCGGCAAGAGGCTCATAGAGGACGTCAAGAAGGAACAGAACATCCCGGAAGAGGCGAAGGAATCATTCCTGTTCAAAGCAACCGTCCACGCAACTCTCGACATGATAATGGAATCTCTCTCCCCCGAATACAGGGAGGAAGTCGCGACCAGCCTCGACTCGTTCATCGGACTCAACCTTGTGAACCAGAAATTCAAAGTGGACCTCGTGGAGACTGTCATGACGGAACTCGGCAAGGTGGAGCAGAATGCCGACGAGAGCGACGAGCAGTTCGAATCGAGACTCATGGCCATGGAAGAGGGCTGGTGGAGCATTCCCCAGCCGATACTCAACGGCCGCAACCCCAATGATGCCATCCAGGAAGAGATGGTGAAATACGGACTGAACCAGTGATGACATCCGAATGGTACTCCGCATCCGCACCCGGTAAGTTCGTGATACTGGGGGAGCATTCTGTCGTGTACGGCAAACCTGCCATAGTGCTGGCCGCCGACCGCAGGATATCATGCAGCGTGAGAAGGAGCGATTGCAACACCATCAACGGATTGCCGCTGGATATAGAGAAACAGCCCCATCTCAGGTATCTCACTAGGAACACGGAGTATCCTCTGGATGTCATAACGACCAGCGACGTCCCTTCGGGATCCGGCATGGGTTCATCGGCCGCACTGTCGGCTGCCATGGCCTTGGCGATACAGCTTGAGAAGGGTTGCACGAAGACCGAGAAGGACTTCGTGGACGAAGCCTACGGTGCGGAGTTCTTCGCGCAGGGCGGAGGCTCACCCATGGATGCATCAGCATGCGTCCACGGGGGAGGCATAGCTGTTAACATACCCGATGACGGATGCAGAGAGTTATGGAGCATCACTCGCGGAGACCGGACATGGAGGATAACCGACATCCCTGTCCCAGACATGTCCTTCGTGATTGGGAACACCGGGATCAGAGCACCTACCGGACCTCAGGTGGACAAGGTCAGGAGATTCAGCAAGAAGACCACATTCGCGAGAGAGATCATCGACGAGATAGGGGATATCACCATCGAAGGATACCATGCCCTCAAGAGAGGCGACAAGGATATTTTGGGGCGCATAATGACAAGGGATCATAAACTCCTGTCCATCCTGGGGGTGTCATGCAAGGAGCTCAACAAGCTCGTCAACGCCGCCCTGCCGTACTCGTACGGTGCGAAACTCACAGGTTCCGGAGGAGGAGGCTGCATGGTAGCGCTTACCGACAATCCGGAAAAGGTGGCGGATGCGATATCGTCCAGAGGCGGAACACCGTACATAATAAAGAGCGGATCCGAGGGTGTCCGCATCGAGAATGAACCCGCAAGTGGAAACGCTTTAGACATCCCGATGAGATGATATCATGAGCATAATCGAAGACGAAATCACCAGATTGATGCAGAAATGCATCAGCTGCGGAAAATGCACACCATACTGTCCGGCAAACAAATACGGCGGAGTCGACCCCCATGAGATCATGATCGGAGGGGACGACGATGTATCCACATGTATCCTGTGCGGTACATGCTCCCAGATTTGCAGGAGGAGCGACCCGTTCACTGTCATGAGAGACCTCAAAGCTCTCGCAATGGATGCCCACGTATCGGACGTATACAGATCGACTAAATACGTAATGAACAAGGCTGACCATCCGTCCCGTTCGGACCTTAAGATCGATTGGAACGGCGATGATGTGTTCATCATGCCGGGATGCGTTGTCGAATGCAAGGCACCGTTCCTTGAGTACGCATCGAACGTTGCCGTAAAAACCGTTGGAAAGACCTGCTCCGAGCTGAAAGATGCAGGATGCTGCCTACGCCCCATCCAGTTCAGGGAGATGACTGAGTTCGAGAGACGCAACGACATAATCCATATGGCCCAGCAGGCGAAAGGAAAGGAACTTATCACACTCTGCGGCGGATGCTCGGAATCGTTCGAGGAGATCGGAGAGAGGGCACCTCACCTCATCAAATTCCTCCATGACAACATCGACAAGCTTCCCAAATTCCCAAGGCCGTTCAAAGTCGCAGTGGAACCCGGATGCTCTTGCATGCCTCTAAAAAAAGAGATGATCGAGATCATAACGGCGATGGGGTGCGAACCCGTCGATAACGATATGGGGTGCTGCGGGAAGGACACGGTATTATCAGAAGCTATGATGGCCGACAGGGAGAATGAATGCGGAAACGGATGCCTGATTGTCGCGGGATGCCCGAAATGCTTCACGAAATACGATGCTCAGCCCGGAGGAATGCCGGCCGTCTACATCGGTGAGCTTGTGGCTATGGCCGCCGGCGATATGAGCACCCTCAGATACCATTCGATCCCGGTCGAACCTGATAAAGAGGAATTCTACAAGCCCAGGTTCGAGGGATACATCCCCAAGGAAAGCAAGGGCTTCAGATGGTGATGTAAGATCATTCATTCATCCGGTACTGCGGTATCGGATGGTTTCTTCCATTCGAAGTTGCTGATCGTCATTCCCAGGACGGTAAGCGCGACTCCGAACACCGCCAGCAGAGTTATGTTCTCATGGAGAATCACAGCAGCCAATATCAGCGTTACAATCGGCATAAGATAGTGATAGACGTTCGATGTGATGACACCCAACGTCTTGACGCAGTGGACCCATACGATCTCACAGAAACAGCTTCCCAGGAGCCCTAGGAACAGTATACCTCCGATCCCCGAGAACGAGAACTTCTCCACGTCCAACGGCCTGCCTTCGATCGCCGCCAGGACCATGAATGTGAAAAAGCTGTATACCACAAGCTTCCTTGCCAGGATGACGGTGTCCAGCTTTCCACCGTACTTCAAGATGAACAGTCCGTATATCGCCCAGCTCAATGCTGTGATCAACGCAAGGCAGTCTCCCAGCGGTTCCAAATGCAGTGCGACACCGTTGGAGATGATCATCACTATGCCCAGGAAAGCCATTACGAATCCGATTATGTGCTTCTTCCTGACTTTCTCCTTCTTCAGAACCCACATCAGGATTAATGACATGAGCGCTGTGGTGGAGGTCAGTATGCTCACATTGGACGAATATGTGAGGGTCAATGCCGTAGTCTCGAGGTAGAAGTAGAATGTGCACCCGAACAGGGACATGATGAAGATTATCGGCTCCAGGCGCTTGTCGAAACTCCACACGGGACGAACCAGCCAGAATATGATGGATGCCAGCAACAGTCTGAAACACATGATCTGGATGGGAGACATGAATCCCGTCAGTTCCTTGGACACGATGAACGTGGAGCCCCATATCAGACCGCATAGGATGGCCAAGATGTGTGCGAACAGAATCTTCTTCTCCATGGAGGGCGGCACCTTCCAAATGATAAAAATAAAGGGGGATTAACCCCCATCAGGTTTTAGATGAGGTCTTCGAATCCCTCGACGACCTGGGGGAACTTCTCCTTGATCGCCTTGAGGAGGTTGTAGACGGTGACGTTCTTGATATCGGAAGTCTTGATCAGCTTGATGAGCTCATCGATGGTCTCATCGTCGAGCGTTGCGAGCTTCTCCTTTGCCATCCAATTCCTGAACAGCTTGTCCTCCATCCTGTCGCGCCATAGCTTCTCGTAGGGCTGGAGTGCCTTCTTGGAGAAGTCACCAGTCTTGTTGCACTCGGAAAGAACCTTTCCTGCGTACATTCCGGTCCTGCATGCGTGGCAGATTCCGCCTCCGGTGATGGGGTCGATGATCCTTGCCGCATCTCCGACCAGGACGATGTTGTCATCGACCGCGGAGTCCAGTCCAGGGCATGTGGATACGAATCCTCCCATGATCTCCAGGATCTGTCCGTTCTTGAACCTTGGGTCCTCTGCGATCCATTTGTCGAGGTACATCTTCGCATCGGCCTTTCCCGTGCAGAGCTGTCCGGCGACACCGATTCCGACATTTGCGATCTTCTCTCCCTTGGGGAAGACCCATATGTATCCTCCGGGCGCTGCGGATCCGATGACGAATTCGCAGTAATCGGGTGCGACATCGATGTTGCACATCCTGTACTGGATGCATGAGTCTATGTCGCTGAGTTTGAGATTGGTATCGATCCCGGCCCATCTGGCGACCTGTGATTCATATCCGTCTGCGGCCACTACGACCTTGGCACGGATCTCAATCTCCTCGCCCATGCTCTTGGCCTTGATACCGACTATCTTTCCGCCCTCACGGATGATTCCCGTACAGGCGGTCCTCATCATGATCTTGGCTCCGGCGTTGGCGGCATCTCTTGCGAGCGCCTTGTCGAAGAGGTGCCTCTCGAGGACATATCCGACCTCGTTTCCGGCTTTCGACTCATCGAGCTGGTATGACGTTCCCTTCGTGGATTTGATGATCGCTCCCTTCATGTCGGCCCTGACCCAAGAAGCCTCGGGCTTGATTCCGACCTCGTCGAGCCATGATTTGGATACTCCCTCGGCACACCTGAGAGGTGCTCCGATCTCTGCCTTCTTCTCGAGAAGGATTACATCCATTCCGCCCTGGGCGCAGAACTTCGCAGCCATGCTTCCGGCCGGTCCTGCTCCAACAATGACTGCATCGCATGTGATTGTCCTCATCTTAATCACTCCTTGGAAAGTGCCCCGACAGGACAGAGCTTGACGCATCTGCCGCATCCGTTGCAGTCCTTGTTGAACTCAAGAACGAAATCATTGAGGTAGATTGCGTTCTGAGGGCATGATCCTACGCATCCTCCGCAGTGGAGGCATTTGTCTACATCTACTGAAATCATCCAAACACCTCAGGCGTCTCCCCTCTCGTCCTCGGGGACGATGAGAGCTGCATCGATCTTATCAGCCTCTTCCTTGTGCTGCTTCTTCCACTCCTCGACGGGAACGGAGAACTTGGCCTCGATCTCTCTGCGGAACTCGGGACCGCTGTTGTATGCGCAGAACGGGTAGAGACGGCAGTCAGGCGTGATGTAGTGGACACCGCAGCGTCTGACCCTCTCTATATCGTAGTTGTACGAGTCCTGGAAGTGCATTCCTGCGATGAGCATCATCTTCCAGGAGAAGTTTGCGAGAGCTCCCTTCGAATCGTTTCCCATGACTCCCGTGAGCATCTTTACGAACTTCTTCTTGGTGAGTCCCTCGGGCATCTTGCTCTCGTCGATGCAGGTCTTCAGGAGTTTGATGAGCTTCAATGCGTAGAGCTTCTTGAACTTGGCATTCTCCATCTTATCGGAAATCGCATCAAGCTCCTTGGAGAACCTGTCGATGTCGATGAATCTGGGGAACGGGACGACGTCTCCCTTGTCGTTCTGGAAGAGATATGTCGCGATTCCGCAGTGGGGGTGTGTCGTGAATGTGACTTTCGTGTGACCGAGGAGGATGGATGCGAACTTGGAGATAGGAGCGACAACGGGGACGGGGTACCAATCGTCCTTGCATGCGAATCCTGTCTGCTTGTCGACCCTGTCGACAAGATCGGTAAGCGTGAACCTTCCGGCTTCAAGCTCTTCTTTGGTGATCCTTCCGGTGAATGCAACAGGCTGGAAGTTGACTGCTCTGATGATATCGGAGTTCTCGAATGCGAAATTGATTATGTCTCCGACGAGGTTGTCGTTGACACCGTTGATGATGACGGGAACGAGAACGATGGATGGGCTGTGGAGTCCGTCCTCCTGGAGCTTCCTGCAGTTCTCGAGAACCTTGAGCTTGTTCTTCCACATCTTCCTTCCCCTTGTCCTGAGGTAGATCTCATCATCCATTCCGTCGAACTGGAGGTAGATTGTGTTGAGTCCGGCCTCCTTTGAGGCCTTGAGGAAGTCGTAGTGATATGCGAATTCGAGTCCGTTTGTTGCCACCTGGACCTGTGCGAATCCGAGCTGCTTGGCGTCCCTTACGATGTCCACGAACCTGGGGTGTACCGTGGGCTCTCCTCCTGCGAACTGAACGGCCGTGTTCTTGATGGGCGACTCGTTCCTGAGGGCGGTGAGCATCTTGTGAACCTCTTCGAAAGAGGGCTCATAGACGTATCCCTGGTCGTTCGCATTGGCGAAGCAGATGGGGCAGTGCATGTTGCACCTGTTTGTGAGATCGACGTTTGCGAGCATCGTGCATGAAAGCATGTCGATCCTCTGGTTGTCGATGACGATGTGAACGCTGTCGTCATTGTCGGTTATCGTCTCGTTCATCGAGTTGTGAAGTCCGATTCCGTCTGCGGCGAACTTCTCAGCCTTCAAGTAGAGGTCCACATCGGTCCAGTACTTGTCCTTGAAGTATCCGTGCTCAGGACATTCCTTCTCGATCATGACCATGCGGTTCTCCTCGAACAGCTTGGCATCGATTATCTTTCCGCACTCCGGGCAGATAGACTGCGTCTTCTTAGGAAGACCGGTCGCGCTCGTATATCCAACTGACGTTCTTGTCATATAGTACCCAGGTTGCGATGTCGCTTATAATATAAAATATAACACGTGAACAATCGTAGGTTATCCGCATGTTATGTTCGACATCAGGCGAATACCCGATGTCGGCTTCATGTAGTGATCCCCCTTTATTTTCTCCCGAATCGAAGACGTCTGCATGAGAACCGACGAAAAAGGTAACATGCCGTTCGCTGTGATAGCCGTCACCATCCTGATGCTTGCTTCTGTTGCAGGAGCTATCGCATCGCAGCAGACCAGATCAGCCGATATGATGGGCAACACGGAGCAGTCCATCATATCAATCGATGAATCCCTGGAAGACATCAGGTCGTACATCAACCAGGAGCTGGGGATCATAATCCTGGACATCTCCAAGGACGGTTCCTTGGGGACACTGGATGAGAGAGCGGAGGTCTTCGCGGAGAGGGCCCATGGCTGGATAGACGAACGCTTCCCTATGATGAGCAACGGCACCAGGGCGGAGCTTGTCGACAGACAACTTGAGATGATGGCCGAAAGCATGTCTTCCGATATTTTGGATGGATATGTGCCAGCCTATCTGCACGGATCCGGAACCGTCACCGTCGGAGTCTCATCCGTCATAGGGTTCACGGAGAAAACCATAGAGATCTCTACCGACGGGAGCTACGCCCTCCCGTTGGCCGCGGAACAAGGTTCGCTGTTCGAGAGGATGGCATCCGACGGAGGGATTTCGATAGCCCAGATGATGTCGTACGAGCTTACGTCACTGGCCCAATACCGCGTCCTCGATGGATACGGGTCTGTGTCGCAATATGGTTCCAAAGGGACGGATTCCATCATCACCAGGCAGGATGTGAAAGATGCCTACGACAATGCGATGAGCCTCTGCAGCACCATATGCTTCCGCAGAACCGCGGACGGAGAAATACATGACCGTGTGGACGCCGCCGATCTCCTGGCAGGCGATACCGTGACGATCGATGTCGCCTCGTTCTACTCACAGGTTCTGGTCTCACTTGTGGACGATATTGTCCTGAAATGGTTCGACTACCTGTGTGGCAGAGAGCTCCTTGTCAGAGCCGACGATGTCATCGGCAGGTTCAATGACGCACTGGACTCGCTCGTATCCTTTGTGACCGGCAGGAACGTCACAAGCGCCGAGGGTTACATCGTGGAAGTAATGGAAAAGAACGGTAAAGGTGCTTCCGAATACCGCTTCCCGGGATCCGGCAAGACCACCGTATCCGCCGGAGGATACACTGTGACCGTCGATAACCCTACGGTGGATCTATTCACCCGTGACTGGATCGTGAATTTCAAGAGTATATACAACGGATCGGAAAACTACATCGAGGACTTCCTGACTCAGATCCTGAACTCCGCCGCCCAGCACATATACTCTGACGATTCCCTGGCAATGATGGTCGTGCACATCGACCCTTATGACGGAACCTCATTCATCGAAACGGTGTCTGATGCGTTCATACGCCTGATCGAGGGATGCGAAGATACTGTGGAAGATGCCATAGCCGGAGCCGTTGACGACGCGGTATTCGTGGACCCGTTCTACGCTGCCATCGCCGAGACCATCCAATCCCATGCCTCGGAAATACCGGATACTGACTCCCTCCGCAGATCGATCCGCAACGCATTCGCACACGCTGTATCGAACGATGAGAATGCGGACCTGGATACGATCATGGGATCGCCGTCTGTACTCGATGCGATCCATAGGTACAGATCGCTCGTTTACCGCGACATAGAGGTCTATGACGAACTGAAGCATGTTCCCGGAGGGCAACCTGGGATGGTTCTTGACATCCTGTCCGAAATCACAGGTTATGGACTCAAGGCCATAGGCATAACATCGGACGTCACCGAGAGAACGAAAGTCCTCTTGGATGAGATTACGGCGAGTTCCGAGATCAACCCGCTTACCGGCATAACGGATCTTCCGGGAACCGCGGCTTTCGCTCTGACCGATGAATGCGGGAACACAACCGCGGAAACGCTGACCATGACGATGCTTAACAACCCCCTGATCGATGAGCCCGTCATACTGGCATCGGAATGCAGCCATGTTACTGGATTCCGTGAAGACAGAAGCGCTGCGTACACCACTGTTCTGATGGTACACGTTTCCGACATGGTCACCTACACTGTGGAAGGCTCCAATTCGTTCTCATCCGCTATGGGTCTGCCCGCCACATCAGTCTACACGGGCACATTCTCGAACGACATCGAACTGCGCATTGCCGTAGCCAGCGGATGGCCCCTGATGGGTGTCGCATACGAGCCCACCTGCGATATAATCGACGATGCGACACTTCTTCTGATTGCGGAATTGGCGGTTCTCATGGAACCGTTGCGCGATCTCCTGGAGATACTCGAACAGATCATGGACGGGATCAACGAGAGCCTGTACGAGATAACCCGTTTCGCTACCGATGCTCTGCTGAAACTGTACGAAGCCATACTCGAACCCCTGGAGTCACTCATTGATTGGTTCGAAAAGAAGCTCGATGACATCCTCGGCGATGCCGTGCTCTCCGCCTACTTCAGCCTTGACCTGACGAAGCAGTCGGTTTCATTCGACTATCTTGGATTCACATTCAAGCTGACATTCAACCTCCTGTCTCTCGCATCATCGACCAAGACCCTGTTCACTGCAGAACTGGAAGGGCCTGTATGCGGATTGGACCTCGATGTCGCTCTGACAGCCAAGATCAAGGGGGACGTGAAGAAGGAGAACGTTTTCGTCACCGGGTCCGCGAAGATCAAAGGCGACGGCTGGAAAGTAAACGTCGGTGTCGACCCCTTGATGAAAGGGAGCAAACACCTGCTTACGGTGTCGGGCGAGGTGGGGGAGACGGATGTGTCTCTCATCATGCCGAAGCTCGTAGATTACAGCGAATCGGGGTTCAAGCTCAGCGATATCCCCGGGATCGGAGACGCGATAGGAAACATCCCTGTTCCGGGACTCGGCGTAAACGTGGGATTCGATGCTGGCGTGAGCCTGAAGTACTCGTCACCGGTGATCGCCGGCCTGATCATCAACGAATATGAGACGAATCCGAAAGGCAACGACAAAGGTGGCGAATGGGTGGAGATCCTGAACAACACGGACAAGGCGATAGACCTCACGGGATACGTACTGTCCGCTTCATCTGATTCCAGGAGCAAGAAGATGACGCTTTCCGGGACGATATCTCCGGGGGAGTTCCTGATAGTGGAGCCTTCGTTCACACTGGTGAACTCATCAGGCAAGATGACGAAGAACGGCGAGGGGCTGATACTCAGGGATCCGGACGGCGTGCAGGTGGACAAGACCGGTACGCATGCGGATACCGCGGATGACGGATTCACATGGCAGAGGAAGTACGATGGATCCAACGAATGGGAGTTCAGAGAAGGCACGATCGGCCGGAGCAACGGCAGCTATGTCATGACGGGCATCCTGTCCCCGACCGATGCCAAAGAAATCATAATCGATTCCGTCAAGGATGCTTTCGAAGAAGTCGGGTCGATAACCGATGTTGCATCGGCACAGGAGATAATCAGGCTGGCGATTCAAAAATCCCTTGACGGGATGATAGAGAAGGTCTCGGGAGCCCTCGTCGAGGCTTCCGTCTTCATACGTGCTGACGTATCGGATATGACATCGAGCCTCACGGGAGGGATCACCGTGGCGCTCAGAACGGACTCGGAACTCCTCGAGGACGTATTGAAGTACATCGTCGGAAAAATCGAGGAACTGGCACTTTCGATGAAGAACCCGTACAGGATCGATTCCGTATCCATGTTCACGGACAACATCGACCTCGAGATCACCTTCGATGCGAGAATCGGATTCCCGGAATTCCTGACGAAAAGAATCGACGAACTCCCCCTTATGGACCTGGGACTGACCTTCAGAACGAACATCTCCGCCCTGACGAAAATCTTCGGAACGGATACGGGCACACCGTCGGTTGAGTGCGGCGTTAGGATAATGGACTGCCCGTCCGTGGTGATACCATCGAAACTGTCACCCAAAAATGGGATGGTGCACGACCTGTGGTTGTTCAAACTGACGGTGGAATGGCCGTGAGCTGATATCCTTATTTATTGGTAGATAATCACGACAAATATGGCCGGAATAGATTACAAGATACCCACAGTCATGACCGCCGATGAACTCATGGAGAAGGCTTTCCACAGGGCGTCCAAGATCTACAAGAACGGTACAAACACTCTCGATACCCGCAAGAAAACAGCCTTGGCGAAGGTCACCGCTGCAGGCGATATCGTCGTTACGGCACTCACGGGATACGTCGACAAGTTCCCCAGGATGGATAAGGGGGATGATTTCTTCCCCGAGCTGGTCGACATAGTCATCGGGATAGACAGATACAAGAAGGCACTCGGGGCCGTCAACTGGTGCGCCACAAAGACGGAGAAGCTGAAGAACGATACCCTCCACAACATCAGACGCACGAAGGATCCCGAGATCATCGAAGCGACCAGGAGAGGTTTCTACGGAAGGCTCAACTCTTACGTTGACAGGATAGCCGACGACCTGGAGTTCCTCCAGGATGCCAAGAACAAGTTCAGGAAGCTTCCTGCCGTGGATCCTAACGTACCTACAGTGGTCGTTGCCGGATTCCCCAATGTGGGAAAGAGCAACCTGGTCACAGTCATGTCCACGGCTGAGCCTGAGATCGCACCCTACCCGTTCACCACGAAAGGAATCATAGTCGGCCACATCGAGGACGACTGGAGGAAATACCAGATCGTGGACACCCCGGGACTTCTGGACAGAGAGTTCGAGGAGAGGAACGACATCGAGAAGCAGGCAGTCCTGGCGCTGAGATACCTGACGGATGTCATGCTGTTCGTCATCGACCCTTCAGAGACATGCGGATTCAAACTGGAGGTCCAGGAGAAGCTCCTTAAGAACATCCAGGACAGCTTCGAAGGCGTCGATATCATCGTAGCCGAGAGCAAATCGGACGTCCTCAAGAGGGACAACGACCGCATCTCGTTCTCGGCCCAGTCCGGAGACGGAATGGATGTTCTCACCGACACCGTGAAGGAAGCGATGAGGGAGATCTTCCGCCGGAAAGCGGTAGATGCGGAAGTGGAATGATGGACGGCCCGGCCTGCAGTCCCGAGATGGCGAAGTACTTCTCGGAACTTAATGCCAAGAAGAACGAGATCTACGATATCGCCACCAGAGCAAGGGCGATGGGTTTCGATCCGGAGGATTATGTTGATGTCCCGCAGGCCGAGGACCTTGCATCACGTTGCGAGGAGCTTTTGAAAGACTACAACGTCAAAGGTGTAGCCCAAGTCATCAGAGACAAGACCAAGGAAGCAGGTAACCGTGAGGTCGCCTGCCTTCTCACCGCCAAGGAAGTCGCCAAATGGCCGGCGGAGAGCATGGAACAGGCCCTGGATAGGGCCACAAGGGTAGGATTGGCCGTTCTGACAGAGGGAATCCTGGTTGCTCCGCTGGAGGGAATCGCGGAGACGAGGATCATGAAGAACGAGGACGGCTCCACATACGTCGACCTCCTCTTCGCCGGACCGATTCGTGCAGCCGGAGGAACCGCACAGGCCATGAGCGTCCTGATCGCGGACGTCGTGAGGACGGAGCTCGGTATCGGAAAGTACATAGCAACCGATGCGGAGATCGCCAGATTCGATGAGGAGATCCCGCTGTACAAACAATGCCAACATCTTCAGTACTCCCCCACATCGGAGGAGATAGACCTCATCGTGAGGAACTGTCCCATATGCGTCGACGGAGAGGGAACCGAACAGCTGGAGATATCCGGATTCAGGGACCTTCCCCGCATAGAGACCAACCGTGTCAGGGGAGGAGCCGTGCTGGTCATAGCAGAAGGTATGTGTCAGAAGGCCGCGAAGCTGAAGAAACACGTCGATAAACTGAATATCCCCGGATGGGAGTTCATCGGAAAGTACCTGGATGCGCACAAGGCGAAGGAACCAGCCAAGAAGGAAGGCGGCGACAAGCCTGTCGAGAAGAAGGTTCAGCCCCTCGACAAATACCTCAGAGACATAGTCGCGGGACGCCCCATCTTCGGTCATCCCTGCAGGGTCGGAGGATTCAGATTGAGATACGGGAGGGCTAGGACCTCAGGACTGGCATCCCTCGCATACAGCACAGCGAGCATGTATGTCATGGATGATTTCATGGCAATAGGGACACAGCTCAAGATCGAGAGGCCCGGAAAGGCTTGCGTCGTCACACCGTGCGATGTCCTGGAAGGACCCACAGTCCTGCTGAGGAACGGCGACGTCGTCTACTGCCAGACCAAAGAGGATGTCCTTGCCGTCAGGGACAGGATCACGGACATCCTGGACAATGGTGAGATCCTCGTGCCGTTCGGAGAGTTCTGCGAGAACAACCACACATTGGTGCCGTGCGGATACCCTATCGAATGGCACAAGCTGGAGCTGAAAGCCAAAGGGGGGCTGCCGGAGGATTGGCTGGACCCCACATACGCCCGTGCAAAGGAGATGTGCGCACAGATGGGCGTACCGCTCCATCCGAAATTCAACATGTTCTGGTCCGACATGAAACTGGAAGACCTCAAAATGCTTAGAGAACACATACTGGCCACGGGAGCGTTCGACGGGAAGAACCTGACGATGGACCCGGCCAAGGAACGCAAATCCATCCTCGAGAACATGTGCGTCCCGCATATAGTCAGAGACGGAAAGGCGATTGTCGCCGAAAGGTACTCCGAACCACTATTGGACGGACTCGGGATCAAGCATGACGGAGCCCTCACGGCAGGACCCGAGCTCGAGGGCGAAAAGACCTTGGAAGCAGTCAGCAAGGCGGCAGGATACGAGATCCGCGCAAGGGCCATGACCCGCGTGGGAACCAGGATGGGACGTCCGGAGAAGGCCAAGGAACGTGAGCTTGCACCTAAGCTCCATTGCGTGTTCCCCGTGGGAGATGACCCCGATGCAGGAAAAGGAATCCTGGGTGAAATCAAGGTCCTCGGAAGCCAGCTCGGAAGATACGAAGAAGGTTCCGTGCCGACACTCACGACCGTCGTAGGCAACAGGGTTTGCCCCTCATGCAACACGCTGACATTCAGGAACTGGTGCAGGGTCTGCGGCAAACATACGATTTACACGCCCCGCCCCAACCAGTTCGGTATGATGGGTGCGGTCGAAACGCAGATCGATCTGATAGGTGAGTTCGATGCCGCATGCAAATCGGTCGGTTACAAACCCAATGAGGAGGTCAAATGCATCGAGACACTGATCTCCAAGCAGAAGACTGTAGAACCCATTGAGAAAGGGATCCTCAGGGTCAAGAACGGAATATCCGTCTTCAAGGACGGAACCGTCCGTTTCGACATGACCGACATCCCTATCACACATTTCAAACCTAGAGAGATCGGTCTGTCAATCAACAAGGCGCATGAACTCGGATACCTCACGGACTGGAACGGAGAACCCCTCACAGACCCCGAGCAGATCTGCGAGCTGAAGGTCCAGGACGTCATCCCGGCAAGGGATTGCGGGGACTATCTGGCCAAGGTCGCCATATATCTGGATGATGAACTGGAAATGCTGTACCATCTCCCCAGATACTACAACGTCAAGAACAGGACCGACCTAATCGGAAACATCGTGTTCGGTCTCGCACCGCACACATCCGGATGTATCCTGTGCCGTGTCATCGGTTACGCTAACATCCGCGGATGCTACGGGCACCCGTTCTTCCATGCTGCCAAGAGGAGGAACTGCGACGGAGATGAGGACTGCCTCATGCTCGGTCTCGACGCTCTCCTCAACTTCTCCAGAAGCTTCCTGCCGGACAGGAGGGGAGGACTCATGGATGCTCCTCTGGTCCTTACTACGAGACTGGACCCCAATGAGATCGATAAGGAAGCACACAACGTCGACTGCCTCAGGGAGTACCCTCTGGAGCTCTATCAGGCCGCCATGGCCATGAAAGAACCCAAGGAGATTGAGGGGCATATGGACCTCATCGCGAGCCGCATAGGCACATACAGGCAATATGAGGGTCTGGGATTCACCCATGACACCAACGACATCGCCAACGGTCCGAAGTACTCCGCATACACCACCTTGGAATCCATGATGGACAAGATGAACGCCCAGCTGATGCTAGGAAAGAAGATCCGTGCAGTGGATGAGAAGGATGTCGCAGTCCGTGTCCTGAACAAGCATTTCATGCCGGATATGATAGGAAACCTGAGAAGCTTCTCCTCGCAGACCGTCAGATGCACCAAGTGCGGTGAGAAGTATAGGAGGATGACTCTCAGCGGAACCTGTTACAAGTGCAAGAATCCGCTGAACCTCACAGTTCACGAGGCCAGCGTCAAGAAGTACCTTGAGATCTCCAAGACCATCGGTGAGAAATACGGTCTCGATGCTTATACCAGGGAAAGGATCGATATCCTTGAGATGAGCATGAACTCCGTCTTCGAGAACGACAAAGTCAAGAAGTGCAAACTGTCGGACTTCTTCTGATTGAACCTGCTGTCCTCTCTGGAAATCCTAGCCTCATTCATTCGCAGGAGTTATCAGGGACGTTGAAGTGAGCTTGAATAATACGGTCGAGGAAGATGTGATCTTGTCAATGAAGATATCCGATTGATAGATTATGTCCCCGATGTAATACACAGTCATCGTCACCGAACCGCCGCAATCATCGAACATAACAGCACGGACATCGGTCTGGCGCTCCCCGTATACGGTATCGATGATCTTGGAATCCCTCGATTGGATCCTGTACTGCAATCCTTTCTCCTCTAAGGATTTGATGAGATTCGAATATGATACAGGGCTGAGGAATGCGACTTTGGACATCTCCGTCATCCCGGAGCTTTCGGTTTCTACTGAGATCGTGCCGTGATTGATACCGCGTACAGTCATCTTATCCGAATCGGATGCCGGTTTCTCAGTTGTCTTGATGTTTTTGACATTCCATATCTCGACTTTATAGTCATACGATTTCACGGTATTCAGAACAGTTACGATGGAATCTTTCGCATATGTCGAGGTCTTTACGAACTCGCCGCCTTTGATAAGCTGCTGGTCCTTCGCCTTCGTCAGATCCAGATTCGTATCGATTAGGAGCGTTTCCACGAAACAGTCTCCATATCCAGTCGCCTTCCCATAACAGACCCCATTGTTCATGTAGTAACCGACACCGTTACCGAAACCCTCTTTCAGTGTTCCGTAGACCTGACAAAGGATATCGTTGCCCTTGTACGATAACGTCTTCTCTCCGATTATCGGATACGACATGCCAGACTTGGGGTATATCGGCTCGAAGAACTGTACTGAACTCATCTGCAACGAGTTCTCGGTGGATGAACTCGATTTCATCTCGCACCCGATATAATCTCCGACCTGAAGATCCGTTCTCAGGGCATCTGCCTTTGCAGGGGTCGGACTGTCGGCATTGTTATGGAGCACGATAGCGACCCCTACGCCTATCAGGATAGTCACTACCGCCAATGCGATGACTGCTTTGGAGTTCATTGAACCCCGAGTGTCATCTGCATAGATAATGAATTAGATGAATCAGACGTTTTTACACGTCATTAACATGTAAGAATTGGTAATCCCCTCCTTGCGGAGGGGTGAATTGTTTTCAGAGTTCCTCGATTTCGGCCGCGAAGTCCTTTGCCTCTTTCGAGAGGACATCGAGAGCTTTATCGAGAGTCTGCTGTGCGGTAAGCGAACCGTCGGTCTCGAACTTGAAGTAGAAGTTCGTGGGATCCCCTTCAACAGAGATTCCCTTATCGGCTCCGCCGAGGCTGTCAACGCATGCTCTGCATAGGCTGCACTCGTAGGGATCCTTCACCGTGAGCTTTCCGGATTTGTCAACCGCAAAGACCTTCTTGGGACAGGATTCCGCACATGCGACCACATCCTCATTCTTGGCCTTCTTGGTATCGATCTTGATCACGGGGAGGTACTTGTATCCGACACCGTTTGCGACCTGCCATTTGACATGCTTCTTAGCAGTTCCCATGACAGCCGTGGCGTAGACATAGATACCCTGCTCTGCGGTCAGTTCAACCACGGGGATGAACGGATCGACGATCTTCAGCTTGTCCGAATCGGCTCCGCCGAGAGGCTGGAGATCCGATGAGTAGACTGTCGCGGGACCGGTCTTCCTTATGCTGTACATGATAGAACAGCTAGGGCATCCGGCTCCGTTGCAGGTGCACTCGCTCTGAGGGACGAATAGGTCGAGATCTGTCGGCACAGGAAGCATTCCCAACCTGTGCGCGATGATCTCTTCGAACAAGGGCGTGATGCTCTCGTACTCCTTGTTGTCGTCTCCCATGATGGTTCCTGTGAGGAACTCGACCTTATCGATCGCCATCTTAGGGATATCGGACAGGAGTGTCCTCCTGAGAGCGTTGGCCATGGCTGGGGAGGAGTTCTTGAGGAGGAACTTTGCCTTCCTCTCAGCCATTTCGAGAATCTCTATGTCCATGGGATTTCCCCCTCAGACCCTGCGTCCTCTGCGTCCGCCTTTCTTCTTGGTACCGTCGTGAGGTATGGGTGTGACATCCTCGATACGGCCGATCTTGAGTCCTGCCCTGGTGAGAGCACGGATTGCTGCCTGAGCTCCAGGACCGGGTGAAACGGACTTGTTTCCTCCAGGTGCTCTGACCCTGACGTGAATTCCGATGATCTCCTTCTCCTTTGCAACCTCAGCGATCTTCTCAGCCGCTTTCTGTGCTGCGTAAGGCGAGGACTGATCCTTTGCCTGCTTGACGACCATTCCACCGGTGACCTTTGTGATGGTCTCTGCTCCGGTGATGTCGGTCAAGGTGATCATGACGTTGTTGTAACTTGCGAAGATGTTCGCGATTCCCCATTTTGCGGTCATCACTGCTCACCGTCCTCTGCTGTAATTCCTGCCTCGTCTGCATCGGCCTTTGCCTCTGCTGCTGCGTTGGCGGCTGCCTCTGCCTCTGCCTTTGCTTTGACTGCTGCGTTGGCGGCTGCCTGCTCTGCAGAGATCCTCATGGGGTGCATCTCGTCTGTGAAGGGTGATGCGGGGTTGTACTCGATCGAGGATTCCTCGGCCCTTGAGACGATGTATCCGGGAACTGTGACCCTGTGTCCGTTCATGAAGATGTGTCCGTGGGTGATCATCTGACGTGCCTGCTTGATGGTGCTGCTCAGTCCCTTCTCGTAGACGATTGTCTGGAGACGGCGGGAGAGAACATCCTCGTCCTTCAGTGTGAGGATGTCGTTCAGTGTTCCATCCATGTTGAGGAATCCGAGCTTTCCGCATTTTGCGAGAAGCGCGTCTGCCTCTTTCTTAGCCTGTGCGTCTCCGGTCCTCAGTGCTGCCTGAAGGTCCCTGGACTGCTTCCTCAGGTTCCTGAGGATGGTCTCTGCTTTCCAGACCTCGGTCTTGTTCTTGAGTCCGAACTGGTTGACGACCTCAACCTCTGCCTTGATCCTCTCGCCCTGCCAAGGGTGCGAAGGGGTGTCATATGTCTTTCTTGAAAACTTTGGATCTCCCATTTAAAACACCTCACTTCTTAGTAACTCCCAGAGTAAGTCCGTTCCTTCCGTTGGAGCGTGTCCTCTGTCCTCTCACCTTGTGGTGTCCCTCGTGCCTGATTCCACGGTAGCAGCGGATCATCTTCATCCTGTTGATATCCTCTTTCTGGATGATCTCAAGGTCCTGTCCGAACAGGTGCATATCTGCTCCAGTCTCGTAATCGATCTGCCTGTTGATTGCCCATGTGGGTGCGTACTCAACGTAGGACTTGACGAGTGTCTCAATCTCTTTCACTTTGTCGTCGGGAAGGGATCCGAATTTGACTGCGGGATCGACGTCTGCCTTCTTGGCAACAATCTGTGCAACCCTCTTTCCGACTCCTTTGATGCTCTGGAGACCGATGACGACTCTCTTCTGTCCGTCGATATCTGAGTTGACGATACGGACGATATAGTTGAA
Source organism: Methanomassiliicoccaceae archaeon UBA113 (assembly GCA_002506175.1). Taxonomy (GTDB): domain Archaea; phylum Thermoplasmatota; class Thermoplasmata; order Methanomassiliicoccales; family Methanomethylophilaceae; genus Methanoprimaticola. Next base: position 32,208 of record DAXB01000010.1, read on the forward strand.
GTTCTCATCCTCGGTCTGCTGCGAGTCTTTCTTCGCTTTGGCCATTTTAATTCCTCCGTAAATGATCCCCGAGGGGATTCGTTCAAGCTCCGTTTCCTTCCGGAAGGAGCTCTCAGTGTTCGCTCACGAAATATCGAGAGTGGGTCCTGAGTTTACGTAAAAACGGCGATGGACTTACAATATATAAAGAACACGCCTGCGCGTGTAATATAAAGAACACCGCCCCTTAAAATTTG
>DAXB01000043.1 GCA_002506175.1 Methanomassiliicoccaceae archaeon UBA113
AGATCTGGTCCGGATTCGTGTTCTACCTTATGCACTGAACACGGATCGAAAACAACAATAAGGCGGGGCCTGACCCCGCCGTTTTATGGTTTAATCAATTCTTTATGGAACCCGAGTTTGACAGTTATGTCAAACCACGGACCTCTCGGCCCGCTTGCAGTGCCTTCCTCCGCGGACGCCATACGAGGGCGTCCGCGGGAGGTTAGGCGATCCTCCCCGTTATGCAGGGAACGGGTTGCCGGCCAACCCGAGCGAGTGTATGTTCCTCGCCGCATTGAGGTCCCTGTCCATCGTCAGCCCGCAGCGCGGGCATTGATGGACGCGTACGCTCAGGTCCTTCTTCACGAAGCATCCGCATCCGGAACATATCTGCGATGTGTTCCTCGGGTCGACGAACCGTACGGTATGCCCGGTATCTTCGGACTTGTAGCATATCATATCGGTCAGTCTCCCCAAGGATGCGTCATCGTAGGATTGTGTCATACTCCTGCTTCTGGACCTCTTCCTGAGCCCGCTTATCGAAAGATCCTCCATGAAGATCGTCTCGTACTTCTCTGCGATGTACTTGCTTATCCCATGGAGGGTGTTGTTCCTGTGGTTCTTCATTTTCTTATACGCATGCTGAAGCTTCGACAGGTGCTTCTTGTTGTCCGGGGAGCACCGGTGTTTCGAGAAGCTCCTGTGGAGCTCCTCGAACCTCTCCTTCCTCCTTTTGTATTCATGATCGTTACCGAACACCTTCCCGTCCGACAGCACCGCGACATTGGACACCCCCAGATCGACTCCCACGGACTATTCGTCGAAGATGCATAACTCCCCGGATGCCGCGGGATCGCGGCATTGGATCACGCACCAGTATTCGGGGTTGACGTCCCTTGTCCTGCCGACGACGCATGACACGGGAGTCCCTGTGATCTCTATCATGTTCCTTGCACGTATGGGCGTCTTGAACTTCCCGAGCTTCACACATCTCTTGGTCTTGCCGCCGTCATCGGTATCGATCACCGAGAAGGACTTGTTGGACATGTACCCGAAGGACCTCATGCTCTCCGGCTTCCTGTACCTGGGCATGCAGCTCCCTTTCTTCCCGTCAGCATTCTTGCAGGAGTCCAGCACGCGCTTGGCAATGGCATTCAGGCTGTTCTGGTAGACGCCGTCGCGCATCCATTCGTTCTTCTTCCAGATCTCGGTGCAGAGCCTGTTCATGTCGAACTGCGTGGGAAGATATCCCGTATGATCCTTCACGTACCTGGCATAGTATATGCACGCGTTCATGACGATGCGCTGCACGCAGAGGTTCCTCTCGATCTGCCTCTTCTGCTCCTCGTTGGGATAGAGGATCAGCTTGTACGACCTGTAGCGCGGTTCCCATGCCATGCAGTACACATCGTTCGGATAAGTATATAAGCGTGAAAAGGGGAGGTAGCCGAAAATGAAATTTGCGGAATCTAAGGTCCTTAGGCGGTCATCCTGACAACACGCCGGCATCCAGCCGTTCGACGGAATCTAAGGACCTTAGTCCGGACTCTCCGAAACCGTCTCGGAAAGTAGACCGAACGGCATCCGCACCTTCGAACTCGGAGCGGCTCCAATCCGATACAGATTCCGTCGGGATCATCCGGTGGGAAACGGCCATCGATATGGCCGTTTCATCCATGATCTCAGGTCGCGAAGGATTATTCGTGCTCTCGACGAACAGGGAATTGTCGGCGTAGGAGGTGCTCGAACTGTACCGTGCGAAAAGCGAGGTGGAGACCGCGTTCAGGGACTTGCATGGCATCGATCGGAAACCGACCGGATGCATTAGCGAAGCGGCGATAAAGGGCAGGATCCCGATGAGTTCCCTGGCCCTGTTCTGTCTGTCGATGGTGAGGTTCCTGTATCCGAAATACAGATGTAACGACAGAATCGTTGTGCGAGGATCTGAGCTCGTTCTCACTTACGGTTCTGGTGAGGGACGGGGAGCTGAAGAGACGCATATTCGGCAATTTCGGGTCTATGATAAGATTGATCCAGGGTCAAAAATGACCTGAAAGGGTGCCGAAGGCACCCGATTAGGCAACGATCGACAGGTTCTCGGTCCGATAAACGCTAACTGAGAACGGGGAAACCGTATGCGAAAAACGCATGGTTCAGCGAAAGCTGGGTCAGTCAAAAACTGTAAGTATCAAACTCGGGATGGAATCGATCTTCTCTTTGATGGCTTCGAAAGCCGCAAGGGTCTTCGCATCATCACTCTGGTTGAAGGCATAATAATGCCCTTCATACTGGAAGAACACGCACGGTTTGACCTGCGTGTAAGATGCGAGCGTGTAATCGCCGAATGCTGCATTATGGAATGTTCCGCTCTTTATCGTAGGTGTTCCGTAGCCCACAACGCGAGATCCTTTATCGAATTCGGGATCGTATGTCAGACCCTCTATGAGCGCATAGCTGAAAGTCTCGTTCACCATAGGCGCCTTGATCACAAGCTGCTCCTCACCTATCTGAACACTTACGGCTTCAGAGGATGATTCCCCGTATCCGATGGCCATGAGAGGGGCCACGACCAGAATTGACAACACGATGAAGGTTCCGATCTTAGCGCCGCGCCCGAATGTTATCAGACGCCTGTTCATGAACCTATTCTTCATGAAGAACGGAACGAGCATGATGATTATTCCCAAGATTAGCAGGACGGATCCGCCCACCGGATTGCCCGATGACAAGGACAGTATTCCGAATGCGAGGAATATGCATCCGAGAACGATGAAAAACCCTACGTAGGACGTGAGGGTCTTC
>DAXB01000052.1 GCA_002506175.1 Methanomassiliicoccaceae archaeon UBA113
ATAATATACAAAAGTTTACGAAATTTCATAAATTTATGCAAACATTGCATCGGCGTGCAAATGAATTATAGAATCTGTTCACTTTCGGCCACCCCCCTCTGAGGCTTATATACCGTCTACGCGTCGTATCATCAACATATGATCGGACGGAGGGACTCGCGATGCAGGAACAAACCATGAAGGAACGTATAATCATCCATGTGGATATGGATGCATTCTATGCCTCCGTGGAAATCCGCGACGACCCCTCCCTGAAAGGTAAGCCCGTCATCGTCGGGGCCAGACCCAACGAGAGAGGCGTGGTGGCCACCTGCAATTACGAGGCCAGGGAGTACGGGGTGCATTCCGCGATGAACGTCAAGGAGGCGTACGAGCTCTGTCCCGATGGTGTCTTCATACACCCCGACCATGCCAAGTACGAGAGGGTGTCCAAGCAGCTCCACGAGATCTGGGATCCGTATTCGACGGCATCGGAGCCCGTCGCACTCGACGAGGCCTATCTGGATGTCACCGAGACCGCAGGGACCTTCGAGAGGGCACGCGAGATAGCGCATCTGATCAAGGAGAGGACTCTGAAGGAGATGGAGCTCACATGCTCCGTCGGATTATCCTACTGCATGGCGGCGGCCAAGACCGCCAGCGAGGAGATGAAACCGGACGGCTACTATGAGATCCAGACCCCTGACGAATTCGTATCCTTGATGTCTGACCGCGATGTCCGCAGACTCTTCTCCGTGGGCCCTAAGACCTACGACAAGTTATCCGCACTGGGCATCGAGAAGGTATCCGACATCCTCGACGTCAGGAACGATGTGGAGAGGATTCTCGGACAGCAGGGGAGATTCCTAGTAGGTCTCGCACAGGGCATCGACGAACGCGAGGTCACTCCTTACAGACCTGAGGATGCCAAGTCGATAAGCCGCGAGACCACGTTCCAGAGGGACGTCTCCGACTACATGCTCCTGATGGACGTCCTCCTGCTGATGTCCATGGACATCATGGAGAAAGCGTCGAGATACGGACTGAAAGGCACCGGCATCATCCTCAAAATAAGCTATGCCGACAGACGGACCGTGACCCGCTACGCGAACAACCTCGTGATTGGCGGACCCATGGATGTCGCTCATGCCGCATGGTCTCTGCTAGACGGATCCGGAAGATCCCCAGTCAGGAGGATCGGCATCGGCATCGTGAATCTGTCGAACGAAAAGAAGAGGCAGACCACCCTGTTCCCCATCGAAGACGATTCCTCTGTGACCGAGATGGAGCATCACCTGAAGAGGATGCATAGGCGCTACGGATACGATTTCATGAGCAACGCGAAGAATGTCCTCGGACACGACGGATTCCATGATGTGGTGGAGCATATGAGGGTCCAGAGCGTCAAACATACAAGGTCTGGAAGCGAATTCTGGACATGATCTATTATCATATCCGATTGGCCTAAAACGTCCAGTCTAATTTAGAAAAGGAAACTGCGGGGGGCTTGAAGGAATACGAGCCGTCCCCCGCATAAATGGTTTTCAATCACGTGGTTGAGATGTTTTCTTCTGAACCCAGATCCAGACCGGGATGTAACAGAGCAGGATTACCGCTCCGATGATCGCGGGAAGGACTGTGTTGTTCGATGCGACGTAGCTCCAATAGAGCAGACAGCACAGCAGAACGACCTGAAGGGCGCACATGATCGCACCGACGTACGTGTAGAACTTGGGTGCCCTGAAGGGCCTCTCGAGGTCCTTGTAACGGGGATCCCTCCTGGACTTCACGAATGCCGCGAGTGCGATGCAGTTGGCGATGGCGTATCCCATCGCGGATGCGGATAGGACCGTCATGACGGATGCATCCATTCCCAAGATGGGGAGGACGCTCAGGACGAACATCAGGATGCAGTTGAACACCGAGATGAACACCATGGCGTTGGTGGGCATTCCGTTCTTGTTGAGCTTTGCGAACCATCCGGGGAGGTTGCCTTCCTTCGCCATGGAATACAGCGACCTGGAGGAACCGAGGAATCCCGTCTGGATGATCAGGATCATGGCGATGATCAGCACGACCAATGCGATCATTCCGCCGATCTGTCCGAACGCCGCGATGGCGATGGGGTACAGTGCGTGGTAGCCTGCATCCATGAGTCCGCTCTGTCCGAGCTCCCCGTAGACGAGGAACGGGACGAGGAAGTATATCGCGAGGCAGATTGCTCCGCAGGCGAACAATGCCTTGGGTGTGTCCTTTCCGGGGTCCTTGTATTCGGGACCGTAGATGGCCGCAGTCTCCCAAGCACATGATGACCACTGCCCGAGTCCGAAACATCCGAGGACGAGAACCACTGATGCGAGGTCCCCGTATCCGATGATCGGCCAGTTCCATGCCTCGGAGATTCTGTCGAAACTGAACTGTCCGATGTCTCCGAATAGGATGATGATAATGGGAATGAGCGATACAACCGCGAGGACGAGGGCGACCTTTCCGCCACCCTCCAATCCGCGGGACGACAAAAGGTACATTCCGGCAACTACGATAATGATCACTGCCATATTGAATGCGACCTGCTCCCATCCTGTGATGGTGAGTCCGAACATCACTCCGATGTACTCGACGATGAGCCCGGAGAAGATGTACACCACGGGCGTCCATGCGAACCAGTAACACCAGGATGCGAACGCACCGATGAACTTGCTTTTATCGATCTTTTTAGGGTCGGCATTCTGCGATTTGAATACCGCCTGTGCGCAACCGGGGATTCCGGTTGCCTGAGGGAATGTCGTCACCATCTCCGCATATGCGATGTTCTGCACGAACCCCTGGATAACCCCAACGGTCCAAGTGAAAATACAGAGGGCCCAAATCATGGAACCCACATCGTACAGGGACGGAAGGATCAGGAGCGGTACTCCCAATGCGACGAACATTCCGTCTTTCCAGCTAACGCTACGCGTAAGCTGCGCTGTTTCTTCTGTCATTTAATATCCCCCAAGTAATAGAACGGGGGCCGAAGCCCCCTTGTATGGTTTAAATCAATCAGCGCCTCTCGGTCTTCTCAC
>DAXB01000037.1 GCA_002506175.1 Methanomassiliicoccaceae archaeon UBA113
CAAATTTTAAGGGGCGGTGTTCTTAGACCTCTCGAATCCAGGGATCTCTACTTCCTTGATGACGTTAAGATAGCGGTCCAGCTTCAGAATCGGCTCTCTTGATGTCCGCTCGTATATGTCCACGAACCTCTCGAAGCACTTGTCGTAGAGCTCCTTGTAATCGGGGTTAGGCTCGAACGTCCTCTCTATCCTGACGTACTTCTTCAGCTCTGTAATGTCCTTGATGCCCATCTTACCGGCCATGGAGCACATTGCAACACCATACAGGCCTGCCTGCTGGGGGTTGTACGGGACCATTATCCTGGATCCCGTGATGTCCGCCATGATCTGGCAGATGAGATCCGATCTTGCCATGCCTCCCACGAAGTACGCCTCATCGGCATGCTTGGTCTTGCGGTCCGATGCCTCGGACATCCATCTGACATGGAATGCTATTCCTTCGATGATTGCCCTACAGATATCATAACGGGAAGTTCCCAGCTTGACGTTCCTCAGTGATCCGCTGGCATCAGGATCCTGCTTGGGTGCGCGTATTCCGTTGATCCATGGGGTGAACACCACTCCGTTGGCTCCGGGCGTAGAGAACGAGTCCTTGGAATCCAATATGTCGAATCCTTCCTTCAGGATGTCGACGATGGCCCATTCCAACGATGTACCGGCCACCTCGAGCTCCGCCAGATAATTGTAGAATCCTTTGAAGGCTCCTGGAATACCGACCATCATCGATGAGATATCCACAATCTGCCTGTTCATGGCCGTACCTATCCAAGCGGAGCTTCCTCCGTATATATGGCGCTCCCCTTCGGCCAAGGCGCCGGATCCCAGATGGATCATCGACATGTCCCCTCCGCCTGCGTACACCACGACATTCTCCGACAGTCCCAAAGCCTCAGCCGACTCCTTGGTTAGGCATCCTACCGGATCCGTAGAATAGTACATGTCCGGGAGATGGTTGATATCCACCCCGAACATCCTGCAGAGCTTCTCGCTCCATTGAGCCGTCTTGATGTTCGGAAGGAGGTACACGAACGCAGAATCGAACGATATCGCCATCTTGCCCGTGCATCTGTAGAGCATGTAGCTGTTCACATCCAGGCACTTGTATGTCTGACCGTAAAGCTCCGGCTTGTTGTTCTTGAACCAGAGGTACTTCCAAATGAAATCCTTGTGGGAAGCTGGTCCGGCCTTGTTCTCGCGTATGCATGCGAGTATCTTCCTTGCGTTGATGCCCTCTATCTTGATGCCCTTGGTCATACCCTTCCGGTATTCCTCTATACCCCTTCCATCGATGCAATTGAGGGAATCGAACAAGAGTGTTCCGGACTCGTCTATAGGTATAAACGAACCGGTCTGCGAGCAGAACGATATGGATTTAATGGATTCCACAGGGGCTCCGAGGTCCTTCACCAAACCACTTATGCCGTGGCATATGACATCCCACCACTCATCCGGGTATTGGACGGCTTCCTCACCGTTGATGTCCATGGCGATATCCTCGGTGCACAACACCTTCAGATCCAGATCGGATGTGTCGAATATCCCCATCTTGATGCTGGTTGTACCTATGTCCACCGCTGCCAGGTACTCTTTCTCAGTCATCTATATCCTCCCACCCTACATCGATCTGCCTCGAGATGTCCTCGAGGTTCTCCTTCGTGAGTTTGGGCCAAGGGACCGGCCTCTGAGCCTTGTCCAATACCAAGAATGCTTTCTCCGCACATAGAGCAATCGGTGTGTCGGAGAGCGAATCTGAATAGAAGTTGTCGATTACAGGCATGCCCTGATTGATGATGTACTGCGCCTTGGACTGCGCCAACATAAGGTTGCCGCACAGCACCCCGTACTCGCGGTCATATTCGGATGCGACATGGTTCACCCCGAGCCTCTCGGCGATAGGTGCTATGATGCAATCCGGTGATGCACTTATGATGAGATCGTCCGGTTTCTTCTGTGCCATGTACCAAGCGGACATGTTCTTGATGTTCTTATCCCAGAAATCGTTGATCTTCCTGTCGAAATCCTTGACCTTCGGGATGAAACTGAAGAACGTCAGCTCGAACTCGTATCTGGGGATCACCCTCTTCTTGAATCTAGAGTACGCCTTGATGCATTTCGGCAGATATGTGACGAACAGGCTCGGCTGCCTGACGGCGAAGTAAAACGCGAACTTAGCCGTGCAGTCTGGATGGAATATGGTGTCATCGAAATCGTATACATTCATTCGGATCCCTCCCATGATTTGTACAGAGTGAGGACGTTCTGGTTTCCAGCATACTCGTACTCCATGCGGTCGAAGTATGTCTTGGTGATTAATATGCCCAATCCCCCGATATCCCTGTCCTCGGATGACAGGCTGACGTCAGGATCCTCTTTGAGCAGTGGATTGAACGGTATTCCGGAATCGATGAACTGCAGCTTCAGCGTACCGTCCTTGTAATCCGTGACGACCTTCACGGACCCGTCCCTTTCCTGATAAGCGTAATTGGCGATGTTGGCGAACATCTCATCGACGCAGACCTTGATCATGCTGAGGTCCGTATCCGACAGTTCAGCGCCATCCACCTCCTCGCAGATGTACTCCTGGACCTTCGGCAGTTCTGATACGGAGGCTTTGTAAATACGCCCCTTCTGGCCCTCTCTGCTGTTCATGTAATAGAAAGAGAGCATGGTCATGTCATCGAACTGCTCCGTCTTGCATGCGAAACCGTCAATATCATCCTTCAAACCGGCGACCAACTGCTCAGGTTCGATATCATAGTGGGAGTTCAGATACTCCCTGAGCCTGTCTTCCCCGTACATTCCGCTCTTCGAATCCTTGGCCTCCGTGACTCCGTCCGTATACAGGAAGATCCTGTCCCCCGGCGTCATGTCCACTTCGACCTGCGCGTACTGATAGCCGTCCAACGCGGCAAGCACTATATCGGGATCGGATTCGAGGTACTCGTAATCCCCGTTACCATGCCTTACCAGAGGAGGGTTGTGTCCCGCGTTGACGTATGTGAGCTTGTTGTTCTTGATGTCCACGACACCGACCCATGCAGTGACGAAGAGATTCGCCTTGTTATTGTTGCAGAGCGTCTGGTTGACCCTTGTGACGGCCTCCGAGAGCCCCATATCAGCCAGGTTGTCCTTCAAGAGCGTCTTGGTGATAGCCATGAACAACGCGGCGGGCACTCCCTTCCCGGAAACGTCCGCCACAATGATGGCCAAACGGTTCTCGTCGACCATGAAATAATCGTACAGATCCCCTCCGACCTCCTTGGCAGGCGTCATTGAACAGCACAGGTTATACTCGTACTTCCTGGAGGACTTTTCGGGGAGCATTCCGAGCTGGATGTCCGAAGCGGTCTTCAGCTCCGATTTGAGACGGGTCGTAGACTCTGCGATAGCCATTCCCTCCTCCATCATCCTCTTGCCGGTGGAAGCGGCGGAGAGACAGATGATCGAGAATAATAGGAGCAAGAGTGCGTTGGGGATGTAATCATTGAGCAGCTCCAGGTTCAGGACGGCATATGTGTAACCGTCTCCATACGCGTTCATGGCTGCCTCCTGGATCGCATCCACCAAAGAATCATGGACGGTAATCGTCACACCTGCGAGATCCAGTACGGTGATATTGATGTACACGTTGAGAATGACATTGAAAATCACCGCGAAGAGGAACAGAACGTATGTAAAACCGATGGTGTACAGCGTCAGCCTCCTCGAGAAGTACCTCAGGGATAGGATCATGGGCAACGGGATTAGAATGAGGACATCGACACACAAGACCAGATAAAGGATGCTGATGACTCCCAGGAGCGCCAACACCAGCATGAACTTGATCCAACTCTTCCGCCCCTTGTAGTAGAAGCATATGAGAGATGGAAGAGCGAGAATGAAGACGCATATGGCGGTGATGTACACGAACCCGATCTTGTCGTACCACATCAGTCCGATGACCACCATCACACAGACGGCGACCATCACGATGGCGCTGCACAGCAGAGCGAATGCCGTGACCTGGTTGGCCTGGACCTCGTTCTTGTAAATGGGGTCATCCTGGATATCCGAGTAATCCCATCTCAGGATATTGCTGAAGCTGTTGAGGGAGACCATGGGATCTTTCTCAATCGATTGTAAGGATCTTCGTGAAACCGGTTATCTTGAGGACGGCCATGACGCTTTCGTTCACGTTCCTGAGGATGAACTTTCCTGATGACCTGTCCATCGCCTTCTTTGTCTCGAGGAAGACCCTGAGGCCTGCGGACGACACGTATTCGGTCTTTTCAAGGTCGAGGATTATGGTGCGCACACCTGCGGAATTCTCCTCGATCGCAGTCTTGAGATCCGGGGATGTCAATGTATCGATCTCCCCCTCGACTGCAACAATCAACTCCTCGCCGTTCTTCTTCACATCCGTTTTCATTACGTCTCCTCCAATCGTTCCGCTCGTGACATCCGCTCGACATGATAAGAATAGTTTCAGACTATAATACGATATCATAAGGGCGGATGGACGGAATAACGGTTGGAGGTTCAAGCTAACCGTTACATCAAAAGAATGATGTTCTTCCCATGTAAACGGTGTTTACACCTGTTTTCCTGATATTGCTACCCGTCTTTTGAACCACGCCGGTTTTTTACTTACTATTATTGACAACACCACGACATCCAAATTTGTAATCAGTTTGTGTAGGTGTCCTTTATATCCATCGAAAAAAATGGTACTGGTAACGTCGAAAGGCGAAACACATGAACGCTAAGAACAAAGTAAAAGTCATGGCGGCGTTGCTTCTGATAGCGGCATTCGGCATGATGATACCGGTAGCAAGCGAGAACGAATCTAGTTCAGAGGAACTCCAGGCAGAGGCCATGGAGGGCTTGGAGCTCGTGTCCGCGGACAAAACCTCGGGTTACATCTTCCAGGTTGTCATCTCGTTGGCAGCAGTCCTGTTTACAATCATCGGCATGCTCTATATCGTGCACCGTATGAAGAACGAGACTCGCAGAGTCTGAATGACGGGGGAAACCCCGTATTCTTTCAAACGTCTGATGAGGATGTCGCCGCCGATCCACACACTTTTATTGGATTGGTCGGCATATAACGAAGGCACAATGCGATTGGGAATACCTCTCACGGAAGCTTTCCGCCATCGTTCCATTCACCGTACATCTCCCCTCTGCGGCTGTACGCAATGAACCTCTCGAGCCTCTTATCGCGTTCGGGTTTGTAAGCTTGGATGTTATGGATCCTAACTCTGACATAGAGCTCAGGGAAGGATTGTATATTCTCCCATACGATGGGGTCCTCCTTCAAAGCCGCAAGGATGTCGTCCTCTATGACGAAAACCTCATCCAGATCCGGCATGACCGCCCTCCCCGCATCCGTCATCAGCCCGAGCCTCTCCAGCCTCCTGCATCTGGCTTTGTTCAGTTCCGTCCATGAAGAACCTTTCCTGCGGGGAGAGAACCTCTGGCATACCCTCCCGTCCGGATCCTTGGTCTTCGTGGAATCTATCCATCCGAAGCAGAGAGCCTCCTCCACGGCATCTAGGTAGGTCAATCCTTTGCTTTCACCGTTGAATTGTACGAACGCCCAGCATTCCTTCGCACTTTCATGGTTCTCGAACAGCCATGATCTGAACTCGCTGCGGTTCTTTGCCTGAATCGGTGCCGGATGCTCCATAGCCATAAGGATGAGGACTACGATATATGGGAATTGCCTATCGAAGCATTCCCTTGATGTCGAATGCCTCCATACTATACTATAATAATACTGACAACGATACGAGCGATATCCTATCGCATAAAGAGGGTTTATACGATGAACACGAAAAAAATCATGGCAGTCATGGTCGTACTGATGATGGCCGCCTCCAGTATCGCCCTGCTCCAGTTCGCAGATGAACCGGTAGCTGATCAGAACGATACCATGCCCGGGGTCTCCGACTTGAAAGTCGGCGAGACACTGGGATTCAAGGTATCCGAACAGATGAACATGACAGAAGCTCTCAGCAAGGCCGCTCCCGCGATCAAGGAGCTTCTCGACGAAATGGCCAGCTCCATGGGAACGACCACCAAGGACCTCAACGTCAACGTCGAGCCTGAGAAGAAGTGCCCCATCAGTGCTAACATGATGATCATCATAACAATGGTCATCGCGTTCCTTGTCGTGATCGCGACACTTGCCATCAGCAGTCGTAAGAACAAACCTTGAAACCCCCAAGGGAGGGCCTTCCCTCCCATTTTTCCATTTATTCACCGACCATCGCGATCTGACCGCAGGTCATAACTACGTCCCCCGACATCATATGATCATGGCCGAACGCTGCGATGACCCCGATATGCCAGTGTACATCCTGAGATCCACATCCTGGAACCCCTGGCACGGATGCCATAGAGTCAGCGAAGGGTGCAGGAACTGCTACATGTTCCTCGGAAACGAAGCAAGGGGGGTTCCGGGCAGCGATATGGTCATGCTGTCCAAGACGCAGTTCGACCTACCTCTGAGAAGGAACAGAGATGGCGGCTACGTGCTGAAAGACAAACTTGTCCTGACCTCCATGACCGGGGATTTCTTCATAGAGGAGGCAGACAGCTGGAGGGATGATGCGTGGGACATCATCCGCAAGAGGAAGGACCTGACGTTCGAGATACTCACCAAGAGGCCCCATAGGATCGTGGACTGCCTCCCCAAAGACTGGGAGGACGGATATCCTAACGTCCGCCTGTCGGTAAGTGCGGAAGACCAGAAGAGCTGGGACGAACGCGTGGGCATCCTCATGGACATCCCATCCGTGAAGCGGGATGTTTTCCTCGCCCCGATGATAGGTGAAGTGGATGCCGAAGCATTGCTCTCGAAGAGAAGGATAGACTGCATCTACCTCGGCGGAGAGTACGGCGGAAAACCGAGGCCGTGCGATATCAAATGGGTGCAATCCGTAAGGGAATCGTGCATCAGGAACGGAGTGTCGTTCTTCTGGAGAAACTGCGGAGAACTTATGATAGATGAAGGTCAGATGATTCATCTGTCATCCATTCGCGAACAGGAGATATACTGCAGGAACCATCCCATGGACCATATCGTGGACGATCCCCTTCCGAAATCGATGCAGACCACGCTGTTCTAATTCAGTTCAGGAATTTCCACTTCTTCATTAGCATCGGATAACCGGCGAACGCCCACGGCATCATGATCAGTCCGCCGATGAGGGTGCCGTACACGGGATCCAAAGCCAGGAACACTACGAGGATGATTGCCGAAGTCAGTATTCCGATCAGGTACCTCTTGGCATGCTTCTTCCATGACAGCTCCGGAATCTCGTACTTCACATACACATGCTCCAGAGCCCTTCCGATGAACACCCCGTAGAAGAATCCCATATACTCTGTCAGAGAGGGGATGTCCGCTCCCCAGAAGAAGTACGCAACGATGAACATCACTGTGAAGAACACCACATAAGCCGCAGTGACGATCCAGTATGCCTTCTCGCTCGTATAGGAATAATCGATGAGCTTCCATGCGATGATCGCGGATGCGACACCTATGCTCACTCCCACGATGATATCCAGAGGGGTATGGACGCATAGGATCAGCCTTGCCGACACGACCAGAACGATCAGGAGGACCAGAAGGATCTTGGAGATCATATGCTTGGAAAAACATGCAGCTGCACCGAATGCGGATGTCACTATGGCGGAATGACCGCTCGGACACGATAATCCGTCTGCATGAACGCCCTGCACCTCTATGATCCTCGGATCGAGGTCCCAAGGACGGGGCATGGCGATACCGAACTTGACCGTCATGCTGAAGACCATAGCGGATACGCAACCGACCCCTATGACCTCCCCTTGCCTCTTATTGATGCACCAGTAGAACAGGAAAGCTATCAGGATGGGGAGGATCAGATACATGACTCTCGAAGAACAAGCTACGGCCAGCTGCTCGAAGAACGGATTCGCCAGCCTGAACTCCTGTATCCCGTACAGTATCTCTACCCCAGTCCACATGATGCGATGATGCGCATATCCCTATAAAACCCCCAACCACCGAATGACGGCCTATCGGAGGACGGTATGGTGCCGAGAAGATTGGCAACGTCATGAAAGGACGACCGATGAGTAAATGGATGCGATCCTGAAAAGGATCGGGGAGCTCACCGGTCACTCCTTGCCGGAGTAAGCATAGGTCGTCCTGTGACCTTCCCTTCCGCAGATGCTGACGAATCCGCAGTCTGCAAGCCTCAGCAGGTCCCTGCGTATGTTCTGTTCCGAGGTGCGGTACTTTGCACTCAGGTCGTACACCGACAGGGGATAAGCCGAAGCCTTCAGCTCGGCGAGGAGCTCCCCCTGTCTCGTGTTGAACCCGTACACACGGACATCCTTGAGGGATTCGTCCTGCTCCTTTATCCTCCTGTCGAGGTACTCGGTGAAGATATCCATGGATCTGCGGATGGATCTGAGGCTGTAGTCGATGAAGTAGGTGATGTCGTTTCCGTCGGTCTCGGATCTCAGGAACGACCCGATATAACCGTCGTATGTTTCCTCCACAGCCTTGGATACCGCAAGGTAATCCATGAAATCATAGCCCTCCCTGAGGGCACACCAGTAGAACATGGCCCTGGCAGTGCGACCGTTGCCGTCCGGGAATGGATGGAGATAGCACAAGGCGAAATGGAGAATGACCGCCTTTACCATCGGGTGGGTGGAACGGTCCGCTTCGTTTACGAAGACGAACAGATCTTCGAGCGCCGACTCCACCCCCGTGTGATCCATCTGTGAACGAGGACACTGAAGGGTAACGATGTCCTCCTCTTCGAACCATTTGGTCACATCAGACCGGAGTGAACGCATTATTGTCGCGTTCACCTCCCTTAGGAGGTCCATGTCCAATGGTTCGTCGAGCCTGTTCCTGACATACAGCAGAGCCTCATACTCGTTCACTGCTGCCTGCTGCTGCATGTCGGCAGGGCGTTCCCGGTTCCTAAGCATCCTCTTCGTTTCCTTGGGATCGCAAGGGTGGCCAGAGATACGTGCGGAAGCTATGGATTCCTCCATGATGGATCCGGTGGCGTACATGGGTCTCCTTCTCTCCCCGATGGCTGCAGGCATGAGCCCCTTGGCAAGACTCGCATCCAGCTCATGGAGGATGCTCCTGGACTCCCCGGTCAGATTATACTCGAATCTGGTGTCGGACAGCTCCAGGACCAGGGCCGTTCCGGCTCTCAGAACCTTCATGAAGGTCCAAAGAGCTTCGCGGCTGGTCGATCCGCAGTCCATTTCCTGCAGATCGTCCCAATGAAGATACCTCCCGTTCAGCTCCTTGGCCTGTTGCCGCACACTCAGATCGACAGTGATCTTTCCTCCTAGCGACAGCTCCGGTGCTGCTTCCGGGGTCTTCATAGTACTACATGGCACTTCTATTATTTAATTATAACTTTATGTAAAGTTAAAAGTTAAAAATTAATGTAAAAAGAATTATTGAAACTCGAAAAAAATCCTAACATTACTCAAAAAAATAGTTCACAGAGCTAATTGCCCAAAATGATATCCACACGAATTGGATCAAGAAATGAAAAGCTACGCGAACTATGTATTATTCTTTGAATTAATCCAAATCAACAAATAAAAACAATAAAACAAACAACTCTAGATAAATAATAAATATCGACCACAGCTCTGTTCACTTATCCAGATAAGACCCGTGTGTGCTAGGCCGCTGTATGCAGCAATCAAAGCCCACGGGCAACGGATACTTTATTCATTATTATTTCAAAACAAGCTATATCATGATACTCGTAGGCGCGTCTTATAGATCCTGCAACAAAATCAACTACTGTATACACTTATACTGAGCTGAGTCAACTTTTATGCTACGTCTGACATTTTTCCGATAAGAAGAAGAAACAGATTCTGCCATTTTTGAAAACTCGTTTGCTGTTACGGATGA
Organism: Methanomassiliicoccaceae archaeon UBA113; assembly: GCA_002506175.1. GTDB lineage: Archaea > Thermoplasmatota > Thermoplasmata > Methanomassiliicoccales > Methanomethylophilaceae > Methanoprimaticola. The sequence goes on from DAXB01000037.1 coordinate 9,935, forward strand.
TATTGAATCCAGATAGATTCCAACATCGTTACGTTTCAACACATAGCCGATTTCTTTAACAATTCAAATAATACGGCCTAATCAAATCATTGCCACGAATATTATTGTATTCTGAAGAATACTTATCAATCGTTACAAAAACAATCTTTACATCTGATTGTGACAGAGCAACCAATACTCTTCTTTTTGCTTCAGGATATGCAGAATGAAATTTAGGTTCCGATTTAGATGTAGGCAACGAAGAATAAATGCCTTTCAGTATACGAGGATTGTCTGCTATTATTGCCGCCATAACAAAGAATCTACCGCCGTGACCTGTGTTTCCTGATTCATCGATAGCAATGATAGCCGACACAGAAAAACAATCTGACTGCCCTATTTGAATCAACATGACTACATGTGTTGAACTATTATTACAACAACAGATTACAACTGAAATCTACTGAAAAACAGCATTTTGAACACGAAGACCGTTTCCAACTTAAGATGAACGTCAAAAACAACTCGACTACATATAATCTGATACGACCATGCATCAGATTGCATTGTACGACCATACAATCAATAAGCGGCGGAACTCACCGATTGTTAATTAGTCATATGAAAATGACCAGTGACAAAAACAAG
>DAXB01000079.1 GCA_002506175.1 Methanomassiliicoccaceae archaeon UBA113
CAGTCTCCCCTTCGAGGTCCAGGGAGCATCCGGATCCGTCACAGTCACACTGAAGCCCGCACCCCGCGGAGTTTCTCTCGCTGTCGGTGACGTTGCAAAGAGCCTTCTGACTCTTGCCGGTGTCCAGGACTCTTGGGGTTTCGCTAGAGGAAACACCAAGACAAAGGTCAACTACGCGATGGCTACCTTCGAGGCACTCAAGATGACCTCCCGCATGAGGGTCACAGACGCACAGGTCAAGGACCTGAACATCGTCTCCGGACCTACGGGAATCAGCTTCGCTGAGAACGAGCAGACAGAGGAGGAGTGAAGATGACATACGCTGTTATTCGTGTACGTGGAAAGCCCGATGTCAACTACAACATCGAGTTCACCATGGGACTCCTCGGACTGACCAGGGTCAACCACTGCGTTCTCGTCCCCGAGAACGACTCGACCAAGGGAATGCTCCAGGTAGTCAAGGACTACTGTACCTGGGGAGAGGTCGATGAGGCAACACTCGCCGCACTCATCCGTGCAAACGGAAAGATCGCAGGCGATGACGCCCTCACCGACGACTACCTCAAGGAGAAATCCGAGTTCGCATCCATCGACGAGATGGCAAAGGCGATCATTGAGAACAACTACAAGATGAAGGACGTCGAGGGAGTCAAACCCGTACTCCGCCTCCACCCCCCTGTCAAGGGATACGAGGGTAACAAGCGCTCATTCCAGAACGGAGGAGCACTCGGATACAGGGGAGCCAAGATCAACGACCTCATCAACAGGATGATCTGAGGTGTGAAACATGCCAAGCAGAACCAAGAAATTCAGAGGATACAGGACACACGGACGCGGAAAGAAATCCGGACGTGGAGCAGGTATCATCGGTGGACACGGTATGGCCGGATACGGCAAGACCGGAAAAATCGGAATGCTGAAAAACAACAGGGACTACTTCGGACGCCACGGATTCAAGAGACCCCAGTGCACAGTCGAGGCAAACCGCACGATCAACGTCGCGGAACTCAACGAGTGCATTGAGACCTTCGTCACGATGGGATTCGCTACCAAAGAGGGAGACGCCTACAAGCTCGACCTCACAGAGGCAGGAATCGACAAGCTCCTTGGAAACGGAAACATCGATGTCGCAGTCAATGTGACAGTCGCATCCGTGTCCGAGAAGGCCCGTGAGAAGATCGAGGCAGCCGGCGGATCTATCGTCGAGTAAACGTATCGGGAAGGTAGAAGAGATGGAAGAAACACAGAGTCTGCTGTACAAGATTAAACCCTTGTCCGACAGGCTACCCTCCGTCAAGAGGCCTGAAGGCCACGTGCACTTCAGGACCAAAATGATGTGGGTCGTCGTAATATTGGTACTCTATTTCGTCATGACGAATGTGTACCTGTATGGCTTAGACAGAGAGTCGATGCTAGACCTCTTTGCACAGTACAGAACAATCATGGCAGGAGCTTCCGGATCGCTACTGCAACTCGGTATCGGACCGATTGTTACAGCTTCGATTATAATGCAGCTGTTCGTCGGAGCAAAAATCATTAAACTGGACCTCACGAAACGCGATGACAAGGCATGCTACCAGTCAGTCCTCAAACTGCTGGTCATCGTCATGATCGTCTTCGAAGCAATCCCCCAGGTCATGGGTTACCTCAACCCCTCCGACGGACTCTCGTCCGCTATCGGAGGAGGTTGGGCCAGGGCCTTGCTGGTGCTTCAGCTGTTCGTGGGATCCTACATCATCTTCATGATGGATGAGGTGGTGTCCAAGTGGGGTATCGGAAGCGGAATCTCACTGTTCATCGCCGCAGGAGTGGCGCAGCAGTTGTTCACAGGAACGTTCAACTGGGAAATGGTGGAAATGGGTTCCACCACGGTCCCAGGAGGAACCATCCCGAGGGCACTCTACTATGCGTTCAACCTGTCGCCGGCAGAGATGGCTGGCGGTGGATACGAGTCCATATTCCTGGGTTCGCCCAACCCCGTCATCGCCCTGATCGGAACACTCGTCATCTTCTTCATCGTGGCATACCTGGAGTCGACACGTATCGAGCTCCCGCTGTCTCACGGAAATGCAAGAGGAGCACGCGGACGTTACCCGATCAAACTGCTGTACGCAAGCAACATCCCCGTCATCTTGATGTCTGCTCTGCTCGCAATCGTGAGCATGGTGGCGTTGTTGCTCTACACCAACCCCACACTCAGCAGCATCCCGTTGATCGGAGGCAACAGCTGTATCGGATACTTCGATACCTCATCAGGTTCGACCGCTGCAGCCGGTGGACTCGCTTGGTACCTCTCGGCACCGAGCGGACTCACGGATTGGCTTATGCCTATCCTCGACCCGACCAACTACGGAGACGGAATCCATGGAACCATACAGCATCTGGCCCGTGTAGCCATCTACTTCACAGTGATGGTCATGGGATCTATCCTCTTCGCTAAGTTCTGGGTGGAGACAACCAACCTCGGCCCCGAGGCAGTCGCCAACCAGATCCAGAAGAGCGGAATGCAGATGCCCGGTTTCCGCCGTGACCCGCGTGTCCTGAAACGTGTGCTCGAGAGGTACATCCCCACGATCACAATCATGTCAGGAGCAATCGTCGGGGCACTGGCAGCATTCGCAGATATGGTAGGAACAACCGGAAACGCAAGCGGAACTGGAGTTCTGCTTACCGTCGGAATCCTGATCCACTTCTACGAGGCTATGGGTCGTGAGCAGATGATGGAGATGAACCCCATGATGAGGGGATTCTTCGGTGGAGAGTGAAGATAAATGGCAAATCCAGGCAGTCCAGAAGCTATGATGAACAACAAGTCGCAGCAACCAATGATGTCGAACAAGACCATGATCGGAATGCTATTCGTCATGATCATCATGTTCGCCGTTGCCGGATTCAGGCAGCAGATTGGAGGCGCACTGGATTTCATCTTCCAAGCCATAGCGTTCGATGGAAAGTATCCTGTGCTGACACTCGTGATCGCTGGTACCATCATGATCACAATGGGTACCGTCATCAGGAGTTTCATGCAGAACCCCATCGAGATGGCAAGGACTCAGCAGATTCAGAGCGATTTCCAGAAGGAGATGCGCCAGGCCAGGATCGAGAACAACCTGTTCAAGATGAAGAAGCTGCAGGAGATGCAGCCCCAGGTCACCGCTATGCAGATGAAGAACAGCGAGCAGATGATGAAGGTCATGCCTATCAGTATGATCTTCGTCATACCCATCTACGCATGGGTATGGTACTTCCTGTTCACAGGCACGGTTGACCCGGTCACAGGATTGATCACCGAACCCGGTAAGTACTTCAACATGGAGAACGAAATCTTCGCAAATTGGGGATACGTCCATGTTCAGATGCCCTGGTGTGCTATCGACCTGAACGGAATGATGTTCATGAACTTCCCCGTTTGGATCTTCATTTACACAATGATAAGTTTGCCCATCGGACAGATTGAGAACAGATTGATCAGGCTCTACTTCCTCAAGAAGGAGCTCAGAAAGCTTGACCTTGAAGCTAAGAGAGCTGAGATCGAATGAGAATAACCATAAGCGGTCCTCCCGGATCCGGGAAGACGACCGCCTGCAGCAAACTGTCGGAAACACTCGGACTCGAAGCAGTCGTCTTCGGGAAGATATTCCGTCAGCTTGCTGCAGAAAAAAACCTTACTTTGGGTGAGCTCGGCGATATCGCCGAGAAAGACCCTTCTATCGACAAGATGATCGATTCGAGGATTCTCGAGATAGCCAAGGCGAACGAGAACATAATCCTAGAGTCGAGATTGTCTGCATACATGTGCGCCCGTAATGACATCCCTGCACTGAAGATCTACATCGATGCAAGTCCCGAGGTCCGTATGTCTAGGATCGGAGTCCGCGAGGGCGAGAGTGTTGAAGAGGCATGCGCCAAGACTATCGAGCGTCAAAAGTCCGAGGCCAAGAGGTACAAGATGTACTACGACATCGATATCGAGGACAGGTCGGTTTACGATCTTGTAATCAATACCGATAATCTCGATCCCGACCAGGTGCTTGCCAAGATTCTCGAGGCTGTCGGGGAATCGAATTGATTGTCAAAGACCCGAACGCCATCCCAGATAAGTGGGGAAAGAAACCATCCGACCGTTCCGTCGGCGAATTGCTGAAGGGCGGAGTCATAATTCTCGATAAGCCTTCAGGACCCACATCCCATCAGGCGACTGCGTGGGTCAGGGATGCGCTGAAGGCGGACAAAGTCGGCCATGGGGGAACATTGGATCCTTACGTCAGCGGAGTCCTGCCTGTTACGCTCGGAAAGGCAACCCGCCTCACGGATATCGTTCTGTCTTCGGACAAGGAGTATATCTGTCTCATGAGGCTTCACGGGGACCGTCCAGAGAAAAGAATCAGAGAAGTGTTTTCAAAATTCTGCGGGAAGATTTACCAGCTGCCTCCGGTGAGGTCATCCATCAAGCGCCAGCTCAGGATCAGGACTATCAAGGCCCTGGAAATCCTGGACATAAAAGGACGCGACATCCTGTTCAGGATGGAATGCGATGCCGGAACGTACGCAAGGACGCTGTGCGTGGATATAGGGGACGTGTTGGGCTGCGGAGCAAATATGGTGGAGCTAAGGCGTACACGTTCCGGAAAGATGACGGAATCACGTGCCGTGCCGCTTCATGATATCAAGGACGCATACGTGTTCTGGCAACAGAACGGCCGCGACAGCTGGCTGAGGGGAATGATACTTCCGATGGAGGTTCTTGTACAGCCTTTGCCTAAGGTCGTGGTCAAAGCTACGGCGGTGGATGCCGTATGCCACGGAGCCGATCTGAACGTCAACGGTATCCATATGCTAGATGAGGAAATCCGCAAGAATGCGCTTGTCGCTATGATGACGGCAAGAGGCGAGCTTATTGCCATCGGAAGGATGGCAATGTCGACGTCCAAGGTGATGAGTGCATCACAGGGTAAAGCTGTAGACACTGAGCGTGTTTTCATGGATGAGGGGCGCTATCCTCGTATGTGGCGTTATTCCACGGACTTAGATGAACTGAAGGGCGAGCCTGTTTTTCCCGAATGATTATAACAGACAGTATCCATCGCGATACCAGATAACATGTCGTTTTTCGAGAAGCGGACCGCAGTGTTCGGTCCGGAGGATGTCAGGGTAGGAGATTTCGATCCCACAGCGGACGGCCTTTACCGTAATGTCGTGACGATCCCGCTCGATGTCAAACCCAAACACGTAGTGTATGTTAAGGCGAAATCAGACAATCCGTTCGATATCGTGATCGCAAGGGACAACGGCTCTGCCGTGGTTCATAAGGAAGGCAATAAGGATATCCAGCTGGGCCCATTCCCTACGGAGAAAGCAGCCAGTATGGGGGTAATCCTGGGAGTTTTCCGCGGGGACAAAGCCACGGTCAATCTGGAAGTATGGATGGAGAAGAAATGAAACGAGGGGATTCCCCCTCGTTTTTTTGTTTCAAAAACCAGGGTTGTTAAACTTCTGGTTGAGCTGTCCCGGTGAGTCGAGAGAGCGTATGATGGGCATGAAGACCTGTCCAGATGACATTCCGGGAGTCTTGTTCAGTCCGATTATCTCCGGTTCGTGGTAGTTCGTAATAACTACCTGATACCTCTGTCTGTCGCCTTCGATCTCGACGACGGGGATCTCGAGCGGTTTGAGGATATCGAGGGTGGCGTCTGCAAGGGTCTGAATATCCTCGGGAGAGACGTCATCCGAGAGTCTGATGAAGAACGTGTGCTCCAATGTCTGAGGATTGAAGAGATACTCAACCTCGGAGACGGAGATGATCTCCTTGAACTTTTTACCCTTATCATCATCCTGGGCGAGTTCGAGCATCTTCTCTTTCCAGGTTGTCGGGATGTCGATATAAATCGCTTCTTTTCCGAGAATCTTCCACATGATTCGGTGATGGTATCGGCTGTCTATATACTTACGCTCGCGCGATTATATTATAATAGGGTATGCGTTGCGGAGAATCATGCCAGAGGATTTCACGGTCACGCCATGGGAAGTCACGGGGGATATCGACTACGATGAGCTCCAGAAGAAGTTCGGAACAACACCAATAGATGATGTGCTCCTCGACAGGTTCGCTGGATACGGAAAGCTCCACCCAATGCTCAGGCGCGGAATCTTCTACACCCACAGGGATATGGTACCCCTGCTCAACGAGTATGACAAGGGGAACAAGTTCGTCCTTTACACAGGGAGGGGCCCTTCAGGGAACACCCATCTGGGCCATATGATGCCGTGGATCTTCAACAAGTGGATCCAGGACACGTTCGGAGTGGACATGGTGTTCCAGATGACCAACGATGAGAAGTTCCTGTTCAAGGACCTCACGCTTGACGACACGACCTCGATGGCATACGAGAACGCGCTCGACTTCATAGCACTCGGATTCGATCCGAAGAAGACCAAGATCATCCTCAATACGAAGAATGTGGACAAGCTTTACCCTATCGCGCTCAGCGTTGCGAAGAAGGTCACATTCTCCACAGCAAAGGCGGTATTCGGATTCGACAACTCCACCAACATCGGTTCGATATTCTACACTGCGATGCAGTCAGCGCCAGCATTCCTGCCGTCTGTCGACGCTGGAAGGCAGGTCCCCGTCCTGATCCCCTGCGGCATTGACCAGGATCCCCACTTCAGGGTTACAAGGGACGTGGCGCCAGGGCTCGGGTTCCCCAAACCGGCGCTCATCTGCTGCAAGATGATGCCCGGACTGTCCGGAGAGGATAAGATGTCTTCCTCGGATGAGAATGCCACAATCTACACGACAGATACCCCGAAAGCCGTTAAGAAGAAGGTCGGAAGGGCATTCACCGGAGGGTGCGTCTCCGTGGAGGAGCAGAGGGAGAAGGGTGGAAATCCAGAAGTATGCTCCGTTTTCAAGTACAATTACTACATGTTCGAGCACGATGATGAGAAGATCAACGAGCTCGCACAGAAATGCCGCAACGGTGAGATCCTGTGCGGTGAGTGCAAGATGTGTCTCACGCAGAAGATCAATGTGTTCCTGGAAGACCACCAGGACAAGAGAGAGAAGGCGAAGGATGTAATCGCCGATATGACATACGATAATTTCGAATGGTGATTCCGATGGTTGACAAAGAGATTCTGAAAGGACTCAGCTACAATGAGAAGAGACTGCTCCTCGCCTTGGATGCGAGGAAGGGTACCGCGACCTCTGCGGAACTTATCGAAGACGGCAGTTTCGAGCTGGATGTCGAGGTCATGCGTTCCGCGCTTTGGCTCGAATCCAGGCAGATGGCCACCATCACGGAGGATGTCCAGAAGTACATAGCCCTCGAGGACACATCAGTCGTCGATAAAGGTCTTCCAGAGAGGATAGCCATCGAGTGCATCAGCAAGGCCGGTGGAAAGATGAGCATGGACGAGCTCTCCGAGGTCATCCCGGACGTCAGCAAGGTTGCCATCGGATGGCTCAAGAGAAAAGGGCTCGCCACAATCTCCAGGGAAGGGGACAGCAATATGCTCACTCTCACGGATGCAGGCCGCGACGCTCTTGGAAAAGTCCTGCCAGACGAGGCATTCCTCAAGTTACTCGCGGAGGGAAACATCCGCGAGGAGGATGCGGATAAGAACATCGTCAAGGATCTCAAAGGAAGGCAGGGACTCATCGCCGACAAGACGGTCACGACCAGGACAATCGTCCTCACCGATCTCGGAAAAGAGGCCGTAGCATGCGGAATAGAGCTCAAGCCAGAGGTCACAGAGATCACCGACCGCATCATCCAGAGCGGCGAGTGGAAGGATGTCGAGTTCAGGAGATATGATGTCAACACGGTCGCACCCGAGATAGCTCCCGCCAAGAAGCATCCCCTGTCCAGGCTCGGAGCCCAAGTCAGGAGGATATTCACCGATATGGGATTCACCGAGATGTCGTCGGAGTATGTACAGCCAGCCTTCTGGAACCTCGATGTCCTTTACACACCTCAGGATCATCCTGCAAGGGACCTTCAGGATACATTCTACCTCGAGAGCCCGGCAAGCATCCATATCGATGACGAGGAGCTCGTTGATACGATAAGGAACATCCATGAGAACGGAGGGGACACAGGATCCATCGGATGGGGAGGAAAATGGTCCAGGGAGAAAGCCGAGATGGCTCTGCTCAGGACACACAGTACCGTGAGCAGCATCAGGTACATCGCCGAGCATCCGGACGCACCCAAGAAGGCATTCTCCATCTCGAGGATCTTCAGGAACGAGTCTCTGGACTCGACTCACCTTCCAGAGTTCACGCAGATCGAGGGAATCATCATCGATGAGAACGCAGATTTCGATATGCTGATCTCACTCATCAGAGAGTTCTATGCAAGGATGGGATTCGATCAGATCCGCATCCGTCCAGGATACTTCCCCTACACGGAGCCGTCGCTTGAGCTGGAGGTCTTCTTCCACGGAAAATGGATGGAGCTCGGAGGAGCCGGAATGTTCAGGCCCGAGGTCCTTGCCCCGTTCGGAGTCACGACCCCCGTCTTGGCATGGGGATTCGGTTTCGAGAGGCTCGCGATGCTCAAGTGGGACATCAAGGACATCAGGGACCTCTACATCTCGGACATCGACGCTCTCAAGAAGAACCCTGTCTTCTGAGCAGGCATCGAACGAGTCGATATCCTGTTCGAGGGAACATAGTCTCTCGATGATGCGCGGATTGGCCGTGAGGCTCTTAGCAGTGACTATGATCCTCGAGGCTTCTTCGTTGCAACCCAGGTCTAATTCGGTCTCGGCTTGGCAGCATAGAACGTCATCCATGCGGAACAGGTCGCCCCTGCGGATCATCTCGTGCTTAACCCACATCAGGCAGTCCCTCGCTTCCAGCAGCATCCCGTTTGCTTGAAGGCACTTCCCCAAGGCCAGGCCCGTATCCACATCGCCGCGGTAACATTCCTGGGCCATCATCAGGGCCTTCTCCGGATGTCCCAGTTTCAGATACAGCTCGGCCATTATGGCTCCGCCCATCTGAGGATCGTTCTCCGATACCAGATCGATCAAGTGTTCGGCGTCATCCGAATCGTTGCACTCCAATGCAAGAAGCGCAGCCATCCTCTTCAGTTCCGGCTCCCTATCCCTCCTGCTTATCTCGGACACTATCCTGGCAGATTCATCTACCTTGGAATCGAAGAGCTGATGCCTGTTCTTCCTGATGAGCTTGAGCGATTCGATGTCCCTGCATGAGCCGTTGAGGTGATACAGCCGCTCGTGCACATCGTTCCCGTGATCGAGTATCCAATCCGCCGCCATGCTGTGCCAGTTGCGCACATCCTCGGGTGTGCCGGTTCCCAGGAACCTGGATTTGGCATCCTCTTTCAGCTTCAGTATCCCGTTGTGGTCGAACACTGCAAGGGGGAGCTTCCTTCCGATTTCATCCCTGCTAACGGTCGTACGGAGGACGCAGAGACACCCCAGGAGGTTTCTGTCATCATGGTTCAGCTTCCTGAATTCATCTGTGCTGCAGTTGTTGAAATTCACTCCGAGATGATCCACATCCACGCCCATCGCGGTAAGCTCTTCGCGGATCCTTTGGTACTTCTCCCTTCCGGACGGGGACAGGCGGTACACTTTCCTCTTCACCGGCCTTTTGGCCTCCCTCACATATGAGTATACGATTTCGACATCTCCTTTGGAAACCATCTCGGACAGTATCTGGCTTACATGCGGGCGGGATATGTTCAACGCCGAGGCAACGCCGTCCTGCGTGAGTTCGGGCGGGGCGTAGCGCTCATCCTCCAATCTCGTATTTTTGAATGAGTTGAGGTGCACGAGCACTTTGTCTTGTAGGGTAACGGTTGACATGAAGAGGTTCTCGGTTCATGAGAATATAATGGCGTACCCGAATTCTAGGGACTATAGTGATGCGTATTGGGCAGTTCTATAATATCGGAATCCGTTTCGCTTCTTCATGTCCAGGTTACTGGTGTGCAGCGAAAAGGACCTGCCGTCCGTCAACATGAAAGAATCCCTGCTCTCGTTTCACGGGTGGGAAGATATGGGTTCGGACGGTTCCAACACGTATCTGTCATACGGGGACACGGTCATGGTGACCATTCCGGACATGCATGTGTACCATGAGGGTCTGGATAGCGAGGTGGAGAAGTTCGGAGTTAAGGTCGATGAGGTTATCGTCATGTCCAAACATGCAGCCGCTAGCGGGAAACCCGCGCTAACCGCTCATCCTATCGGGAACTACCATTCCAACGATTTCGGGGGAAGGGCACAGACTCTTGTGAAGGCGGCTCCCGCATTGATGTCGGATGCATTGCGCCACATCGTGGTCATGAACGACATGCCAGATACTCAGACGTGCTTCGAGGTCACCCATCATGGACCGTACCTTGAGAAGCCCACATTCTACATCGAGGTCGGAAGCGAACAGACGCATTGGGAGAACAAGCATGCGGCTGAGATCCTGGCTCGTGTGATCGAATCCTTGGACCCGCATCCCGAGTACCCGTCGGCGGTTGGGGTGGGTGGAGGACATTATGCACCAAGGTTCAGCGAAGTCGTGATGAAGTACAAGCTCAACTTCGGCCATATGATACCGAACTATCAACTGGAGGACAGGGATGACGAGGACATCGTCCGCATGCTGAAGGATGCCTGTGAGGCTACCGAAACGAAGTTGGTGTATCTTCACAGAAAATCGATGAAGAAGCCGGAGGAGAGACGGATGTCCGCACTCATCGCTTCGGCTGGTTTCGAACAGATCTCGTCAGCCGATCTGGATCCGATCAGTGAGAATTGACAGTTGTTCCGTTGATGGGTTTTCCGAGGATGGCGTTCCTGAGCTCCTCGATGTTCCTCCCATCGATGATCAGAATGTCTATCCTGTTATCCTTGGCGAGTTTCACTCCGAGAGGATCGAAAACACTGGATTTTGATGCTCCGTGCTCCTTGTAGACGATGTTGCCGAGCTCCTCGATGGTCATGGACTGAATCTTCTTCGCATCGGGATTATTACGAGGGTCGTCGGTGTACACGGCATCCACCGCTGTTCCGTTGACAACTCTATCAGCTTTCATATCGACTGCCACCATGGTAGCGACTGCGTCCGTGGTGTGTCCGGGGACGGTTCCGCCCATGACGGTGATATTCCCGGGTGCTGACCTGTCCGCCGTCTCCTTGGTGCTGTCCGTCACTGAATCTGGCATGTCGCCCAGAGCGAGCGACAGGAGTTGCGCGTTCATCCTGGTGGCTGCGATTCCGAGGATGTCCTGCTGGTAGGTATCCCCTCCGAGTTCCTTTGCGATCCCGGCATAGTACCTGGCGGTCTTTCCGCCTCCGCAGACTACGGCGAGCTGTACTTCTTTTGATACTTCCTTAAGCATTTCTGCGAGTTTGGAGATAAATTCCGCATCCTTGTCTCCGGGAACCAGAATCGAACCGCCGATGGATACAACTACCTTGTCCATGCAATTACCGTACCGCCTATGTCCTGGTCCGATATGAATGTGCCGTTCTAAATCGGTTTAATCTTCCTATTTAGGACGCTTGTTTCATTCTCCAGGACATGTTATTCGTTGTTCGCGACCGCGTCAGTAGCGATTCTGAGAATCGGAACTATGTTTCTAATCGTGCTATAATGTTCTAATGTGTGTTGTTTACGAGAAACATACTAAATAATTACAGTTTGTAGGCGGTAACTATCGACGTATGTCGTGTTGATGGGGCGGTTACTGTGAGCGAAAGTGGATACGGTTCCAAGTGGAAGAAGTCGAAAGCGTTGTGTATATTGCTTATGACAATATCGGCCCTGGTCTTTTCCAGCGTTGCGGTGTGCTACGATGAAACAGACGCGGCTTCTCAAATAACTTCGGAAAGCGATTTGATAAACGCTTTGACCAACGGCGGTGACTATGAGCTGACCACAAGTATTACCGTTTCAGGGAATCTTTCCGTTGCCTCCGGCGTAACCGTTTCCTTGGACTTCAAAGGATATACAATCAGCAATACCAGTTCTCTGAAGGTCTATGGAAGTATTACTGTGAAAGGGACTGCAGTATTGGGGGTCGTAGAAAACAGCGGCACATTTACAATTGATACGGGGGCAGAATATACTCCAACAGGCTCATTCACAAATGCTGCTAGCGGGACTCTGAACATCAATGGGAAGTTCAATCTGACCAGCATGTCTCTTTACAATAACGGTTCAACCAGCATAGGGTCGGATGGATGTTTGGAACTGAGTGGATCATCATCATATGTGACCAATAGCGGGTCCTTTGTCAACGGAGGCAAAATGATCGTGGGGCCCGGCACCAGTTTTACCACCACCGGGGCATTCACGAACAACTGCATCGTAGAGAACCATGGGACCCTGACTGGTACGGGGAGCACTCCGATGCCTCAGAAAGGTATGATTCTGAGTTTCAAATCGCACGGTACTTACAGTCAGGACGCTACCCTTTCCAGTTATTACAAAGTATCAACTCACTATACAGAAATATCTGTATATCCTCAGCCCAATAAGACTCTTGTGACGTTTTCGTACACATCGGAAGGCTCGGGCGAGGAGGTCACGGTGCATCTCACTGCCATCGGAAGCGGCATGATTGGTATTAGTAATTGGAATTTGGAGAACGATTCAGGATCCGAAACGACTTCTGACGATAATCCTCTGACGATGACCAGCGGCAGAGACTCTGTGTATGATAGAACGATAGCTATCTCATATTTGGGGAATCCGATATCCGTCTGTACTGTTACAGGGGTTGTCGATAAAACCTACACCGGATATGAAATTGAGCAAGGGCCCTTGACGGTCAAATATTATGGCAATCCACTTACGTTGGGTACAGATTACACGGTGTCATATCTTGATAACATCAATGCTGGGACGGCCACTGTGGTACTCAAAGGTATTGGGTCCTATGTCGGGACGCTCAATGTGACCTTCGAGATCAACAAGGCTATCCTTACGCCAGCGGTCACCCACATCGGAGACGACACCAGGGTGTACGACGGCACCAAAGGCGTACCCGGGACATCTGCCATATCGCTCTCCGGAGCCGTGGCGGGCCAGAGTCCTGAGGCCACGGCAACTTTCGCGCTCGATTCCGCGGATGTCGGAACCAGGGACATCGTCGCCACCGAAATCGCACTCACGGGCTCATGGGGCGACAACTACGCCCTGTCCTCGACGACCGCCACACTAGATGATGAGATAGAGATAACCAGGAAGACGCTTACCCCGTCCGTCACCCACACGGGAATGGCGACGAGGGCGTACGACGGCACTACGAACGTGCCCGGAACATCCGCCATATCGCTCTCCGGAGCCGTGGCGGGTCAGAGTCCCGAAGCCACGGCAACTTTCGCGCTCGATTCCGCGGATGTCGGAACCAGGGACATCGTCGCCACCGAAATCGCGCTCACGGGCTCATGGGGCGACAACTACGCCCTGTCCTCGACATCCGCGACGCTCGAGGACGCCATCACGATCACCAAAGCCGATCCGTCCGGCTT
>DAXB01000018.1:0-3027 GCA_002506175.1 Methanomassiliicoccaceae archaeon UBA113
TTTCTTCAGCCTGACGGAAATTCTCACTGGCGTTTTTCAATCCGACGTCAGATATGTAATATTTACACTGAGCATCGAAATATTTGCGTCCTTTCACGTCGAACCTCATACAGCGTTCAAACATGTAGCAGTCGCATAAACGGTCGATGTATGTTTTCACAGTCTTATCCGTAATAGTCGACCCTTTCTTCGTCTTCAGCGTGTTAGTAATCTTCGTAATACTGTTCAGAGAACCTACGGAAGAACATAGAAGATCGGTAATATCCTCCAAATCACTTTCATTCCTTATTCCGCAACGCTCCACAATGTCCGTCAGATACACTTTCATCATCAGGTTTTTCAAATAATCCGTCTTCATCTTCGGAGAGTCGTACTGAAAAAGCTCCGGCATCCCCCCGTAGTCCATGTACTCCTGTATGCAGTCCCTGGGATCCTCACCCTTCGCTGACACGAATTCGCTGAATGATAGTGGATGGACTCTGATTTCAACACTCCTGCCGCGGAATTCGGTAACAATGTCACTGGAGAGAAACTTCGAATTGCTCCCTGTTACGTAAACGTCCACATTATCGTAATGCAGCAGACTGTTCAGCACCTCGTAGAAATCCTCGATATACTGAATCTCATCTATGATTACATAGTACAGGCCGTCGTTCGAGATGCGTGATTTAATATCATTGTAGATGACCCTCTTGTTTCTTAGATTCTCATAATCAAGCATATCCATACTGTATGTTAGAATGTGATCGGTTTCCACACCGATTGAGATCAGATAATCAACATACAGTCTTAGGAGAAGGAATGATTTTCCGCAGCGCCTTATCCCAGTTACAACCTTGACAGATTTTGTCCCCCTGTAAGATATCAGCTGATTAAGATAGCTGTCGCGGCGTATCATCATAATATCATTCCGAATTTTTATGACATGTCATATTTATTCGGAATATAAATAAATAGTTTTCAAAATTTCATACATAAAATAGTATATTTTATGATAAAATGCACTATATTTGCCATACATTATGATTAATGATTAATTATTCCAATAGCATATTCCGAATTTTTATGACATGTAGTATTTTTTCGGAATTGGTTCAAATCAGTTTGAGCATATCCGCATTGGTTATCATACCTACAATCTTCCCCTTGCTGGAGACCAGCACGGCATTGCAGCTGTTCATCATCCCTGCGATGGTGCTCACCGGAGTTGTATCAGATACAACCGGGTATGATTCCCCCATGACCTTGGAAACTGGGAGCATGGAAAGATCGTCCATGGTCTGACCACTGTTCAGTAGCTCGAATATGCCCCTCTCCGAGATATTGCCTACTG
Organism: Methanomassiliicoccaceae archaeon UBA113; assembly: GCA_002506175.1. GTDB lineage: Archaea > Thermoplasmatota > Thermoplasmata > Methanomassiliicoccales > Methanomethylophilaceae > Methanoprimaticola. The sequence goes on from DAXB01000018.1 coordinate 1,334, forward strand.
GGACCTCTCCCGATAGAACCGGCAGCTGAGAATAACCTGTGGAACGCATGAGCTCCGAGGCGTCGTGGATGGTTTCGGTACTCTGTATCGATACCACAGCGGGGGAGCAAACGTCCTTCGCTGTAAGGCCTCTTCCGATATCCCTATTCATGCTCTCCAATGTCTCGAAGAGCGCTACCACAGTCTCGTAACTCGCCGATATCTTCCCCCTCTCGATCTTTGCAATGGTACTCTGGCTGATGCCTGATCTGTTTGCCAGTTGCGTTTGGGTGATGTCCATGCTGATCCTGATTCTGCGGATATCGGATGCTGGAGGGAATTTCATGTCCGGGAGGATATATTATTCGTATAAGAATAATTCTATCAACAAGATATATAAATGTGAAAATAATCGAGCACATATGGCAAAGCACATTTACGTAGAGGGACTCAATGAGATCCCCACACCCATGAAGAAAGTCGAGATCGTAGAGAGGAAAGGAATCGGACACCCCGACTCCGTCGCTGACGCTCTCGGAGAGGAAGTATCCAAGGCCCTGTGCAAGATGTACAAGAAGGAAGTCGGACACGTCCTCCACCACAACACAGACGAGACGCAGCTCGCAGCAGGATCCGCCAAACCCAAATTCGGCGGAGGAAACATCATCGACCCCGTCTACATCCTCCTCGTAGGACGTGCGACAACATTCATCGACGACGGAAAGGTCATCAAGGATCTCCCCTGCAAGCCCACCGCACTCAAGGCAGCACGCAAGTACCTCGACAAGACATTCCCCAACCTCAATGTCGATTCCGAGGTCATCCTCGACGCTAAGCTCGGAATGGGATCAGATGACCTCACCGGAGTCTACAAGACCTCCGGAATCCTCGCTAACGACACATCCTTCGGAGTTGGATACGCACCTTACTCCATCACCGACAAGCTCACCCTCAAGACCGAGGAGTACATCAACGGCGCGATGAAGAAGAAGGTCAAGGAGTCAGGACAGGACGTCAAGGTCATGTGCTCCAGGATCGACAACGAGATCACCATGACCGTCGCATGCGCAATGGTCGACAAATACATCCCAGACAAGGCAGCATACAAGTCCGCCATCGAGCAGATGTACGACCTCATCACAGACAACGCCCTGAAGATCATCGGAAAGGATGATGTCAAGTTCAAGCTGGACATCAACACCGGTGACAACTACAAGAACGGAGTCTACTACCTCACATGCACCGGACTCTCCCAGGAGATGGGAGACGACGGATCCGTCGGAAGAGGAAACAGGTGCAACGGACTCATCACCCCCTACAGGCCCATGTCCATGGAGGCAACATCTGGAAAGAACCCCATCACCCACATCGGAAAGATCTACAACGTCATGTCCAAGCTCATCGCCGAGGACGTCGCGAAGAAGGTCACCAACGAGGCGGAGATCAGGGTCAGGATCCTCTCCCAGATTGGAAAGCCCGTGTCCGACCCCCTCAACTGCTCCGTGCAGATTGTGCTCCCCAACGCGGAGTCCAACCCCAAGCTCGCATCCTGGTCCAAGGATGCATCCGGAATCGCAGCAGAGTGGCTCGACAACGTCGACAAGGTCTCCAACATGATCATCGACGGAAAAGTCAGAACATTCTGAGTCAGATATAGAAAAAACACTTACCGGGGAGAACCCCGGTCATTCAACTGTGTTCGGTAATTCCGATTT
>DAXB01000018.1:3073-5041 GCA_002506175.1 Methanomassiliicoccaceae archaeon UBA113
CGTATACCTGCTGACACTTTTGATACAATTAAAAATCAATTTTGGTATTGATTTTTAAAAATCGATAAACCATTCATAGAGGGCAAGGTCCGTTCCAAATCGTCAAGATACGTCCCGATCCCGCCTCGGCAAAGGCGTGAATGAGGCCGGGACGGCCGCGAATAAGCTTTCCGATAAGATGAGGGCGATGGGTTTCGAAGGCATCAGGTTAGGCAACGATCGACAGGTTTTCGGTCCGATAAACGCTAACTGAGAATGGGAAAATCGTATGCGAAAAGACGCACGGTTCAGCGAAAGATCGGTCAGTATTGATCTGTAAGTGTCAAACTCGGGCTTAGATTGAATATGGAAGATAGATTACGAGGTTCCGAGCAAGTTCAATAACCTCGATTCGAAACTTGGTCAGAACATATTTCCTTTTTTCTACGGAGTTGGGGTGACATACTCGGGTTTGAATGATCAACAGTCGCGCTCACTACAATAGCCGTTTCTTCTCGCCATCTCGTACCATTTCTCAGCCTCTTCCTGAGACTGTCTGACACCTAGTCCGTGCTCATAACACCATCCGAGGTTGAATTGGGCATTCGCATTCCCCTGCTCCGCCGCGAGTCTGAACCATTTAACAGCCTCTTCATACGATTGATCGACACCTATCCCATTGCCATAACAGTACCCGAGATTCAATTGTGCTATCCTGTATCCTTGATCCGCTGCAAGCCTGTACCATATCACGGCCTCCTCATGTGATGTCTTGATACCTAGTCCGTGCTCATAACACCATCCGAGATTGCTCTGAGCAATCGGATTCCCCTGCTCCGCTGCAAGCCTGTACCATCTCACGGCCTTTTTATATGATTTCTTGACGCCATTCCCCTCACTATAATGGTGCCCCAATTCGAGTTGCGCTTCCGAATATCCTTGTTCTGCCGCGAGCTCATACCACCACACGGCGTCTTTTAGCTGTAGCGCAGTGTCAATCTCCATCTCGTAACACCGTCCGAGATTGTATTGAGCTTCCGCATCATCTTGATCCGCTGCAAGTCTGAACCATTTCTCCGCCTCTTCGTAAGATTGTTCAACACCATGCCCGTACACATAACACCGTCCGAGATTGCACTGAGCTTTCGTATCACTTTGCTCCGCTGCGAGTCTGAACCATCTCACAGCTTCCTCATATGATTGCTCGACACCGATACCTTCATGATAACACCACCCGAGTTTGAACTGAGCCTTGGGATCACCCATATTGGCGGTTTTTTCCAGTTCCCGGATTGTTTTCAGAGTTGTTTCTATATCATGCTGTTCGATGGATTCGGACAATTCCATGGCGTTTGGCTCTTTGTTTGACACTAATAGAAACATAGAGTTTCGATTAGATAAGCAGGTCGGTCAATGATGCTCCGAATAATCGACGGAACGGGGGTTTGCTATGGCGTTATTACCCGAGTTTGACACTTACAGGTCTTAACCGATCCAGGTTTCGCTCAATCATCCGTGTTTTCGCATACAGTTTCCTTCACTAAAAGTGGTCTTTTGACTCTAGTTTGTTTGATTTCACTTCAAATGAAGCAAGAGGCCGCCTTTAATGAAATCGTTTCCAGATTCTCCTTGATTCTTTCCTTCCGGGACGTGCCCATGATCCTCTTGGTGAAATCCCCCATCACCTGGTATCCGCATCGCAATCCCTTTTAGCTCCCGCTGCATCCCCTGTCATGTCGACCATTTCCCTTTTTGGCCGTCCCGGCCCCATTCGCGCCTTTGCAGAGGCGGAATCGGAACGTATCTTGACGATTTCGGAATGGACTTTACCCTATACGAAAGGTTTATCGATTTCTAAAAAACAATTAGTATTGATTTTTATTTATCAAAAATGTCAGTAGGTATACGCATTTAACGAAATCCGAAAAATGACCGAGAACCTTCAGTCAGAAGAAATCGGAATTACGGTTCTTTCTGATTTTCAGTGGG
>DAXB01000031.1:0-8279 GCA_002506175.1 Methanomassiliicoccaceae archaeon UBA113
ATCTCCGCGGCATGAGATAGGGTTGAAAGAAGTTTTGAGGGGACCTCAGTCTCCATATTACTCACTTAAGCATGAGTTCCGCGTTGCTGAGAGAATACTTCCAGTCTGCGGGAAGAACTCCGTTCCTCTTGTAGTAGCGCTCCAGTCTCCTGATCTTTGCTTCGATCATGAGAAGGCCTCTCCTGTTGGAGACATCGCCGTGGTTGTCCTTAAGGTGGACATTCAGGGCGATTGCGCGCCTCATGAGGTTGGACAGGTCCTCGGGAAGAGCGGGTGAAACTCCCTTCTCTGCCATGATCTCCGTGATGGTCTTTCCGGTCGCGAGCTTAACGTCAGGTACTCCGTACTGGTCCCTGAGGATGAGTCCGATCTGAGCGGAAATTATTCCGTCCTTTGCGAGCTTCACGATGAGGTCCTCTATTTCGGTGGCGTTGAGAGGAACCCATGCGGGGTTCTCGGAAACCATAGGGTGTTTCGAACAGGATTTTCCCTTTCTTCTTGTGTGCATTCTTGCCATAACCAGATCCTCCGAATCTTTTTAGGCGGCGAGGCTGACTTGTGATTATACAAGGGGTATATAAAGTAAATTGTTAGCCCATATTTCACGCGATATACATATAGGCGGTTTGGCAATTCACTCAGTATGAAGAAGTCCTATGTGACTACAGTGCCGGACCATATCGGAGCGTTCCTCAAGGCCAGCGAATGCTTCTCGGATCTCGGGATCAACATCATCAGGGTCAGCTACAACAAGGCAGTCGACTCCCACACGATATTCATCGATGCAGAAGGGCCTGAGGACAAGCTGTCGGAGGCTGACCGCAGGCTCGAGGAGATCGGATATCTTCAGAGGACTTCGGAATCACCAACTGTACTCCTTCTGGAGTTCACTCTGCCAGATGTCCCCGGGACCGTCACCGAGGTGCTCAGGCTGATCACGGAGTTCGGGATCAACATCTCGTACATCAGTTCTCAGCAGGACGGGTCGGATGTGCAGCATTTCAAGATGGGGCTGTTCGTGGACGATGCATCCAAGGTCTCCGAGTTCCTGAAGCAGGCGGAGGAGATATGTCCGGTGAAGATCATCGATTACAACCAGGCAGGCGTGGTTTATGACAATTCGATCTTCTACAGTTCTTTCGTCACCGGGATCACGAAATCCATGGATATCTCAGGGGAAAAGAGGGAAGAGCTGCTCGTATATTCCAACCTCGCCATGCAATCCCTCGATGAGAGGGGGCTATCGCCGTATCATACGTTCGACAGCATCAGCAAGCTTGCGGACTTTCTCGCTGTCTGCAAGGGCAGCGCTTTCGTGTCCCGTATCACATACAACAAGATCACGGAAGATTCAGACATAGTGCTCATCGAACCTCCATGCGGTAGCAATACAGCGATACTCCGTTCCAAGGGAGAGGTGTTGTTCGTCGACACAGGTTACGCATGTTACAAAGAGGAGATGACCAAGATAATCACGGACATCCTGCCGGATTTCGAATCCATGGTGAAGGATGTGATCATCACCCATGCCGATCTCGACCACATAGGGCTGTGTCCCATGTTCGACCACGTGTATGCGAGCGAGAACAGTGCGCGGTGCATGAGGATGGAGTATGAGGGGGACAACGGCTTCAGAGAGGTCAATCCGCTTCACAAGCCCTATGTTAAGATATGCAAGATCCTCACATCGTTCGAACCGGTCCCGACCGATAAGGTTGTACCGCTTTGGAACGCGAGGCCCGAAAACGATGTCCCGCTCTACCCGGTAGGGTTCTTCGATTTCGGAGAGTTCCATTTCGAGGTCTACGAGGGGATGGGAGGACATCTCAAAGGCGAGATCGTGATGATCGATTATGGCAATCATGTCGCCTTTACAGGGGACATCTATGTCAACATCCATGGAATGACTGCGGGGCAGGCCAGATATAACAAGTACGCCCCTGCCTTGATGACGTCGGTCGATACCGACCCAGATATATGCAGAAGGGAAAGGGAAGCGGTGTTCGACCGTCTAGGATCCGGTGAATGGAAGATATTCGGCGGTCACGGCGGGGTCATGGAATACAGAATCGGTCAGCAGTGAACGCTTTTTGATGTTTTGAAAAAGTGAGGGGGTTCCCCCTCACATCAGTTCCGTGCTGCCCTTTCGTCAAGCTTGTTCTTGTAGAGGGACGTCCCGATTGTTATGAGCAGGGCCAGTATGATGAACAGGAGCGATAACGTTATCGGGATCGTGATGATGTCCACCAGGAGCAGTTTTGCAGCGATGAACAGAAGGATCGCACCGAGTCCGTACTTCAGGTACCTCAGTGAGTTCAGTCCGCCTTTGATGGCGAAGTAGAGGGATCTCAGTCCGAGGATGGCGAAGATGTTGGATGTGTAGATGACCAGCAGGTTGCTGGAAAGCGCGAGAACTGCTGGGATGGAGTCCAGAGCGAACACAAGGTCGGACAGTTCTATGACGATAACGCACAGGAACAGCGGCGTGGCCACCGTCTTAGCGTCGATCTTGGTGAAGAATCTGTCCCCATCGAGGGTGGGCGAGGTCTTGAGGTGTTTGCTCATGAATCTTGCGATCTTGCTGTCGCCCTCTTCATCATCGTTTCCGAATATCGTCTTTATCGCCGCATATGCAAGCAGGATTCCGAAGAAGTACATCACCACGTGGAACTTCATCAGCTCCACACCGACGAGCATGAATGCGAGACGGAACACGATGGCACCGGCTATTCCGTAGAACAGAACCTTATGCTGGTATTCGTCCGGGATTGCGAACAGTGAGAATATCAGGATGAACACGAACAGGTTGTCCACGCTCATCGATTCCTCGACTATGTACGCTGTGAAGAACTCGATTCCCATCTGGTTTCCATAGCAGACGAATATGAATATGCCGTAGCACACGGCTGCGGCTATCCATACCGCAACTTCTTTCAGAGCCCTTTTCACAGGGATATGCTCTGACTTGCGGTGGAGCATAAGGTCGGCTATGATCATTGCGCCGGCCACGACTGCGAAAACAACCCATGCAACTGCTTCGTCCATGTTCCTACACCACTGTATCGGTATTCGGTTTTTTAGTCTTGGGTTCTTATGTATATAAAGCTCTGGAATAATACTTCAGGATCTCACAGCATCAGTTGTCTTCTGGCCCATGGTACGGTGTCCTCGTACTCCGCACGATCGAATGACAGCTGATCGGGTATGTCGATGAACATGCGCGATTCCATCTCGCATGATTTATCGGTCTTCCCGGCTATTCTGGCCGCGCATACGTCGCAATATCCGATGTCCGTGGTCGATACGATCTCGATCTCGTACCCGGATTCCTCCATGGTCTCCCTTGCAGCCGCTTGTTCCGACGTTTCGCCATCTTCCACATGGCCTCCGGGCATCTCCCACCCGTTTCTTTTCGGGTTGAAGACCATCAGGAATCTGCCTGATTCATCGAATGCGACAGCATATGCGGTCCTCATATCATTCCCTTCCCACGACTATCATGGCATGAGCCTTCTCGTAAGGATCCAGCTGTTTGCAGTCGATGATCTTGTAACCTTTGTCGAGTATGACTTTCTCGGCATCCTTGAAGATGGATTCCGGAGATGCCGTCACATCCTCCGAACGTGCTTTGACCGCCACCATGCCGTGTTTCGCGTTGAACGCATCCATGTTTTCGCACAGGATATGGGCCTGTCTCTTCTGGGCCACGTCCTGGTAGACCACATCCACGGAGTCCGTGAACATGGCATACTCCTCAGGCTTTGTGGCATCTCCGAGGATCGGCATCATGTTAGGGCGTGTCTCACATGTTCCAACAAGCTCCCTGAACATCCTCTGGGCGAATTCGACGCAGTAGACCTTCCCTTCGGAGCATATGTCTGCCACATGTGACGGGGTGGTACCGCTGGATGCTCCGAGGTACAGGACACGGGATGATTTCGAGAACGGGAACTGCTTACCGCCGACCGTGAGGTATGCCGAGAGCTTGCTCCTTCTGGGGTCCCATTCGCGGTATTCGGTTCCCTTGATGGAGAACAGGCGTTCCCCGTAGATTCTCTTCCCGGGGCAGGCGGATTCCGTGTACAGGCGCCCCCTGTCGGAGAACACCCTGTCCGAAGTGAATGACATCGGTTCCATTGCATTCTTCATGGTACATTCTTTATAAAATCCTGTCAATCGTCTGACTATGATCACGATCGAGACGCTCTCGGCCATCGCTGATTCGGTGGAGGAGGAAGTCAAAAAGATCCCTCTCCTCTCGAGGGGAGAGGAGATAAGCATAGGTGCGGACGGAACACCCACGTCACGTATAGACAAGGTGGCGGAGGATGCTGTTTTGGCGTATCTGTGGGATAACGACCTTCGTGTCAACATCCTCAGCGAGGAGGCTGGATTCGTAGACAGGGGTGGGGAGGAGACCCTCATCCTGGATCCGGTCGATGGATCATCGAATGCGATTTCCGGGATCCCATACTACACGGTGTCGCTGGCAGTCGGAACGGAATCCCTATCAGGGATGAGGCTGGGATACATCCGCAATTTAGCCACCGGGGACGTCTATTATGCTGAGAAGGATGGCGGTGCGTACAAGAATGGGAAGAAGATCTATGTCCGCGTCCCGGACATCGGAAGCCTGTTCATCATGAACTACACGGGCAAGTACGCGCATCCGGATGCCTATGAGGTCAGCAAGAAAGTCTCATCGACCCGTGCGTTGGGGTGCTCGTCTCTCGAGATGTCCCTGGTGGCGGAGGGTCAAGCTGACGCTTTCTACATGAACTCACACAATTACGTCCGTTGCGAGAGGATCGTGGATATCGCCGCATCAGCACTCATCCTGAGGGAGGCCGGCGGAGAGGTGTACGACCTTGAGGGAAATATTCTCGACATGCCTTTCGACCTGGAGCACCGCAGCAATCTCGTTGCGGTTGGAAGAAAGTACACCTTCGACTATCTGGTGAGGAACAAGGATCCGAGAAAACGCCATATGTACGGGATATACACCAACACATCCATTGACAAGGCGAAGGAGTACACTCAAGAGGTAATCGATTGCCTCAGAGGGTATGATTACTGCGTGGATTCGGAGATCGCGGAGATGATGGGGATCGACGGTGTCCCTCTCAGGAGGATGGATGCGGACATAATCATAGTGATCGGGGGAGACGGGACCATACTGAGGGTCCTGCAGCAGACCGATGCCATGGTGATAGGTATCAACGGAGGATCTGTAGGATTCCTGGCGGAGATCGAGCGTGACGAAATCAGGGAAGGTATGGAGCGTCTACTCAGGGAGGATTACATCATCGAGAACCGTTTCAGGCTGAGTGCGTGCTACAAGGGCGAGTTCCTACCGGACTGTGTCAACGAAGCTGTCGTGCATACAGCATCTGTTGCGAAGATCAGGCACTTCAAGATCTATGTCGATGACGTCCTCGCTTGCGAGATACGTTCCGATGGGCTTATCATAAGCACGCCAACCGGTTCGACCAGCTACACCATGAGCCTGGGTGCTCCGTACATGGATCCGCACGTGGATGCCCTGATGGTCGTTCCGATCGCGGCTTACAAATCCAATTCAAGGGCATTCATCGTTCCCGCATCATCGAAGATCACGGTGGAGTCGATATTGGAGAAGGATTGCGTCATAGTGCTTGACGGACAGAGGGAGTACCCGATGGACGGGCTTTCCAAGGTTGATTTCATGATGTCGCAGAAGAAGGCCAGGTTCATCAGATTCAATACGGATTTCTTCTCGAGGGTCAGGGAGAAACTGGTGAATGCGTTATGAAGATAAACGCAATCAGCATAGACTTCATCGACGGTTTCAACGAGGCCGCGAGATCTACATATCCCGACGAGTTCCTGTGCATGACACGTCAGTTCGACGGAGTGATAACCGAGATGTTGATGCTCCCCGGGACGGTTTTTGGAGACGAGCACAGCTTCCTCAACACATGGATGGCACCGATTGATTACAGCATAGCCGGGTCAGCGCATTCGCACCCAGGGTACTGCAACATGCCATCGGATGCCGACAAGGATTTCTTCGGGAACATGGGCGGAGTCCATCTGATCACATGCCAACCGTACGACCGTTCCAGCTGGCAGGCTTATGACTGTCACGGCGAACCGATCGAGCTCGAGATCGTTTACTGACCGTTCTCGCATTTGGAGATGAGTTTGTCGACGACCTCGATGATGCCTATCAGATATGCTTTGTCTGCAGATTCGGCAATAATGTTGACCGTGTTCTCCTGATCCTCGTCCAACGCCACATAGAACCACCCCCCGCTCATCTCGATCCTCCACCCCTCATCTTCCACGATTCTGGTGGACTCTATGTCCGGGATGTTGGCGTTCATCATGCGTATGAAGTCTTCCGGTGTGCAGTTGAATTTGTAGGTTTTTCTTTCAGAATAGTATTGGGGTAGACTGGATACAAGGTTCGATATGTTGTTTCTTCCCGATATGTGGGATATGATGGCGGATGCGTAGATTACATCCGACATCAGGCTGAGGTCCCCGAATATGAATCCTCCGTCGTAGTATCCGATCTCTGCCTCGTGGTCTTTGATGGCCTTGCACACCGAACCTCCGTCGGGACGTACCATTATGAGGTCCATGTCTTCGGGCAGGGGTTCGTCATACGGTGTGGAAATCGATGACGTGACCATGCCTGTGAATATGTCCACTATCAGCCCGGATATGTCCATGGGGAGCACGATCTTCCGTGGCCTCATGTACATGATCAGCAGTGCGAGGACTTCTGTGTCCGTAAGTATGTCTCCGTCCTCGTCGAAGACTTTGAAGAGCGTTCCTATGCGGTTCATCGATATGCCTATGCTTCCTTTGCTGGCACTGATGAATGTCTTGATGTGGTGATTTCCCGATTCCGTGGTGGAAAGTGAGTTGGATGCGAAGTTCCTGTCATACTGTGCATTCAGGGATATGACATCCGATCCGGTTCCGTTGAGGATCTGCGGCGCTGACCCGGAAGTGGTTCCGCAGTTGCAGTTGAAGACAACCGTCCCCCCGTCCGCGTCTTTGAAAAGGGACATGACCCTCCTGTTGTATTCATCTACCGCACTGAAGTGTTTGTTGACCGTTCCCAGATTCTTGTAATCGGGCATTTCATGGCTTTCCCTGAACACTCTGTCAAGGCGTCTTATCTGCTCCTTCTCGAAGAGGCTTCCGTCGGGATTTAAAAGGAGATATCCGCTGACGAGGTCGTCCTGGCGGAACTCTGTGATATAGACGGCGCAATCTCCTTTGGAGGCGGCCATCGCGAGTGCTGGACACGGCACTACGCCCATATCGATGACATCGGTTCCGGAGGAGATGAGGCTGGATACGAGAGCATCCCTCATCATCGGACTGCTTTTCATCATATCCATTCCGATGATCACCGTCTTGTAATCGAGAGAAAGCGCATGACCTAGAATGATTCCCATCTCAGGAGTTGTATCTTTGGTGGGGGATGATCTGAGGAGAAGCCTGTCCGACTGTTCCATGATTCCCTGTACATATCGGCGGTTAAATTAGTTTCCAATGCGAAAGAGAGAAGAAGCCGTGCAATCTTTAATGGATAATCAATACATCCATCAGATTCTATGCAGTATTGGGTTGTCTGTTATTTTTTGATTGATGTGTTTTGAAGTTTTTTTTGACCGTTTCACTGTGCGTTTCATCGGACTACCAGATTCGATTTATTATGGTGGATTGCTGCACAAATCATTTTGTAAACAATTGGAAAAAATGCTTTGAAATCAAAGATTAAGTGTTTGTTAACAATCGGAAATCATCGCGTTATTACTTTTTAATAATGGCCAGACTTTAATACTGGTGGACAAAAAATGCGATAGGTTTTAAATATTTAACATTCGGATACTTTCCCCAGGGGGCATTCTATTGGTAATGGAACGCATTGACCTTGAAAAAGCAAAAACAATCGCTAAGAAAAAGGGACTGAAACCCGGTAAGGTAAAGGGTACCGAGGGAATACAGTTTACAAAAGGAAAGAACAACAGGCTCGACGTCATCGACTGGGCAGAGTTCGAGAGCATCCTCAAGAAGAGGGGTCTTGCAATCTACGAGTCCGGTGGATGGATGAAGATCATGAAAGCCTGAAAAGGCCAAGTTTCTACCAGTAAACATAGTCCCGGTCCCCGGGACGTTATTTTTCTTTTTCTATTAGGCGTACAGAGTGGCATTTGCGGGCAAGGTGCTGTCATCTCTTTTATACAAGGACGTGATGTCGATATTTGGCCTTAAAGTGC
>DAXB01000031.1:8377-11138 GCA_002506175.1 Methanomassiliicoccaceae archaeon UBA113
AATCCCTTCTCTTGCACCATTTTATGATTATATTCAATCTTGTTGATGCGTTGTCATATCAGTGCCAGTATCAATCCGGCCCCCACAACCGTCAGCAGGATCGCGGTCACACTGGCCCAGAACCAATCTTTTTCGATAAGCAATCCCGCAAAAGCGACGACGATCCCGAGGAGCGGGGACATAATAAGCACCAATATGCCCAACCATAGGGCGTCATTCCATTCTCCCATTATCTCTCCGATTATGATCAGAATGATGCCCGCTACGATGCCGATGCGCAAGGTCCATGCTATGCTTTTGTCTGTATTCATAGCATTCCCCCGGTACGGAGCAGGACCACTGCTGCCATAGCGAATAGGACTATGGAGAAGTATTTCCTGAGATGTTTGGTCCTGATCCTTCTTGAAAGTTGGGTTCCGATGAGCGCACCTGCGAAAGCACCGATGGCAACTCCTCCCGCGAATGGCATATCGAGCTGTCCGCTGAAGAAGTATGTTGCTGCGCCTGAGAACGCGGTTATCCCGATCATGTAACTGCTTGTTGCGCTAGCTGCCTTCATCGGAACGTTCATGAGGAGGTTCATCATCGGAACTTTGATCGCTCCTCCCCCCACACCAGTCATGGATGACAGCATACCTGCGAATATGCAAGCTATGCTTCCGGTTTTTACTCTTTGAACCTCGTAGGGAACGTCCTCTCCTGTGGAGTCGTCTTTGTAACGGAAGCTCATACGCCCCTCTCTGTCCGACGGTTCCACTATCTTCTCAGGATTCAGTATCATCCTTAGCCCGCTGTAGATCATCACAGCACAGAAGACCAGGGACAATGCCCAAGATTCCATCAGTCCAGCAATCACTGCCCCGGTGATGGCACCTACGGTGGTGGTTATCTCCAGGAGCAACCCGAGGCGGATATTGGACAGACCTTTTTCAACGAATATGCTGGAAGCTCCCACCGAACCTGCGACGATTCCGACCAGACTTATGGCTGCGGATTCCGCGGGAGCCAAACCGAAAACAATCATCAGGATGGGGACGAATATCACTCCTCCTCCGAGACCGAACATGGCACCCAATAAGCCAGCCCCTATTCCGAGGGCGATCAGTCCGAAGAGGATGATTAATTCCATATGTATGACAATGTTGTTTGCGATATAGTTTTATTCGGGCTTCCGATGTAAGAGCGTGGCAATACTTCTAATCAGATACGCCGAGATAGGCCTCAAGAGCACACCCATCCGCAGGAGATTCGAGAACACTCTCAAAGATAACATCCTGAACATGCTCATGGAAGATGGGGTGGAGGCGCTGGTTACCAACAAGGGAGCAAGGTATTACGTGGAGGCCACGGACACCGATGCCGCCATCAAGTCCGTAAGGAAAGTCTTCGGGGTAGCATCCATATCGGTTGCGGAAGTATGTCCGTCCAAGATGGAGGATATGTGTGCCACGGGTGCGGAGTACTCCAAGACCAGACTCAAGGAGGGTCAGTCCTTTGCGGTCAAAGCCCGTAGGGAGGGTTCTCAGAACTATACTAGCATCGATATGGGCAGAGAGGTGGGTTCCGCGATATTCCTTGCCAATGAGGAAAAGGGTGTGAAGGTCGACCTGACCGATCCGGAGGTCATATTCTTCGTTGAAGCAAGGGACAACATGGCATACATCTTCCAGGATTACATCAGATGCCATGCCGGTCTGCCTGTGGGAACACAGGGGAAAGTCATCGCACTGTTGGAGAACGACAGGGACCTTGTTTCTGCTTGGCTCATGATGAAGCGCGGGTGTAGGGTGCTTGTCAGAGGGAGCGGAGATGTGGATTCCCTTAGGCAGTATGATCCATACGTCAGGCTTCTGAGCGAGAAGGACAACGAGTCGAAGATAATGGGTTACGTAATGGGGACATCGTTGGACAATCTGGATTCCGTCGATGTTTCGAAGTACGATCTGCCTGTTTTCTTCCCGTCAATGGGTATGACGGATGAGGAAGTATCGGCCCTTGCCGAGACCATCAGGAACGGAATGTGATCCGTTCCCGGTTATTCCAAGTTGAGGATCAGTTTAGGATCCTTTTGAGGATGGCTTTCTCATTCTCGGAGACGTTTCCGTCGATTCCGCAGACCATGAAAGCGCACAGTGCTGCATCTTCCCTGTCGAATTCGGACAGTCTTCCCATTATGCCGACCATCGATTTGATGACCTTCTCGCATTCCTCGGGATTGTCCAAGCCGTTCTCGGTCATAAACGCCCTCATCTCCTCATAGGTCATGTCTGTGAAGCTGCTGATATCCATCCTTGCTTTGATGATGTCGTATTCTCCCTGGGAGAAATCATTGTCCGCAAGCATGAGGCACATGACGAACTTTCCGAACGTATCCACGGCCTCGTTCTTTTCAGGAAGGGCGATCAGGGTGTTGTACACACTCTCCAGTTTGCGTGACATGATGTCTCTGAGAGCATCAGGATCCGAATTCTCGAATTTTTTGCAGAGAGTGTTGAAATCAGACATGGAACCTGGATTAAGATGCACGTTTTAATACCTAGCACTGCGGGCACACCGTTGCGGGTCAACCGCTGTAAGTCGTAGTATTATAAGAAATAGGATACTGCCCCATAAGGGGCAGTTAATGAGTTTCATTAAAGCGAGATCACTTGATTCTTCTCTGGTTCGCTTTGACTGAAGGCCTGGCTTTCTCGGCTCCCTTTCCGGTGTGCCTCATTCCACGTCCCTTCTGTCCTGCGGAGGTCTTTCCGCGGTAGACACG
>DAXB01000080.1 GCA_002506175.1 Methanomassiliicoccaceae archaeon UBA113
TGTTTGTTGTGACATAGCCTTATCAAAAATCACTCTTAATGACTCGTTTGAGCACTATTTACGAGACAGCGCACGGTTTAAGTACACAGTAACCGGGTAGAAAAGCAGAGCCTACAGGAATAGGCTCTGCAGGAACAGGTATGCCAAAATCATACGATGCTCCGGAGAGGACAAAAGTCCTCGACATCATCATTAGGGTTTTTGAGATTCTAACCCGTATGATGATGATCGGCTTGTGATGAACGAGTCGCTTGGCACAGTAGTACCCACTCGACAACCCACGTTGAGTGTTTCTGCCGTGCATAATGATATGACATCATCCATCTATTTATTATTGTGGAAACGTTGTTAAACTTGTTGAATCGATTCATTCAATCCATTTTTTGAGTACTCCGCCTGATTTCATGACTGTAACGGGATATGAAGCAAACCCCACTGAATCTCCATATCGTGACGGAAATTGATGCCGGCGAGGTGCTGGCTTATATGATCACGGACGAACCTCACAAGCATATCATCTGACTGGACTTGCTAATGAAGCAGATCGGTCCGTCAACTGTACATCGGGAGGCTTCTGGCAAATGGTGCTATTCATAGCTGTATGAACCAGGTACCGATTTGAATCCTGTTCGGCGATATCCTAGAGGCGGTCAGGAAGTCTTGGTACCGAATATACAAGGATTGTAGACGTAAGGGGCAGGGGCGCGATAATTACCGAGCACAGTTTGTTGGATGGTCATCTTTATATCGGGCGACTATCTAGGTCTGTCGTTCAAGGCGTATGCCGAAGAAGGCTTATTATGAGCATCGTGACAGACTGCAGCACCGTAAAAGGTACCATCAACAAGGATATCACCGTCGAGTTCGCATTGAATCTCGGGAAGATACTTGGAAGGCAGTATGGTTCGCCGATGGCGGTGGCCATGGACGGAAGGTCATCCAACGAAATGCTCAAGCTCGCATTGGTATCCGGCATAATGTCCGTCGGTTGCGATGTCATAGACCTAGGTATTGCTCCGACACCCGTACTTCAGT
Organism: Methanomassiliicoccaceae archaeon UBA113; assembly: GCA_002506175.1. Lineage (GTDB taxonomy): Archaea > Thermoplasmatota > Thermoplasmata > Methanomassiliicoccales > Methanomethylophilaceae > Methanoprimaticola. Next base: position 1,036 of record DAXB01000080.1, read on the forward strand.
ATTACATGTCCACCCATCTGGACGTCCGTGGCGGTGTTACAGTGACGGCATCGTTCGCGGAGCAGGATCAGAACGGGTTCAGGATAATGAAATCCGGCGGAATGGACGATCCACTGTTCGATGATCTATCCCCTATCGGCATATGGGAAGGCGCCGGCGAATGCGTTCCGGGCCCCAAGGTAGGGGAGACGAAATGCATAGAGGACCAGTCGGACGGATACATTGAATCCATACTGTCTAAGGTCGATTCCGAGGCCATATCGCAGGCACATCTGAGGATATGCCTGGATTGCCGTAACAGCGCCGTGGCGGCTATTGCCGAGGTCATATTGAGGAGACTGTCGGTCGAGTGCATAATGCTGGGAGGAGACAGTTCCATACTGGATTCCGATAGGATGGTGAAGCTAGGGCATGTGGTCACGAGTCAGGAGATGGATCTCGGTGTCGCTCTGGAGATGGATGCCGATCACTGTCTGTTCACAACGGCAGAGGGTGCTCCGGTGAGCGGTGACAAGAGTTTCGCGGTCCTGGCGAAGTCAGTTCTGTCTAAGAAGAGCGGAAAAGTCGTCATCCCCATCAACTCCACGACACTCATGGAGGATGTGATCAGGGAGAATGATGCTATGCTCATGCATTGCAAGGTCGGGGAGCAGACCGTGGCCAGGAAGGTCAAGGAATATGAAGCGGTCCTCGGAGGAGACAGCTTCGGATGCATGGTGTTCCCTGATCATATGTACTCTAGCGACGGAATGATGACCATGCTCAGGATGCTGGAGTGCATCGTCAGGGACGGTCCTCTGGCCGATCAGATTTCCGGTTATCAGGATTATTCCAGGATGAGAGGCGGAATCGGATGTCCGGACGAGCAGATTTCAGAGGTTCTCCGTGTTTTCAAGGAGAATCATGCCGACGAGGATCTCGAGCTCATTGACGGAATAAAAATCAAGAATGATGAGGGGTGGCTGCTGGTCAGGAAATCCAACAGCAAGGACCTCATCAGGGTATATGCCGAGTCCAAGGACAGTAAAGTGGCCGAGGATATGGTCGCGGATACGATACAGGCAATAAGGACGATCCAGAAGGATCTCACTGTCTGAGGCTTTTTCCGTATACTGCGATGGCTTCGTTGATGAGCCTTGCAGCAAGAATGGATGTTATTCCGGACGGGTCTGCCGGAGGGCACACTTCGCATACATCGAATCCCACAAGCCTGTCTCCGACCGCATTGATGACTTTCTTCACGTCATATGGGTGGAGTCCGAACGGTTCGGGTGTTCCCGTACCGGGTGCGTATGCGGGGTCGATTCCGTCGATATCGATCGTGAGGTAGATGTGCTCGTGCTTCACGCTGTCCAAGGCCTTCCCGATCGCCTGCTCTATGCCGTTGTCGAGGATGTCGTAGGAGCTGATGAACGGCAGGACATCGTCTCTGTCAAGCTCCTCTTCTCCTATCGCGCGGCATCCGAGGACGAATGTGTTCTCAACGCCCACGTGGTCCGCTGCACGTCTCATGATGCATGCATGGCTGTAAGGGGTTCCGAGGTACTCGTCTCTGGAATCGAGATGGGCATCGACAGAGATGACGGCTATGTCATCTCTGTCGAACTGCCTTATGACCGGGATGTTCACCGAATGCTCTCCGCCTATCGTGATTGGGAACTTCCCGTCCTTGATTGCGGGAGATACTGCGAATTCCACTTCCTGGACCATATCTTCGGGAACTACGAAGTCGTCCACGTTGCCATAATCGTGGATGAGCGGGAGATCCTGGTGGATTCCGTGCTCGAAATGAATCTCTTCAAAATTATAGGAGGCCCGCCTTACGGCGGTGGGTCCCTCCCTAGCGCCCGCTTTGAAACAGGCGGTATGGTCATACTGGACTCCGAATATTACGACGTCCGCGTCTTCATATTCAGCGTCGGCGCCGGCATATCCGAGTCCGTATGACATTCTTGGTCCTCACATGAACTTGTATCTGCCCATTGCGTTGAGGTACAGAACCTCTGCACCCTCCTCGACCTTCTGCTCTGCATCGTCGTTGATGGCGATGGAGATGTTCTCGAAGGATTCGAGGTCCATGACGAGTGCTTCGTTTCCGGTGATGGACAGGATCTGTCCTTTCCTCTTGTCGATGA
>DAXB01000049.1 GCA_002506175.1 Methanomassiliicoccaceae archaeon UBA113
GGGTCAAATTTTAAGGTAATAATGGATGAGTAGCCTCGCCAAGATTCGAACTTGGGTCGCAGGATCCAGAGTCCCGCATGATTGACCACTACACTACGAGGCTATCGAATCCCCCGATTCTCTCACTGTTTATAATTATTGTGGAACGCTTCGCTCAGGAGAAGCTCCGCTTCTTCAATAAGTGCGCCTATGTCGTTCCCTTCTTCCGTCAATTCCCAACTGATCCTGTTGTTTTCGGATTCTCCTCTGCACAGGATGACGAGGCCCATATCGCGCAATCTGTCTATTTCGTCACGTACGTAGCTGTAGTTCGTATTAACCTACTTTATGTCGCCCGCGCTCACGGTTCCGCACCTGCGCATCAAAAGGATGATGCCGACCGTGTTCCGGTTCATCAGGAATTTACCAGACAGTTCGGCCATGTCAACCCCATGGTCCATGATTCATTCAGACGTCCCCGGATGATAGCGAATCCACCTGCACCGAACCTCTTTTGGCTATTTCTTCAACCGTCCGTATATGTGCAACCGCTTCCTTCCCCAGGTCGCTGATGGTGTAATGGATGGTCCTTGTTCTCTTGTCATCCCTGGTATCGGTTAGGAAACCTATGTCCACCAGATGGTACAGCAGTTCCACCCTGGTCTTCGGATTTGTGATGATGTGCCTGATGTCGCTGCTAATGAAGCTTTTGTGTTCTTCGGCGAATATCAGCAGAGATACGACGTGACCAGTCTCTAAGAAGTAAACAGACCTGTTAGCCATCCGTCGTAAAGCAATGGATGTCCGCTTTTATTAGATTTGGAACGAATTGATACGTTGTTACAAATTTGTAACTCGGTTTTAGCATCTGGTCGTCGGACCGGATGATGAAAAAAGGGGCCGAAGCCCCTAAGTAGGGTTTTCACTCGATTGCTTTCTTGACTTTCTCGAAGATGGAATCGATGTCTCCGACACCTTCGATGGTGACAAGCGTTCCCTTCTTCTGATAGTATTCGATGAGAGGCATGGTGTTCTTGCGGTAGACCTCGAGCCTGTTCCTGACTGTGGCCTCCTTGTCGTCGTCCCTCTGGTAGAGCTCTGCTCCGCATTTGTCGCAGATTCCGTCCTTTGCGGGTTTCTTGGTGACAAGGTGGTAGACCGCGTTGCAGTTGGGGCATGAGCGCCTCTGTGTGAGCCTCTGGATGAGTTCCTCGTCCTTGACATCGAAGTTGAGTGCGAGGTCGACGTCCATCTGCTGTGCGAGCGCGTCAGCCTGCTCGACTGTCCTGGGGAATCCGTCGAGGAGGATTCCGCCGTTGATCGTCGAGATCTTCTCCTTCATGAGGTTGATGATGAGGTCGTTGGGCACGAGTGCTCCGGAGTCCATGTACTCCTTTGCCTTCTTTCCGAGCTCGGTTCCGTTCCTGACCGCTTCGCGGAGCATGTCACCGGTGGACAGCCTGACGTATCCGTACTCATCTGTGAGTTTCTCGCCCTGAGTTCCTTTTCCTGCTCCCGGGGGTCCGAGGAGAACGATCGTTGTCTTCATGGTCAGCGAGAAGCCTTCCATATATAATAATGGGGATGTGCGGAGCTGTGAATCGTACATCGGAATCACCAATGACGGGGATACGCATCGTTAGTGAATCTTAACAGGGTTGACGATTCTCCATTATTTTTATATCTAAGGCTAGACAATTGAGCAAGCAGGTGTTCACGTTGGAACAGAAGGTAATAGACGCAATCGAGGCAGTTGTCGGAAAGGAAGGATACTCTTTGGAGCCCGCAGTCCTTTACACATATGGATTCGATGCGTCGATCTTCCACAACACTCCGGACATTGTGGTTCAGCCAAGGTCCACGGAGCAGGTATCGGAGATCATGAAGATTGCGACCAAGTACAAGATCCCAGTCGTTCCCAGGGGATCCGGAACCGGATTGTGCGGATCGGCCGTCCCAATCAAGGGAGGGATAGTTCTTGCCATGCAGAGGATGAACAAGGTCCTCAATGTCAGTGTCGGAGACCTGTGGGTCGATGTGGAGGCAGGATGCATCTACAACGATCTCAACGCGGAACTCGCGAAGTACGGATTCTTCTTCCCCCCGTCCCCCGGATCGGCAGAGGCCTGCCAGATCGGTGGAATGGTCGCTACCAACGCTTCGGGAATGCGTGCTGTGAAGTACGGTGCAACCAGGGATTTCGTCCTCGGGCTCACGTTCGTCAAGGCTGACGGAGAGATCGTCCGCTGCGGAACCAGGACCATCAAGGACGCATCAGGATACCAGTTGGCCCGTCTCATGTGCGGTTCCGAGGGAACGCTCGGAGTCATCACCGAGGTCACGCTCAAGCTCACCACCAAGCCCAAGAAGTCCGCATCATGTCTGTGTTGCTTCGAGAACGCTCAGCAGGCAGGACAGTGCATCTCCAACATCATCGCCAAGCCATTGATCCCGGCATCATGTGAGCTCATGGACAGCGTCTCGATCAACGCGGTCAACAAGGCCCGTGGAAACCCCCTGCCGGACTGTGGTGCTCTCATCATCGTCGAGTGCGACGGAGAGACCGACGAAGTAATAGACAGGGACATCGCCATCGTGGCGGAGGTCGCCAAGGAGATCGGAGCTGTATCGGTAACCCCCACAAAGGACAAGGACCTCATCGCCAAGTGGACCGATGCAAGGAAGTCCGTCATGACCTCCTTGTCGGCTCTGAAACCCGGGTGCTCGTCAGTCTCACTGGCAGACGACATGGGAGTTCCCGTATCTCAGGTCCCCCAGGCAGTCAAGGCGTTCCAGGAGATCGCCGCGAAGTACAATGTGACCATAGCTACATACGGACACGCATCCGACGGAAACCTCCACACCAAGATGGTCATCGATCCGACTGACAAGGATGAGTGGGAGAGAGGAATCAAAGCTGTCGATGAGATCTTCGACGTCTGTATCGAGCTCGGAGGAACCGTCACCGGAGAGCACGGGGTCGGAATATCCAAGGCTCCCAACTATCAGAAGGAGAGGGCATCCGAGCTATCCAGCATCAGGGCAATCAAGAAGGCCTTCGACCCGGACAATATCCTCAACCCCGGTAAGTGCGACCAGTGGGAAGGAACGATCCTTAGGAACCTGAGGTATCCCTGCAAGGATCTCTGAGCACTTCACATCAAACATCAGCTGAGGGGGTTTCCCCTCTCATTTCTTAGTTTTTAACTGATTGGTGTTAGGTATCTTTTGTATGTTATTCTGGAAAATATTATACTAACTATAAGGAAAACCTTATACTAACTATAAGGAAAACCTTTTATTTATACCAGGAAAACGTTATAGTCATTATGACTCTGATCCGTGAAGGATATCGTGCCAGACTGGTGGACGAGAAGATTGGGAGATATCTTGAAGCATTCGGGGCTGTTAGCATCGAAGGCCCGAAATGGTGTGGAAAAACATGGACTGGAGAGAATCACGCCTGCAGCGAGATAAGAATCGATGGGATGACAGGCCCTTTGAAGAATAAGGACATAGTTTCCAATGACCTCTCGAAGGCTCTTGAGGGTTGTGTGCCACATCTAATCGACGAATGGCAGGAGGTTCCAGCGATATGGGATTGTGTTCGTTCTTCAGTGGACGAAGACGGATCAAAGGGAAGATTCATCTTAACCGGTTCATCCGTTCCACGCAGAGACGAGTACTCCCATAGCGGAGCCGGACGCATTGCGAAGGTCCCGATGAGGACTATGTCCTTGTTCGAGACTGGCGATTCATCCGGAGAGATATCTTTGAAAGAGTTGTTCAACAGGTGCGATTTGAATATTGATTGCGGGGAACGGTCTTTGTCAGATCTCATCGGCTTGACCATCCGTGGAGGCTGGCCAGGAAACATTGGCACACCACGCAGAGATTCGGGACTTGTCGCAAGCGAGTACATTAGATACATCGTGGAGGATGCCTGCAGGATGGATGGTGTCAGGAGGCAGCAGGAAAAGATGCTGATGCTCTTGAAATCCCTGTCTCGCAATGAGAGCACAATGGTATCGGACAAGAAGATTATGGACGATATGAAGAGATTCGATGACGAGAACATCTCGGCGGTGACATACAGCGATTATGTTGACTGTCTCTACAGGGTGCATCTGTTGGCTGATACCCCTTGTTTCAGGCCAAACGTCAGATCGGACATGAGGATAGGAAAGAAACCCAAGCGTCATCTTACCGACGTCTCCTTGGCGGTATCGGCATTGGGTCTGACCGAAGAGATGCTCATGAACGATTTGAATACATTCGGGTTCATGTTCGAATCGCTTTGCGAACATGATTTGGACATTTACGCGGACCGTCTGGGCGGGAAGCTTTTCCATTATCGTGACGGCAGGGACAGGGAGATAGATGCGGTCATCGAACTTGGAGACAAGCGCTGGGGGGCATTCGAGATCAAGGTCGGCACGGGGCAGATCGAATCCGCTGCCGATAATCTGATCAAGATAAGCAGGATCATGGAAGCCGAAGGTACGGCCCCCTCGGTATTGTGTGTGATATGCGGCATGACCAGGTACGCGTACAGAAGGCCCGACGGTGTTTATGTGGTTCCGATAACGGCGTTGGCCCCGTGATTCAGAAGCGGGATCCCGGCCCTATCGGAATTCAAAGCGGATTGTTTTTCCGACAGGGCGGGTGTTGCTATGTTCAGGTTATGTACAGATCAGGCATCCACATCCTGGTGTACAGGAGCAGGACGATCGAAACCGCGAATGTGGCTATCCAGACGACCATGTTCCATTTCATGATCTTCGCTCCGTCGAGCGGTCCGATAGGGAGCAGGTTGAAGAACGCCAGGAACACGTTGAGGCTTGCCAGCATGTTGAAGAACAGCACCCATCCCGAGTGGTTGAATGCGAAACAGCACGCAATTGCGATTATCGCGAGCCCAATGTTCACAGCCGGTCCGGCGATGCTGACGAGTCCGTTCCTCTTGGCATCCATGTTGCCCGAGATCATCACCGCACCCGGTGCGGCGAAAAGGAATCCCAAGCATGATGTAGCCAGAGTTATCACCAGTCCCGTAACGGAAAGTCTGAACTCCGACCACATGCCGAACTTCTGGGCAGTGAACTTGTGGCCGTACTCGTGGAGCAGGAAGCTCAGGACCACCAGGATCAGAGCCATCGAGAACAGGACGACGTATCCCGTGTTTCCATCGAATCCAAGGTAATTCAGATACCTCAGTATCCCCTTGCTGCCGCTTCTTGCGTACAGAATAAAGAACGCGACGGAGAGCACCAGGATTGCAATCGCAGTTTCCCTGACCTCTTTCTTGCTGAACTTAGGTTTCTTGAAACCCGGGTTCACTATGACATATCCATCGTCATCCATGACCATGATTCGATGATATCTGCTATGATTAATAAAGAATGAGGAGATTGCTTCGTCAAGATGGCTCAGAAGAACATTGCCCACGGAAAGGAGGATTACAGGTGGTGCGACGGATGCGGTACGCTTATTCTCGGAGAGAAGTGTTCAATATGCGGATCCGAGGGTCGTCTGTTCAAGATCAACAGCCCTGGCGACATCAGACCTTGCATGGGCGACAGCATCGGACTTGTGCTGAGGCTATTCGAGGATGCCTTCGGCACATCGGAGCCTCTGAAAGGAAAATCGATATTCTTCAATAAAGTCCCAGGAGAGGACCGTACCGACGAGATCATCGCGTACGGATGTGTTCTGGGAATACTCCGCTTCGATATGAAGCTTGACAGGATAGTATTGGAGATAAGGCAGCCGGGGGCGGACCTGTTCAATCCGTTTGCTACAAAGAACATAGTTCAGTTCGGAAACATGTCCGGACATCTCAAAGGCAAGACCGTCCCAGGGGAGAACGTATTCAATGTGACAGGGGAGTTCTTCAAGGGCGATACAATTATCCTCAGGAAGGGACAGAAGGTGGGTCCTGGGATCGCCATGGCTGACAGCTCGGATATGAAAGCATCCGAGAAGGCTGCGAAGATACGCGACCTCAATGCCTCTGCCGAAATCCCGGTGTCTCCAGATGCGGATCTGAAGACGTTCGTGAAGGTGAACACGGATCACCTCAGGAGCATCTCCAAGCACGCTGTCCACGAGATCAGGAGGTTCCTGGACGAGAAGAATCAGGGAAAGCTTCCGGTGACAGTATCGTTCTCCGGAGGAAAGGATTCGCTCGCGGCATACGGTCTGGCCACCCAGGCTGTGAAGAAGATCGACCTGATGTACATCGACACCGGTTTGGAGTTTCCAGAGACTGTGGATTATGTGAAGGCTTTCGCTCTTGAACATGACAACAGGCTCCATATAGCGGAGGGCAAGGACGGATTCTGGGATAATGTGGACACGTTCGGTCCTCCGGCCAAGGATTTCAGATGGTGCTGCAAAGTCTGCAAGCTCGGTCCGACCACCGATATGATCTCGGGTGATTTCCCGGACGGCACCATAACGGTGGAAGGTAACCGCTGGCTGGAGTCGTATGCACGTTCCACCATCGGATTCGTCAGCAGGAACCCGTTCGTTCCGAACCAGATAAACCTCAATCCTATACGCTCATGGTGTGCCGCGGAGGTATGGGGATTCATCCTGATGTCGGGGTTGGAATACAATCCATTGTACGACAGGGATTTCGAGAGGATAGGCTGCTATCTGTGCCCTTCGTGCCTTTCCAGCGAATGGAGGAACACTGGACGCATACATCCGGACCTATACGGAAGATGGGAATCATATCTTCACGATTATGCTGAGGGAAGGGGTCTTCCGAAGGAATACGCGGATATGGGATTCTGGAGATGGAAGGTGCTCCCTCCCAAGATGATCCAGCTATCCGAGGAGATGCAGATATCTCTGAAGCCGACCAAGGCCGCAGGTCCGACCATGAAGATGCTGAAGGGAGCATCGCCGTGCGCCGCAGGAGGATACTCTGTGGAAGCCATAGTCAATGTCCAGAGGAGCAGGGACTTCTCATATGTGGAGGATGCTCTGCGTACCGTCGGCGAGGTCAGGTACTCGCCCGAGTTCGAGATAGCCCTGTTGAAGATGCCCGTCGGAAGAGCGAAGCTGTTCGGAGGAGGGCAGGTTTCCGTCACCGCACCGGATGGGAAGAACGCCAAGCTGGTGTTTGAGAAGGCTGTGAAGGCACTCATACGCGCAGAGCTCTGCACCGAGTGCGGGATATGCGAGAAGAAGTGTCCCCGCCATGCCATCAGGATATCCGGCGGTATGCGTGTCGATTCAGAAAGATGCAATTCTTGCGGCAGATGCGAGAAGTCATGCATGGTCGTTCATTATTACGATAAGCTGATGGAGTCCGTGAAGGACGAACCTGCCGTGTGCAAAACTAATCGCTGCTGAGACCGTTTTCATCGGCAACCCTTAAAACGGACACCCTGTTATACGTCCATGGATTGGATATTGGGCATAGCACTTCTCGCCGGTTTCGGACCGGCACTGCTCATGATGGACTGGGTTCTGAAGAACTACACATACCCCAGAGTGGAGAATCCGTTCTTCAAAGACTCCACACTTTTCGGAATGCTTGTGGTCGGCGTGATAGAGGGAGCGGTCATATTCTTCGCGATAATCATGTTCAATATTCTCGAGAGCAGTTTCAGTATACTGTTCATGGTGATCATCGCACTCATCCAGCTGATGGCTATGGTTGTTGTCATGAACCTTAGGAGGTTCCGCGGAAAGTCGGATTCAATCTTCTACGGATATTCTCTCGGTCTTGGAATGGCTGCAGGGATGGCTGCGGGATTCACATACAGGATGTGTGGACTCGTTCTTCTCAAAGAGGCGGAAGTCTCGATTGACTACACCGCACTGGTGATCTATGTAGTTCTCATGTCGTTCTCGATGATCCTTATCCTGGGAGCGTGCGGAACCAATGTGGGGGAGGGGATTGCCAGGCATCTCCCGATGCAGTTCGTTCTTCAGGGAGCAGTACCGCTAGTTGCGTACGATATGCTGTTCGCAGCTATGTGGTCCAGCACGGGGATAATTTACTACGTGTTGCTTATTGCAATGCTCCTTCTCGGAGCGTTCTACTTCCGCAGGTGTCTGTTTGTCAACCTTCCGAACATTATTAGAGAGGTTCTGAAGATGAACGGCGAGAAACGTGACGACATTCCGAAATCCGATTGATCAGCCTTTGTACTGGCCGATCCTGATTTCGGATATGTAACAGCGGTCGAGCATCGCGGAGACATACTGCTCCGCATGCTTGTCCCCTACGATCTCTCTGACGTCATCGATCGTGAACGTTCCCTTGATGCGGGTCAGCTCTTTGGCGAGGATCATCATCTTCTCGTCCAGGTCCGAGGCGTGCTCGTATTTGTAGACCATCGTGGAATAGGGGTCTGCCTTCTCGATCTTTTTCTTCTTGGCCTTTTCATCCGGCGATTCGAATCCTTCCAGCTGAGCCAGGGCGTCCCTTGCCTTGGACTGGTCGTTGGATTCGAAGTACACCGTCATCTGCGATGTCTTCTCGGTGCCGTTGCAATAGGGGCAGGTCGTCTGTTTCGATGACCTATCGATGATGCGAGCCCTTCTGCAGATCCCGCAGAGCGTAACTGCGTACATCGGATCACAGGTACTCGGTGAACACCAGAGATGCAACGCAGCATCCGTAGTTGTCCATCGGTATCTTCAGGTCTTCGATTGCAAAATTGATTTCTTCGAATTCCACGTTGCGGATGCGGGACATCTCGTCCATCTTCCACTTGAGGAGCTCCTTCAGGGATTCAGCCGAACCGTGGATGTGGCCTTCCGCCACATATCCGCCTTTCCCGTCCTTGCGGTAGGCGTATGCGATCCCGGCTGCGATTGTCTCGCCCTCGCATCCCCTCATCTGGGCCAAGACGCAGTGTGTGATGGCGCCCATGGACATCTTGCACGGTTCTATCTGTATCGCTCCAATCGGAATGACGGATGAGACGGATACGAGGTTCTGCTCTCCGATCCCGGCCTGTATCAGGGCCTTGTCGAATGCGTTGAGGTCAGATGTCTCGCTGACGGCTGAACTGTGCGTTATGAAGAATTTAGAGGGGACTAGCTCCATAGGGAACTTTATCGGATCATCCTATAAACGGAATTCGGTCGGGATCAGCCTATGTACTGGGATGTGTCGGTCCCGCTCTGCTGCTGTTCCTGGACCTGCTTGTCGATGATCTGAGCCTCTTTCAGGAGCTCCTTGGCATTGGTCTTGAAACCGGGAATCATCTTTGACACCGGTTCTATGTAAGCAATCGATGCTCCGGGATCGGGGACACCGCTCGTCGCAGGTACGAGGACGGAAACTATGCTCATCCCTTTGCTGGGGGCTAGGATCATGAGCACTCCCGACAGTCCTCTGAGCATCCCTCCGGTCATCTTCGTGAGCTTGCTCTTCTTCATCAGCCTCTCCGAATCAGGCCCGTCGCCGACCACGAGCGTCTTGTCGTTCTCGCTGTACCTCGGGGAACCGTCCAGGCAGATCACGGTCTTGCAGCCCTTCTGTCTGGCGTATGCCAGGATCTTGTTTGCCAGGCCGTAGCAGTCCTCCGGTTTCGGGGTGTACTCGGACATGCAGACGATCACATCCTGTCCGCCTTTCCTCTTGTTCTTGTAAGCGAAGAACCTGACAGGAGGCAAAGTCCTGTCGCCCAGTATGAGGCAGTACGGAGGCATGTTGGGAGAAACGAGACCGGCTATGGGAGTCATCTTGAGATTGGCGACGTAGGTGTTGGCCATGATAGAGCTGACGAGACCTATGCTGGGGAACCCGATCACGCAGACGGGGTCGTTCAGCTGCACATTCTCATACTGTATGGTTTCGATCTCCATGATCTAGGGCATACCGTTACACATTTTAAGAAGTTCTATCTTATGATTCATCATGAGCGGTCATAAGATCTCTGTCTCTCAGACAGCAGGCGGAATCCCGGTAGTGGTTGAGAACATCCCGGACAGCGAGAGCGTGGCGTACATGATAGGTGTCGCTACCGGATCCAGGGACGAGACCGAGGGGATATACGGACTGTCGCATCTTTTGGAGCACACAGTTTTCAGGGAGACCAAGACCATGGACTCCTACCAGATGGCGAAGGAGATAGAGGGGGCCGGAGGAGAGCTCAATGCTTTCACAGGCAGGGAGATGACCGCATTCTACGGAATCACGATCAAGGAGACCGCAGATGTCGCCAGGCGTATCGTCGGGGACATAGTGGCCAACCCGCTCATCAACGAGAACGCAACCGAACTGGAGAAGAAGATCGTCCTTCAGGAGCTCAGCATGATCAAGAGCGAGCCGGACAAGTACATACATGATCTGTTCAGCATGATTCTGTGGAGAGGTCACGAGCTGTCTCAGGACGAGGGCGGCGACGAGAAGCTCGTTGCCAAGATGACCTACAAGGATCTCAGGGAGTACTATGACGAGAAGTATCTCATACCGAATCTTTCCGTGTATGCCGTCGGAGCCGTGTCCGAGGAGGAGACTGTCGGATGGGCCGAAGAGACGCTGGACTGTATGTCCGGAGGAAAGAGGAACGTCAGGACCAACCCTCCGATGCCGGAATCGTCGTACGAGTTCAAGGCTCACGACTCGGATCATTACCAGGTCGCCATGGGATTCCCATCATACGGGTCGTCCCATCCCGACAGGACTGCGCTCACGATGCTGGCGGCCGTCCTCGGTTCCGGAACAAGCTCCAGGCTGTTCCAGGAGGTCAGGGAGAAGAAGGCTCTGGTGTACTCCGTATATTCGTCGGTTGAGCAGAACAGCGATGCCAGTTCCATGGGGACCTTCATGTCCTGCACGAAGCATAATGTGATCGAGGCGATGGAGACCACAGCATCAGTCTACTCCAATCTCATCAAAGAAGGATTGGAGAAGGGGGAGCTGGAGAGAGCCAAGAGGCTGATCAAGGGAGCCAACGTGAGGGCGATGGAATCCGTCGAGAACAGACTGTACAGGCTCGGGGTCAACCATATGCTAAACGGATCCACCGAGGGTCTGGAGCAGCGTCTTGCAAAAATCGATGCTGTGACCGAGGATGACGTCATGAGGGCCGCAGAGGATATCATCAGGACCGACCGTATGAACGTGGTGGTCCTCGGAAAGGATGAAAGGAAGATCAGAAAGTACGACTCTTCCGCTCTCGCGCTTTGAAGTAAGTATCGATGATGTGAAGGACGGCTTCGGTCGCGCTTTCCACCGCCGCCTCGACGGCAGGCGTCATGGTCTCAGACATCGTCTTGATGTCCTCGACCTCGATGGCTACGAACATGATCTTATCGGGCATGATGTCCGGATCCATCTGGCGTCCGATTTTCACCGCTGTCGGCAGATTGACATCATGGCTCGACGCTTCGTTGATGAGGTCGTCGAAATAGCTTTCATCGAAGATCACCACCGATCCCGGGCCGTAGTTTCCGGTCTGTATGGCATCCACGATCACCGCATATCTGTACCCGTGGATAACAGGCAGGATGTCCAGGCCTCCGACCGCCTCTTCATGGCATTCGACATCGTCAAGTCCCATCGCGGCTACGGCCTGAGACACCCTGAGTCCTACCGCGTCATCGCACATTATCGGGCTGCCAAGTCCAACGACCGCTATGCTGGAATCCCTGTTCGTCAATGTCATATTCAACGGCAGGTCATGGATGTGAGCGTATAATGACTTTGGGAAGGTCACTGGGAGTGGACAAAGGTATTATCTTTACGGGTAACATCTACCAACCATGGACATATCGGTTCAGAGCTCCCAGGTAATAAACGGAAAGACCGTCACTGTCCGTCAGTTGGAGGCTTTGACAACCGTCAGCGAGACCGGGAGTCAGACCTCGGCCGCAAGGAATCTCGGCATATCCGTTCCGGTTCTGCACAAGTACATATCTCAGATAGAGGAAGCTGCCGGGGCTCCGGTTCTGAAGACCACTCCGGCCGGTTCCGTTCTGACCCCGGAAGGTCGGAGGATAGTCGATATCGCCAAGTCGATGGAACACCGCTGCGATCAGGAACGTCCCTTCACGGTCTGCTGCAGCCCCGTCACGGAGGACCTCATGATGTCCGTTGTTTCTTTCGCCAAGATCCACAACGCCCGCATCATCGTCTCCGACGATGAGTACAACATCCGTATGATGAGAGAGGACAGGGCGGACCTGGCGATCATCGACGATCCGCTGTATCTATTCGATGCCGAGGAATTCCAGATGGACGAGATCGGATACATGGGCATGGTCTATGTGGATAAGGGGCCGTCGTTCATCCGTTACAAATACGGCGCCCAGAGGGTCGCATTCATGTATCTGGATTCGATCCATAAGAAGTACACTGTGGAATCCGAAACGTTCTCCCTGTCAGAGCTTCTAGGATCCAACAAGAGTTTCTTCGTAGACGAGTTCATGCTGACAAGGAGGAATCTCAGGCTTACTAGCGCGGTCGATCCAAAGATGCTCAGACATGCCATAACCGCCATATACAGGGACGAATCCCCCCATATTGCCAGAATCCTCAAGGCAGTGAAGCTCAGGAAGCTGTAATTTGTATTATCTCAAAGGATAATACCTAGGGCGGTTCGACATATCCTATTATATACAGACGTGTCAGTGCTAAGTCTGATTATTATGGTTACACCCAAAGCAGAAATCTCGAAAGAGATCGCAGACGCGGCAAAGATGTGTTTCCAGTGTGGAACCTGTACCGCAGGATGCCCCTCCGGAAGGCAGACATCCTACAGGACAAGGAAGCTCATCAGAATGGCACAGCTCGGACTTAAGGACGAGATCATCAACTCTGAGGAACTCTGGGAGTGCAGCACCTGCTACACATGTGTAGAGAGATGCCCCCGTCAGGTCCCCATTGTCGACATCGTCATCGACCTGAGGAACATTGCAGTCGCTGAGGGTAAAATGAGGCCCCAGCACAAAGGAACAGCCACCAACCTGGCCCAGTTCGGACACGCAGTCCCCGTTAGCGACAAGATCTCCAAGCTCAGGCTCGACCTCGGACTTCCCGAGGTTCCCCCTACAGTGCTCGCTAACCCCGCAGCAAAAGCAGACCTCGACAAGATCCTGAAAGCAACAGGATTCGACAAGATTGTGGAGTGATTAAGATGGCAAAATACGCATTTTTCCTCGGATGTATCGCACCTCTCAGGTACCCCGGTATCGAGAAGTCAACAAGAGAAGTCTGCAAAGCTCTCGGAATCGAGCTTGTCGACCTGAAGGACGCAAGCTGCTGCCCCGCACCCGGAGTCATCAGGGCCTTCAACAAGAAGACCTGGCTCGCAGCCGCAGCAAGGAACCTCGCTCTCGCAGAGAAAGAGGGACTCGAGATCGTCACCGTTTGCAACGGATGCTACGGATCACTTTTCGATGCAGCATACGAGCTCGCAGAGAACAAGGAACTCCTCGCAGAGGTCAACAAGGTCCTCGCAGAGATCGGAATGGAGTACAAGGGAACCACAAAGGTCCACCACTTCGCAGAGGTCCTCTACAACGAGGTCGGAGTTGAGAAGATCAAGGCAGCAGTCACAAAGCCCCTCGACTATCAGGTCGCGGCTTTCTACGGATGCCACTTCCTCAAGCCCTCGGCAATCAAGCAGCTCGATGACCCTGAGAACCCCCACATCCTCGATGACCTCATTGAGGCAACCGGAGCAAAGTCCATGCCTAGGAAGATGAAGGTCATGTGCTGCGGTGCAGGAGGAGGACTCAAAGCCGCATTCGGAGACGTTGCCAAGAAGTTCACTGAGGCAAACCTCATGTCCATTCAGGAGTCCGGAGCAAAGTACATCATCGATGTATGTCCGTTCTGCCACCTGCAGTTCGACGGAGTACAGAAGGACCTCGGGTACAACATCCCCGTTCTCCACCTCTCACAGCTCCTCGGTCTCGCAATGGGAATGAGCGAGGCAGATCTCGCACTGTCTGCTCACATCACCCCTGTGACACTCTGAAACTGAAACTCATTAGGGAGGGAAACCTCCCTTTCT
>DAXB01000023.1 GCA_002506175.1 Methanomassiliicoccaceae archaeon UBA113
GTCACACAGGCATACTGCGACAAGATCGGAGCAGACATCTACGGAGAGTCCGCTTCCGAGACCACACAGAAGGCAAAGGCCATCGCTGAGTGATTTTGAGGTGAGAAAAATGGTTAACGATGTATTAAGCAGAATGGGAGACAGCGCTAGGTACTACACCAACAGGCAGCAGATCATCGATGATATCGAGGTCGGAACAGCAGATGCAGCAGATGCAGCAGGAATCCCTGTAATGACGGCTGATGAGATTGAGGCACTCGCCGACATCATGTGCGCAAAGGACAGGACCGTCGGAATCACACCTGGAAGAGAGGTCGTCTTCACAGAGGACGCATGCATCGAGTGTATGTATACCGACAATGGAAACTGCGGAAACGGAGTCGACATGGGAAGGCTCGAGGCATCACTCATCATGGAGAGATCCATGGCAATGGATTCTCTCGAGCTCGCAATCAACGATTACTCCGTCAAGGCAGTCAAGCCCCTTCTCGCAAACGAAATCCAGGCTCTCGAGGAGATCAACATGCTCATGACCGTTCCGTACTTCTACGGAAGCATGACCAACCTCGGAATCTACTATGCTCCCGACGGACCTCACGGAAACCCCGCAGACCTCATGAGGGAGTTCAAGGTCGACGAGGCACGCGAGGCAGCAGAGAACGCAGCCATCCAGATGGCAGACGATATCGTCTATGTCTCCACCGCACTCATGAAAGCCGGAGCAGAGGGATACAACTTCGATACCATCGGATCCGCGGGAGACGCAGACTTCTACGGAGCACTCATCGGAATCAAGAAGCTCAGGGAGGAGTACCCCAACGTTTACATCAACACTGGAATGTCTTCCGAGA
This sequence comes from Methanomassiliicoccaceae archaeon UBA113, assembly GCA_002506175.1. Taxonomy (GTDB): domain Archaea; phylum Thermoplasmatota; class Thermoplasmata; order Methanomassiliicoccales; family Methanomethylophilaceae; genus Methanoprimaticola. The sequence continues at coordinate 852 of DAXB01000023.1, forward strand.
ACGTCCTCGGAATCCACGGAGATCTAGAGTTCGAGGGACACCAGCTCGCAGGAATCTACCCCAACGAGCAGGTCAAGCTCTGTGAGATGGTCGGAGCCAACTCCTTCGGATGCGTTATCAACACCAACACATCCAAGTCATCCGCATGGAACATCGCAAGGGCAGTCACGATCACAAAGGACTGCGTCAAGCACGCCAACATCCCCGTCCACGTCAACCAGGGAATGGGAGTCGGAGGAGTCCCCATGTGCGAGTGTCCCCCAATCGACATCCTGTCGAGGGCCAACAAGGCGCTCGTCGAGCTTGCGAACGTCGACGGTATCTAGGTCGGAGCAGGAGACCCTGCAGGAATGTCCGTCCCCCACTACATGACTTCCGGAATGGGAGGAATGAGGACCGCCGGAGACCTCGTCGCAAGGATGGAGTTCACAAAGAACATGAAGATCGATGCAGCAAAGGATTACGTCGCAAAGAAACTCGGACTTGTAGTCGAGGATCTCGCAGACGTTACCGTCATGAGGGAGCAGAGGGAGCTTCAGAAGCTCGGACTCGTCACCGGAATGCCCGGAGCACCCCGTGGAATCGTCGCTAAGATGAACATCGAGAAGGTCCTTGGCATCGAGATCAACAGCTGTAAGGTTGTTCGCGAACAGATGGGATTCTGAAACCAGCAGTCTTTTCCTCGCACGGGGGAAACCCCGTGCTCCCGGCGGAACGTCGTCCGCCGGGACAATTCTTTTAATAACATACTTTCACATAATTGATGTAAAGTGGTGAAGAGATGGATTTCACGGGAATTATCGTCATAGCCGTAGTTGTAGTTATGCTCATCCTGTTTCTCAGCAATTACAGGAAAGATGCAGCATATAGGATGGTCAATGCCAGGGTGAAGGAAGTCGAAGTCTCCGAGAGGCATCAGAAGAAAGGGGAGACGTTTACTGCATATGTACCAATCTATGAATACGAGGTAAACGGCGAGACATACACCGCAAGAGGTGCGATGACCAAGGATGGTAACAGGCATGCCATCGGAAACATCAGGGCCATAGCCGTTCACAAGAACGATCCTGAGAATGTCCGTCTGGTGAAGCACAGTATAAAGGCAAGGAACATGGGCCTATTTCTGGCGATCATAGGTCTGCTGATCATCGTGCTGGCGTATTTTTTGATAGCGTGAGGGGTTAAAAATGAACATGACACTTACAGTTTTAGCATTCATCTGCGTTGGAATCGGAGCGTTCATCATCCTTTCCGAGACTCGTAAGAAGAAATGAAAACACTGCAGTTTGTACTGTCATTTGAGTATAACGTGGTGAAGATGATTATATAGTTAAATCATCGATAATTCATTATTTAGCATGGCTAATCTAAAATAGGTATTGCATTTATCGAATGATAAGGCTTGGTGAACGAGTTGGTGAATAATCCAGAGATTCCGGAGGGACATGAGAATGTCATCAAGGAGGACGGTATAGAGTACATGCCTTCGGGGGCCATCCTCCGCGGAGCAGAAGACAGCAAGAATGCGTACTGGAATTCTTTCTTGCCGATTTTCTTCGATAGGGTAAGTATCATCACCAGGAGAGTGATGGCCGAGTGCGTCAGAGATTACGGCCTTACGGGAATCCATGCCAACTACCTCATCGCGTTGAATCTCCGTGAGGGACTAACGCTCGTAGAGCTCTCCAGTTTCTTAGATATAGATGCTGCGAACACCAACCGTGTGATCAAAGTACTCAAGGATAAGGGTCTAGTCTATGATGACAGGCCAACTCCCAGGAGTAAGAAGTTCAATGTTTTCCTTACAGAAGAGGGAAAGGCTCTTGCGGATCATATAATGTCCGAGACGCAGGAATGCATGAACAGTTTCTTCAAAGGCGTTCCTAAGTTCAGTATCGACAATATGAGATGTACGTTAATCAAGATGCTGTACAACACCGATCCGGCATTCGAGGAATACGTTGACAGCAAATGGGTCAATCCGTTCTTCACTTACATGAGTTTGGGATGGGATGAGGAGTCGCCCGAGGCACTCAGGTTCGGAGAGCAAGAGTACAAACGTTGATTGTGTACAACACGCGCAATTCACTCTTCGTTCGCAGTATATTTGGTATGTCAGCTACGCTTCGACGGTCTGATTTCTTGCATACGGTAGGTGCCGTTAGAAACAGATGGAGGTTGCGTAGAATAAACATCTGATGGTTCATTCGGACGTGTAGGTATATTTGATATTCATGTAGACTTTAAGTCATCGAATTCGTTTTTTAGTGATTTTTTATCCCATCATTCTGTTTGATTGTTTGTTTCAGGTTATCTGCATATAGGCACGGAAGCTGTTCAAAAACCCGTTATCGTGTTTTTAACTACATATAATATTGTTTTACATTAGATTTTGAGATAATAATCACCTAAATATGGATGTATATTTCATCCATCCATCCATCCAACAAGCGTATTTTTTCCGCTAATTATTATAAAGAGTGGTGTACGATGGATGATTTTTACCATGAATTTAAATAAAATACAAATGAGGTCTTTTACAATAATTTTTATATGTATAACCACATTTTTATTTTAGTGAGGGCGCAGAGGGTTCACGCGAATGTGAATTCCTGCTCAATCGCTAGCTAACAAACACAATAGGAGGTGTTAGTATAGCAGATATTGCAAGTCTAAAAAAACAAATGATCAGTAACCGTTACAAGTGGGGTTTCTTCTGGATCGTCTGGGCTTCTATCCTCTGGGGATTCAGTTATGTCCCGCAGGAGCTTGTTTGGTGGTTCGATCCTCTCGCAGGACTGTGGGAGGCCGGAGGAACCGAGCTCATTGAAGGTTCGATGATCGTGGCAGCCATGCAGGCACTGATGTTTGCCATCGTCCTGTTCCTGCTTTGGTCTACAGTCAATGGAAAGCCGAAAGAGGCAGTAAAGAACCTCGTTCATTTCCCCGTGAGTAAGTGGTTCCTCGTATCCGCATTCTGGGGAGGACTTCTCGCAATGTTTGGTTCCACTTTGGCAACCGCATTCATCGGAGCAGATTTCTCATCAGCAATCGCACTTCTCTCGGGAGTTACCGGAGCTTTGTATGCTAGGGTTCTCTTCAAGGAGAAACTCACTAAGAAGCTTATCGTCGGACTTATTATCACCACCATCGGTGGAATTCTGATATGTGATCCGTCGGCTATTATGGACAACATTACAAACCCCGCCAAAGACGGAGTATGGCTCGGATACCTTGGAGGTATCATGTCTGCTATCGGATGGGGAGTTGAGAGTTGTTACAACGTAAGAGGAATCGATGTCGCAGATACCGAGGCGACCACTGTCCCCAGGTATTTCTGGGAGATGATTCTTTGGTTCGTCATTGTCATGCCTCTGACTGCAGCAATCGTCGGATGGGGAGACTTCTACAGCCTCCTCGGTGAGGTCATGAGCAACCCGAACGTTTACGGACTGTTGATCTTCACCGCACTGTCACTCGGAGTCGCGGACTCGCTGCTTCACAAAGGATTCCCGCTCATGGGAGTAGGACGTGGATTGGCTGTCGATAACGCAGTGTACGTGCCTGCAGCACTTATTTCCCTGTGGGTCTTCCTCAAGGATTACGATATCAGTATATGGCTCATCGCCGGTGCCGTCGTTGCTATCATCGGAACGTTTGTTATGTACTGGGAGAAGGAAGAGGTCCAGGACGGATTGAGAGATTCAGGAGAGGATGATTGAGATGGCTAAGATTGACAGAATTCCACTCAAGAGCAGGGTGCTTTTGAGCCTTAGGGATGACGGCGAGCAGTGGACGACCGATGTCACTGACAAGGTTCTCGCTGCAACCAACACCAACCCATCCAACAGGTGGAAGTGGGTCATCCGTTTCTATCTCCTCGAGATGGACATCAACGGAATGGTCCGCATGGTCGATGAGAGGATCGCCGATGAGGCATACTACGCACAGGCGGATGTTGTTGAGAGCAAGTACAAGATCACTAAACTTGGTCTTGAGAGACTTGAGGCAGTATTGAAGTGATAATATGTTCGGATTGGAAGAATGTTTCAACGATGGGCTCGAATTCGTATATTACGGCCTTGTGATAGGATTCTGGCTGTTGTCCGCGATACTTGCCAGATACTACATCAAGAAGATCTGAGTACAGATTCATCTAAACCTTTTACCAAACCCTTTCTTTAATCTATGTACTAATTGGAGAGTATCATATGGAGAATCTCAAACTCAACATCCTCACACCTGAAGAGGTACAGGAGATCCACAAGGCAACACTGAAGGTCCTGGCGGAATCCGGAATCCTCGTCGACTCGGTAGAGGCACGCGAGCTGTTCAGGAAGAACGGCTGCGATGTGGACGAAGAGACCAAGATGGTCAAGATGCCTGAAAAGGTTGTCATGGATGCGCTAGCTAAGGTGCCCGAGGAGTTCACCCTGTACAGCAGGGATGGAAAGCACAACGTCCTCTTCAAATCGGACGGATCCCTCGTGCACAACAACACATTCGGAATCGGAACGAAGATCATCGAATACACGGATGACGGAAAGTACATCGACAGGGAAGCAACCCTTAAAGATCTCGGTGACATCGCAAAGGTCGCAGATTACTGCGACAACATTGACTTCTTCTGCTCACCCGTATCCGCTATGGACCACGCAGATGACCCGGTCCGCACATTGAAGGAGATGAAGGCTCTTCTGGTCAATTCAGTTAAGCCCATCGACCTCGATTCGGATTCCGATTTCTATCAGGATTATTTCGACATGGTCGCAGCCTGCTACGGAGGAGACAAGGAGCGTGCGATGCGCGAACCCATCAATACAGTAGGGTGCTGTCCCGCAAGCCCTCTTCAGCTCGATGCAGAGCTCTGCGCAACAGCTCTGACCGGACCCAAATACGGATTCCCGATCAATATCCTCAGTATGGCGATGGCAGCGGCGTCATCCCCGATCTTCCTTGCGGGAACGCTCGTCACCCACAATGCGGAAGTCATCGCGGGACTCGTGCTTGTACAGCTCGCATTCCCCGGCCACCCCTGCATTTACGGATCATCCACAACATGCTTCGACTTCTACAGTCAGTCCGCTCCCGTCGGATCCCCCGAGATTGCAATGATCGGAGCCGGAGTCGCCACACTAGCACAGTTCTACAAGATCCCCTCGATCGTGGCGGGATCCTAGTCCGATGCCAAGAGGCCCAACGCACAGGCGGCACACGAGAAGACAATCACCAATCTCCTCCCCCTCCTCGCCGGACCATCGTCCATCTACGGAGCGGGAATGCTGGAGCTCGGAATGTCATTCTCGATGGAGCAGCTCGTCATCGACAACGAGATCATCGAGATGTCCCGCTTCGCCAAGAAAGGAATAATCGTCAACGACAAGATGATGGCAGTGGATGCCATCAAAGAGGTCGGAGCAGGAGGAGACTTCCTTGGACACAAGACCACACTCGACAACGTCGGAATGCCCTCTCATACAACAGTCCTCGATCGTCAGATGTTCGGAGGATGGGACAGAGACGGACGTCCCGATACAGTCGATCTCGCACACAAGGTGGTTGCACAGGCATTAGCCAACCCGCCGCTCAATCCCGTGTCAGATGATGTCATGAAGGCAATTGACGCCATCATCGCACGCAAAGAGAAAGAGCTCGGCTGCTGATCGATAAGAGAGATTCTCCAGGGCCGGACCCTTGTCCGGCCCAAATATGAGAATCATTCGGCAAATCAAACTGTTTAGACAACAGCCAGCAATGGCATCTATGCCCAATTGGGACCTTATTCATCTGTCGGGAAGACACCTGACGAAAGAATGAATATTGTATAATACAAAAAATCCAAAAAGGAGGAATACAAAATGTCACAGGCAGATATCGAGATGGCAGCATACACAGCTGTCATGAAGTACGACGTCGAGGGATCCAAGAAGGCTGCAAACGATGCAGTCGCACAGGGAGCAGACCTCGTCGCAGTCATCAACAACGGATACACAAAGGCAATCTCCGAGGTCGGAGAGCTCTTCGCACAGAAGAAGCTCTTCCTGCCCCACATCATGGCAGCAGCCGGTGCACTCACCGCTGGAATGGAGATCATCGAGCCCGAGCTCGCAAAGAAGGGCGGAGATGTCGGAACCGGACTCGGAACCGTCGTCATCTG
>DAXB01000007.1 GCA_002506175.1 Methanomassiliicoccaceae archaeon UBA113
GCGCAATTCCCCCTATGAGCATCCTGTTTATAAGTCTTTTTGAAAGATTACGGGGGGCAGAACCCCCCCGATAGTTTCACTGAACTCCCTCCGGAGGCTGATCCTGCTCAGTCTCTGCGGGAATCTCATCATCGCCGGCCATAATCGGCTCGACGGCTATGATCTTGTCGCCGTCGCGCATGTCCATGACCCTGACGCCTTTGGCGTTGCGCCCCGTCTCACGGATAGAGTCCGTGAGCATGCGGATGATCTTTCCGCTCTTGGACTGCAGCATGAGCTGGTCTCCGACACAGACCTTCCTGACGCTTACGACCATTCCGTTGCGCTCGTCCGTCTTGATGGTGATGACCCCTTTCGCACCGCGCTTGGTCATACGGTAGTCGTCGACGTCGGAGATCTTTCCGTAACCGTTCTCGCAGACCGTCAGGAGCCTGTCTCCGGACTTGACCACTGCCATTGAAACGACCTTGTCGTCATCGCTCAGCGTCATTCCCTTGACACCCATGGTGTCCCTTCCGAGCGGACGGGCATCGTTCTCGTCGAACCTGACCGCCTGTCCGGTCGCGGATGCGATGATGATCTGGTCCTTTCCGTCGGTGATTCCCATCGCGATGAGCTCGTCGCCCTCATCCAGCTTGATCGCCTTGATTCCCCTTGCCCTGACATTGCTGTACGCGGACATCTGCGTCTTCTTGAAGACTCCCTTCTTGGTACAGAACGCCAGGTACTTGTCCTCTGGGAAGTCCGGGGTGGTGATCGAGTTGATGATCTTCTCGTCCTCCTCCAGATCGGGTATCAGATTGACCAGCGGTTTTCCTTTGGCCTGCCTGCTGCCCTCGGGGATCCTGTATCCCTTCAGCCACTGCATGCGGCCCTTGTTGGTGATGAAGAGCACATAATCATGCGACATCATGACGAACATGGATGCCACGTGGTCCTCCTCCTTGGTCTGCATCGCGGTGAGTCCGACTCCTCCGCGGGACTGCTGCCTGTAGGTGCTGAGCGGGATCCTCTTGATGTAATTGTCATTCGATACTGTTACGACGACCTTCTCGTTGGGGATCAGGTCCTCCTCGTCCGCATCGATCTCGTTGGGATCGATGTCCGTGCGGCGCTCGTCGCCGTAGGTGTCGGACATCTGCTTGAGCTCGTCTTTGATGATGGCCAGGACCCTTGCCTCGTGTGCGAGGATGTCCTTCAGGTCGTTCATCAGGATGATGAGCTGGTCATACTCCTCCCTGATGGAATCCAACTCGAGTCCGGTCAGCTTCTGGAGCCTCATGTCCAGAATGGCCTTCGCCTGGTCGGAATCGATTCCGAGGAGGTTCTGGAGACCTAGGTTGGCAGACTCCCCGTCCTTGGATTCGCGGATGAGCGCGATGGTCTCGTCGAGCATGTTAATTGCCTTCATCAGACCCTCGAGGATGTGGAACCTCTTGGCGGCCTGATCAAGCTCGAACTGCGTCCTCCTTGTGACGACGCTCTTCCTGTGCTTGATGTACTGGACGATAAGCTCCTTCAATCCGAGGACAGAGGGCTTGTTGTCCACGAGCGCGATGTTGATGACACCGTAAGTGATCTCCATGTTGGTCTTCTTCCAGAGGTTCTCGAGTACAACCTCCTTGATGGCATCCTTGTGGAGCTCGATGACTATGCGCATTCCGTGACGGTCAGACTCATCCCTGAGGTCGGTGATTCCCTCGATCTCCTTATCCTTGACACGCTCCGCAATCTGGATAATCAGCATGGCCTTGTTGACCTGATACGGAATCTCATCTACGATTATCCTGGTCTTTCCGTTGTCCATCTCTTCGAAGTGGACCTTTGACCTCACCCTGAGCCTTCCCCTTCCGGTCTCGTATGCGGACCTGATTCCCGATAGACCGTAGATCGTTCCACCCGTAGGGAAATCGGGACCCTTGACGAACTGCATAAGATCCGCGACCTGCGCCTCAGGATTGTCTATCGTGTAAGTAATCGCCTGACAGACTTCTGTGAGGTTGTGCGGAGGCATCTTGGTGGCCATTCCGACCGCGATTCCGTCCGAACCGTTCACAAGGAGGTTCGGGAACTTGGAAGGCAGGACGGACGGTTCTTTGAGAGATCCGTCATAGTTGTCGACCATGTCGACAGTATCCTTGTCCAGATCCAACAGAAGATCGCTGGCCATCTTGGACATCCTGGCTTCCGTGTAACGCATGGCTGCCGCGGAATCTCCGTCGACAGATCCGAAGTTACCCTGTCCGTCGACAAGCGGATACCTGAGGGAGAAAGGCTGTGCCAGCCTGACCATCGCCTCGTATGCTGCGGAATCTCCGTGCGGGTGGTATTTACCCAGTACCTCTCCGACCACGGTAGCCGACTTCTTGTGAGGCCTGTTGTATGTGAGCGAAAGCTGGTCCATCGCGTACAGGATCTTCCTGTGTACCGGTTTGAGACCGTCGCGGACGTCCGGAAGGGCACGCCCCACGATGACGCTCATGGAGTAATCGATGTACGAGCGCTGCATCTCCTGCTCGATGGTCTGATTGATGACCCTCTTCGCTCCGTCTTTGGGCTGAATGTTCTCCTCGTCCATGATATCACACATCCAGGTTGATCACTTCGTGCGCATGCTCCACGATGAACTCCCTTCTGGGCTCGACATCGTCTCCCATGAGCACCGAGAACAGCTGATCCGCCAGAATCGCGTCCTCCACGTACACCTTCTTCATCATCCTGTTCTCGGGGTCCATGGTGGTCTCCCACAGCTGCTGCGGGTTCATCTCTCCCAGACCCTTGTACCTTGATACGTTGCAGCCCTGCCCCATCTCGGCGACGGCCGCGGTCATCTCGTCCTCGGTGTAGCAGTACACCTGTTTCTTTCCCTTGTAGACTCTGTAGAGAGGCGGCATCGCGATATACACATTGCCGTTCTCGATGAGGGGCCTCATCTGCCTGTAGAACAAGGTCAGAAGGAGCGTACAGATGTGCGCTCCGTCCACATCGGCATCGGTCATGATTACGATGGAGTGGTATCTGATCTTGGTAATGTCGAACTCCTTTCCTATTCCTCCGCCGATGGCGATGGCGAGATTCTTGATCTCCTCGTGGTCGAGGAGCTTGTCGGGACGGGTCTTCTCGACGTTCAGGATCTTTCCCCTGATTGGCATGATGGCCTGGAACGCACGGTCCCTTCCCTGCTTCGCGGATCCTCCTGCAGAATCTCCCTCGACGATGTAGAGTTCGCATTTCGACGGATCTCTCTCGGAGCAGTCTGCGAGCTTTCCCGGAAGGCTGGTGGTCTCAAGGACGCTCTTCCTGCGGGTGGCGTCCCTTGCCTTCCTTGCAGCCTCCCTTCCCTCGTAGGCGGAGACTGCCTTCTTCACGATCATCTGGGCGATCGCAGGGTTCTCGAGCAGGAACTCGGCAAGCTTCTCGTTCATGAGACCGCTGACCGCTCCCTGAGCCACACTGCTTCCCAGCTTGGCTTTTGTCTGACCCTCGAACTGCGGCTCGGACATCCTTATGCTGACGATGGCCGTAAGACCCTCGCGGGTGTCGGCTCCCTCGAGCACCATATCCTTCAGGAGGTTGTTCTCCTTTCCGTAATCGTTGATCGTCTTGGTGAGGGATGTCCTGAATCCTGTCAGGTGTGTTCCTCCCTCCGGAGTGTAAATTGTGTTCACGAAGGAATCGATCTCCTCGTTGTAACCGTCGGTCCACTGCAACGCGATATCGATCATCACGCCGTTCCTCTCTCCTGATATGCGGATGGGTGTCGGGTGGAGAGGGGTCTTGGACCTATTGAGGTACTGCACGAACTCGGAGACTCCTCCGTCATAGTGGAACTTCTCCTTCTTACCCGTGCGTTTGTCTTCAAAATTGATCGTCGCTTCGCTGTTCAGGAAGGCCTGGTTGCGGAACCTGTTCTGCAGGGTGGCGAAATCGAACTCCACCGTCTCGAACATCTCGTCATCCGGCCAGAACTGGATTGTCGTTCCGTGACGGTCCGATGGTCCGATCTCCTCGACGGGTCCGTCAGGGACTCCGATCTGGTAGGACTGCCTCCACTGCTTGCCCATACGGTCGACGGTTGCGATAAGCCTCTTGGAAAGTGCGTTGACGACCGATACTCCGACTCCGTGGAGTCCTCCGGAGACCTTATACGAGTTCTGATTGAACTTTCCTCCGGCATGGAGGTCCGTGAGACACATCTCGAGTCCCGACTTTCCCTCCTCCTGGTTTATCTCGGTAGGGATTCCCCTTCCGTCGTCGACGACGGTAATCGAACCGTCCTCGTTGATGTAGACGTCGACCTCTGTGGCATATCCGGCCATGACCTCGTCGATACCGTTGTCCACTACCTCGTAGACGCAGTGGTGCAGTCCGCGGGTATCCGTGGAACCGATATACATTCCGGGCCTCTTCCTGACGGCCTCGAGTCCTTTCAGCGCGACGATGCTGTCTGCGTTGTATTCCTCCTCGGCCTTCTGCATGTTCCCATCCATGATGATCGGATTTCCTTATCGTTGCTATATATTTATAATATATGCGCGCACGTGCGCATACGCGCGCAACCAGCAAAATAATATCATTTAGGACGGTTTTCCACGTACGGTAATATGGACACCTACGACCAATTGCGCGCCTGTGTCGAGGAGATCGGCACCTTCGAACTGAAGGAGATGTCGGGGATGTTCTGCGAATACCTCTGCGATGCGCTGAACAGCAAAGGACTGTCGCTTTCCGGAGGGAAGTTCGAATGCATCCTGGAAGAACCCTACTGCGCCAAATACTTCTGGGATTACGGCGACTTCTCCATAGATGTCGTCATCGCGGCAGGCGGCGAGAGGTCTTATTGGTCCGTCATGACGATGAAGAACGGCAAGAAATGCTGGATGAAAGGCAGATTGGACGACATGGGGTCCGATACGCAGAAACTTGTGAAGGAAATAATGGAGCCGTTAGAGGGATTCGAACCCCCGACCTGCTGATTACGAATCAGCTGCACCACCGGGCTGTGCTACAACGGCGTTGTAGCGATGTATTATTCCCCCTTATAAAAATACTTTTTAGGGTTCTAAGCAAACCAATCCGCCAACATCTGCACTATCAGAAACCAAACAAAATAAACTCTGCGATGCTAGGGGGCAAGTAAATCCAATAATCAATCATATCGAACTCTACGGTTTCGACATACGAGATTTCTCTTCCGCCTCTCAGCTGCTCAACCAGGGAATCCAGATGATCTGTAAAATCACCCGTCACATCGGAAAATGTCCTGTTGAACGTCTCGCCGTACACATCACAATGGCCGTCATTGAACGCAGCTATCACATAGATATCCCATTTGATCAGCTTCTTGGGCTTGATCTGTCCGAATATTTCATCGAACTTGAGCTGGTTGAATATTACGGAGCGTCCGTCGTATCCGAAATCCGCCTTGATGCGTCCATCGGGATCGTACACGTCTTCGTATCCGGCCCAGACCACATCATCTCCGTACTTCCTCTTGGAAGCCCTGTAATGGCGCTTGTAATCCTCGCGAAGGCGCTTGCGGCCGTAATCCGCAAGGATGAGGATGCGGAACTGCCTGTCACCCATCGAATCAGCTCCTATATTTGGGGAACATGTTCCTGAAGACGACCGCATCCTCCTCAATCAAGGGGGATTCGCAGATGAAATTGCATTCCTGTTCGGTATCTTCGAGGATGTCCGCAAGGAGCTGCAGATCCGGCTCCTTAGTATCGAGGGGCAGATGATTTATCTCCCCCTTCTCGCCGTAGTTGATGCAGCTGATATGGAAGTGGGCGATGTCCCCGCAGAGCGGGAAGAATTGGTCTATGAGGTTCTGCATGTCTTCCTCGGTCTTGAGACATCCGCGTCCCCTGGCATGTACGTGTGCGACATCCAATACGGGATGTACGCCGTCGACCTCGTCCATGACCTTCGCGATCTCCTCGAGCGTTCCGAACTGCCCGAGCTTTCCCATGGTCTCCACTCCGAGGACCACGTCCTTGATGCCTTCGTCATCGAGCATCTCCTTGCATTTGGTCAGACCGGCTATGACCGATGGCAGAGCAGTCTCAGGGGTTTTACCGTAAGATGCGGCATGTATCACGATGAGATAAGCTCCAAGGTTGTGGGCGGCACGTGCGGTATCCATGACCCAATCGATGCTCTTGGCGCGCGTCTCCTCGCTGTCCGAGTTGAAACTGATGAAATAAGGAGCATGGCAGCTGAGCCTGATGTCCAGGTCCTTGGCCTTCTTTCCGATAGCCTTCGCCCTGTCCTCGCTGATGCGCGCTCCGCGGACGAACTCCACTTCCAGGCAGTCCAAACCTAGCTTCTTCGTGTATTCGAGCGAACCTTCAGGCGTCTTGCCTGCCGACGGGTAACCTGCGGGACCGAATCTCATCATACGAGGTGGATGGGCATGACGGTTAAAGGCTTTATCCGACACTGCAATCAGGTTAACATGAGGATTGAATTGGAGGTCTCTCTGGAACCTTCGCTCGGATGCGGGCAGGCCCACCGTTGGCATAAACAGGACGATGGAAGCTGGAAAGGCGTCTGGAGGAACCAGGTGATCTCGATGACGCAGGTCTCCGAGTCCGAGATCGAGATCAAGGGCACGGACGACCGTTCCGGGATCACAAGATATCTCGGAGGAGATGATGACCTAGATGCTATTATAGAGGAGATCTCCGCCGCGGATCCTTATGTCGCCAATCTCGCCGAGAAATGTCCGGGAATGCGCATCCTACGCCAAGACCATTGGGAATGTCTCGCCACATACCTCCTTGCCACAAATGCCAACGTTGCCCGCATAGGTCAGATGGTGGAATCCGTCTGCTCCCATTTCGGAAAGGACCTCGGAGACGGATATGGGTTCCCGACTCCGAAGCAGATCCTGGACAGGAAGGAGATAATCCCGGAATGCAGGCTCGGTTTCAGAGAACAGCGCTTCATAACGCTCGCAGACCGTGTCGAATCCGGCGATCTGGATGTAGAATCCTTCGCTGAGATGGACTACGAGGAATGCGTGGAAAAGTTACAGGACATCAACGGTGTCGGCCCGAAGGTGGCGGACTGCGTGGCGCTGTTCGCATTCGAGCACATGGATGCATTCCCCATCGATGCACGCATCTCGAAGGTCATGGAGAACATATACGGCGTCACGGGCAGCTACAAGACCGTCTCCGCCTATGGCAGGAACCTGTTCGGAAGATATGCCGGATACGCTCAGGAGTTCCTCTATCACGCGGAATTCATTGAGTGATCATTCGCAGGAACGGGCGCATTTCGGTGCCTTCGTCCCCGTCTGCTGTTCATAGATCTCCGCAAGCAGTCCGCTCTTCTTCACAACTACGCAGAGCCTGCACATCTCGGATGGAAAATCGCTCTTATCCTCGGCGACGAGCTTGGCGGACTTCTTTATCTGATCCATGAACTGCGGATACAGCTCGCTCTGTTCTATGAGTGCGCTGTCTCCCCTCTTCTTCTTAAGATACTGGGAGATGGCCGCATCCGTCACACCGAACCTTCTGGCCACCTCGGCCTGCGGCATGTTGTACGTGTTGACCAGCTCGTTGGCGAACTCTCTCCTGATCATCGGAAGAACATTCCAGACAACGATCTCGCAAGGTATCTTCATAGCACTCACATCCCGAATTAACGCTATTAAGGTTACGCTCCGGTGTTGACCTTGGTGTAGAATTCGGATACGTCCCAATCGTCGTCTTCCCTCTGCCTCTGAGTGTCTAGACGCATTCCGATGGCCTGAGCGGCCTCTTTCATCATGCGCGAGGCACGGTCCGTTCCCTGGAACTCCTCGACCCTCACCCCGGACGTGCATATCTTCCCGGTGAAGGATCCTATGATCTCGTTGTTGGCGATGATCACGGATTTAGTGCTCCCCACCTCTTTCTTGATTATCTCGCGAAGATACGCACTCAGATTGTCCTGGGAGTTGAGGATGAACGATTCCCCTCCTCTCTTGATGTTCTTTCCGACATCCTCGGAGAGCATCCATCTGAGGGTAGGATCATCGCGCACGAAGAATCCTTTCTGCACGAACTTCTCCTCCTCGAGCTCCCTCAGTATCCTTCTGGTCACGGCCATCTTGGCTCCGATGAATCCCGACATGTGCTCCGCAGTGAATATTCCGAAATCGCGAAGATGCATCTTGGCGATCTCCTTCGTGGCCTCTATGGGATCGATGTTCCTGAGCTCGACGATGCTGTAGTTGGAATCCGCATCCTGGTAGAGGACGGACCCCCTGAGCAGCTCTGACAACAGGTTGTTCGTGCGGTCCAACGACAGCGGGGAGTTCTCTATGATGTCCTTTTTCGACACGGGCTGCCTCTGCTCTATGAGCTTCAGCATCGTCCTGCCGTCCTCATCCGGAACGTATCCCTTCTGTGCGCGGAAGAGATACGCGTGATCGGAATCGGTGTATCCCTGATATGACGGCGTGAGGGTCATCTTCATCAGATATCCCTTCTCCATCTGCTTCTTCATGGTGGTCTTCTCGGACACGCGCGTCATGATCTCCTGATCCCCGCGGATGTAGCCGCGTTCGGCCACACAGCTGACTACAGACTGGTACTTGGATAGCTTCGACACCTTCTGTTTCTGGAAGACATACGTTAGCATCTGATCCTCCGTCATCGTCCAAGGGTTGAAATCCCCCTTGGCGTAGAATCCGTTGACGAATACGTATCCGCTGTCGGTCAGGATCTGGACCATGTCCGGGCTCAGTTCCTGCGCATCGACACCCAGAACCTCCCTGATACGTACGATGTCTATGCCCTTCTGATGGTAGAATCCCATCATCTTGTCGATGGCTCCGAGGGTATCCGGGAGAAGCTCGGGTCCATCCATGTCCATGGAACGGATCTCGATGCATCCGGACATCTCCCATATCTCCAACGCTCCTTTGATGACGGCCCCCTTGACGAGAGGGTAGATCCATCTGTCACCATAGCGTGCGGCGATCTCGGCCCACTTGGAGCCCAGATCGGAATCGAACAGCGAGAGCACCCTCATCGGGTAGTCCTGTTCCTCAGCCTGGTCGATAAGTGGTATCTCTTCGGGCATTATGTACATCGGGGTCTGACCGTCTCCCACCGAGACTACTTTGGCTCCGATCTCGGATGCAAGTGCCTCGACTGCATCCAGCGGGATGCCCACCATATAACGGAGTGCCATCGCCGGGATCGGCCCATAGGCCTTGATTGCTATCTCCAGGAGGTCTTTGGCAGGATTGCCCTCGGGAACGCCTGCCCTGTAAACTGCGTATGTGTTCTCGGTACCCCAATCCTCCTTCTCATCAAATGCACGGACGATCATGAGGGAACGGTCCAGACGCATGACGGATTCGCGGACGACCTCCTTGTCCATTCCGGTCTCCGCTACAAGCTGGCGCATCGTCGCCCTGCCCATTCCGTCGATGACGTTCAGAAGGTCCCTGTCCTCCGCGGTGGTCTCATCGGTCCTGATGGCTGCGTACTTGTCCGCATCCTTCTGCGTGACGAACCTGACCTTCCCCCTGACGAACCTTCCGTACTGTATGGTTCCGGACTCGCGGAGCGAGTACCACTCGTCCAGATTGAAATCGTCAACCCTGTTGTAGACGTCCAGCTCGCTTCCGGCCGAACCGTGGAATTCGAAGTATTCCTGGATGGTCTTGAAATGCTGACCCTTGGTGAGCCTGTAACGCTCCACAGCTTCGAAGCTGTATATGTTGTCGTGACCGGCCTTGAGCCTCATATGGTCGATCTTCAGCATGTACTGGTCGTTCTCCGATACCAGGAACCTGCCCTTGAGGACCTCGTCGTTCGCCACCAGGGATTCGAGCGATGTGTGGGCTTCCTCCTCCGTTATGGACAGCGAGAATGAGACTTCCTGCACGGTTGCAGGTGCGAAGCAATCGAGGTACCTCAACACGATACGGTCCATGGCCTCGTTCCTATCCACCTCCGGATACTCCACACGTCCGAACAGCCATTTGCTTCCGGACAGGTCCGACCTCGTGATCATGTACATGGACTCGAGCTTCCTGATGGACCTTATGGCCATGTCCTCGCTGATCTCAAGCTTCTCGGCTATCTCGGAAAGTTGTGTATCCATGTCGATCGCATCATAGACCGCACGATCCGTATCGTTTAGCTCACGTATCTTCTTGGTAGCTTCCGCATAGAACGGGAGCTCATCCGCAGCCATGATATGCGGTTCATCCAGGAACACTGTCCCGATGTCACCGGAATGCATCAGCTCACGGACCCAACCGTCGATGGTGGATCTGTCCTCATCCGTGTATGAATAGATGTTCCTCCCCCTCTCACGCATCGCCTGCAAAGGTCCGGTCTCCATCAGGAGCTTCGGAATATCCTCCTTGCATGTGATACGGGTGGGCTTCTGAGCGTAATACGGCACGATCTGGTCCTCTTCGAACTCGAACTCGCTGACCGAGTCTCCGAGAGCGCGATACAACACCTTCCTATGCAGCTCCCTGAGGAGCGCGGAGCGATCCTCCATCAACACTATATCCGAGAAACCGGAAAGGATGGCCGAATGGGCGAACGGTGAAGGGGTACCTGTATAGTGGATGAGATTGAGCTTCATCTCTCCGATGTCGATGAGGTCCAGGACGTACTTTGCATTCTTGATGTCCATGTCATCCTCCATGACCTCCCTGTAGGTCTCCTCGATGACAGGGACGTTCTCCATCCCCCCGAGGGACTCCAGCAGGAACGATGATCTGACCTGCTGCCTGTTGACGGATATCGGCCTCCCCATGTAGTTCCTGAGGATCATGAAGCTCCTCGCCGCGGTATGCCTGAATCTCAGCTTGAATATCTCGGAATCCTTGAGGGATTTCCTGAGGACCGTCTCCAATTCTCCGGACCTTATAAGTCCGGGTATCATCGATAGATCGAATGTCCTGGGGCACCCCAGCATGAAGCTGTCATCCGAGATCGTGACGGAGACATTAGCACCGAGCAGGTTGGTGAGCCTGAATGCGTATGCGCGGGACAGGGCATCGTTCACCCTGCGCCCGAACGGGAAATGGAATACGAGCTTCTGGTTGCCTGACGGGTCTATGTACTCCTCGACGGCCAACATGTTGTCGTCCGGGATGAATCCCGCGACCGCGTCCTGCTCCTTGAAATACGACAGCACGCTCCTCGCGGATCCCTCATCGACATCGAACTCCGCCGAGATCTTCTTGATGGCCTCGGCCTCGTCCATCTTTATCATGGACGTCATCTCATGCCTGAAGACAGCCACGTCCATCGACAGGTCGAAGGACCTGGGGAGCATCTCGCCTGCCCATGAGGGAACGGTGGGCTTCCTTCCGTTGGCCTCCTTCACATACGCCGTCATCCCTTTGGAACGGACGAACTCGAACGAACGTCCCCCAAGCACGAAGACGTCCCTGGGCGAGAGCCTCTCGACGAACTTCTCGGACAGCTCTCCGGCCATGGACCCGTGGTTGGTTATCACACGGTAGTTGGCCTCCTCCGGGATCGTACCGAGGTTCATGAAATAGATCATGCGGGAACCTTTCTTCTTCCCGAAGACATTCTCCTCCTCATCATACCAGATCTTGGAATACACGCCCTCGAAATCATCCTTGCTTCCGAGGTAGCGTATGACCTGCATGAAGCTCTCCTTGGACAGCGTGCGGTAACAGTACGAACCTTTGATCAGTTCATAGGCCTCATCGATATCCCATCTGCTGTCGAGACTCATACCAACTATGGTCTGCGACAATACGTCCAGACAGTTCTCAGGAATACCGACACGGTCGATATCTCCCCTGTGTGCGGCACGGCACATGACGGCACACTCCACAAGATCGTCGGGATCGAACACCAACAGCCTTCCCTTTGCGACCTTTCCGAAACTGTGTCCGCTCCTTCCGATCCTCTGGAGACCTTTCGCGACGGATTTGGGAGAACCGATCTGACATACAAGATCGACCGAACCTATGTCGATTCCCAGCTCCAGGGATGTTGAAGATACCACGCACTTTATCTCCCCGTGCTTGAGACGCTCCTCGACATCCATCCTCGTCTCTCTGCCGAGAGAGCTGTGATGGACCTCTATGTTCTCCAACCCGCGCTCCTTTAGCTTGTAAACAACGCTCTCTGCTCCGGACCTCGTATTGGTGAACACCAACGTGGTGTCATGCTCGTCGATGAGCTCTTTCAGAGTATCGTACATCATCGAGTTGACTATGTCCGATGACAGTGTGGTCAGATCCCTGGTGGGACAGATGACCTGCAGATCCAGGGTCTTCTTCGAACCGGATTCGATGAGGGCCACATCCCTCACGGACCCGTCCGGGTTGCATCCTACCAGATAGGATGCGATGGCATCGATCGGAGCGAGCGTAGCGGACAGACCGATACGGGTGAATTCGTTCTCGCAATGATTCCTGAGACGCTCCAACGTGAGCGAGAGGAAAGCACCTCTCTTGGAATCGCATATATCGTGGATCTCATCCAAGATCACCCATTCGACCTTCCTGAAAGCATCGCTGAACTTGGGTGCGGCCAAGATGAGTGCGAGGCTCTCGGGGGTCGTGATGAGGATGTGCGGCGGATGGCGGACCATCTTCTGCCTCTCGCTCTGAGGCGTGTCGCCTGACCTGACGGCCACCGTTATGTTCGGGATATTCATCCCGTACTTCCCGGCAACAGCCCTCATCTCTGCCAAAGGCGTATTGAGGTTGCGATTGACATCGTTTCCCAAAGCCTTCAAGGGCGAGACGTAGATGCAGTATACCCTCTCCTCAAGAGTGCCCTCCTTAGCATAACGAGTCAACTCGTTGATGATGCTGGTGAATGCCGTGAGCGTCTTTCCTGATCCGGTCGGTGAAGAAACTAGGACATTGCGCCTCTGATGGATCACAGGGATGGCTTTCGCCTGAGGGATGGTGAGATCGTCGTATCTCTCATTGAACCACGTCGAAATGAGTGGTTCCATCATTCCCATGACTTCATCCTTTGTGTATGTTCTGTCTACTTTTTCCACCATAGGGGCCACAATCAAGGACCCTATATTGGAGGATAATATAAGCATTAGGTAAAAGTGCGTATTATCTGACCGAGAAAACGCATCGTTCGGTCTGATGATCTCTACAAGAAGATATAACGGCCCCCGAAGGGGCCTCTGAAATCGTTTGCATGAAGTTTATCCGATCCGTCCCGATCATCTTCTCTCGAACCTGGTTATCACGAACGCTATTATCGCAATGAGAACTATGATTCCGATACAATAGTACAGCAATTCCTGCATGACCTTATCGAATAACGGAGTGATAGTCATGTTGTCGATGACCTTGCTGTAATCGTAGGACCAGCCGGTGAACAGGTATCCCTCCTTTGTAACGGACACCGAGTTCCAGGACTTGAGGACATCATTGGTAGACGTTCCGTACTCGAAACCGCGGGTGTATGTGTTACTATCTGTCTTGGTCCATCCGACCGGAGTCTTGCTTACGCTCGCATCCCCTACATTCACGGTGACTATGTACATACCCTCGACCCAGACCGCATAGAACGTCACTGTGTTGGTGAGGTCCGCAGTCTTGGAAAGCTGCTCCGTGAATGAATCGATAGACATCGCGACCCTGGCATCCGGGTTCGTGGACCATCCGACGATGTTCTTGTTACCGTTGGTTCCGATCAGACTGTCATATGGCTTCAGTTTGAACTCGGCACCTATGGTGTATGTGGACTCATCGGTAGGAACCTTTCCAGTACCTCCGTTACCGTTGTACACTACTTTGTACTCGATCAACTCCCATACGACATCAAGGTGCACGGTGTTGCCGGCTTTCGATGTCAAATTGAGGAAGAACGGTCCTTTGACTGTCTCCGCGGATTCTGCCCACTGGATCCAATAATCTCCGTAGATACTGTATTTGGCGGTTGTCTTATCGACATCAGAAGATTCCCACCCTATGAACCTGTATCCGGTTTTGTCAGTACTTTCCAATGCGAACTGGACATCGTATATCGCAGTGATCTTGGTATAGCTCGCCGAGGAATCGTAACGATATTCCACTTCGTATGTTATAGGGGTCCAAACCGCATACAGAGTGACCATATCGTTGATATCCGCATAAGCGGCCATGGTCTCCGTGAACGTTTCGTTACCGCTGATATCCGTGGTTTTATCGACGCTCCATCCCGCGAAAGTGTATCCTGTCTTCACAGACCCGCCGTATGAGCTGAATTTGAACGGCTGTCCGACACGTCCGGTGACATCTCCGTCAACATCTCCGGATGTACCTCCGTTGAAATTGTATGCGACATCGTACAGAGTCCTCTCCCACTGCCCGTACATCTCCACGACCCCCTCCGCCTGTGTTGTGAGGTCTATGAAATACGGTCCGATTGCTATTTCTGAACCATAGTCCCATGAATACCAGATAATACCGTTATGGCTGTACTGTGCAGTATCTCCGGTGAGTGCTCCTCTCCATCCTTTGAACTCCCATCCGGCCTTGACAGGCTCATCGAGAGCCAAAGGTTCATCATACGACACTTTAACCGTGGAGTAAGATGCCATTGAATCATCGGCAAAGTACCTCACATAGTACTTGATCGGCTTCCAAAGAGCATAGAACCATACCGTCTCCCCATCCTCCGATGCGGAGACCATGGTCTGCGTGAATTTAACCTTCACAGGATTTTTAGGATCTGTGGTACATGCTCCGACATAGGTACCATCCTTCAGAGACCATCCTTCAAGAGTATATCCGGGCTTGACCCCGTCGACCACCATTGCGAGATCGAAAGCTTCGGAACCGACTGATGAACGCAATGTGTTCCATTTGATCGCGGTACAGGTTCCTCCGTTGATCGAATACGCCAAGGTATACTCCTTCGATTGCCAGTTGGCGAACATAGTGACCGTATTACCTGCATCCTGCAGGTTCATGAAATCCGTAGCCATAACCAGTGTTCCGGTCCATCTGGTGGTCAGGGTACCGTCTCCCGCATCCATCATAGCGTTCGTTCCCAGGTTCTCCGCGGTCCATCCTATGAACACAGAGCCCTCTCTGACCGGATTGGATATGTGCGTGACGCTGTCTATGTATGTGAACGGGGAGTTGGTAAGGATTCCTCCATCCAGTTCCCATCTGATACTATAGGTCTTCTTCTCCCAGACGGCATAGAACGTCACCTTGTTGGTTTGGGTGGAACTGGCGAACGTGGCTGTGAATTTTCCGTCCTCATAGGCCTTCGTGTCACCCATGGCGATCGGGCTCCATCCTTTGAAATCGTATCCGGCCAAGGTGTACTCTCCTTTCGGATAATAGAACTCATCATCGATTGCATATCCAGCGGCATTTTTATCCACCGGGTATTCCTTCGCGCTTCCGGAGGTCTTTCCGTCCAACGTCAGATTGTATGTGACCGTGTACCTGTTATTGGCCCATATCGCCTTTACGGTAATTACATTCATATCTTGTTTATCTTCGGTCACGATCTCCGCCATTGACGCCATACCCCTTGTAAGCTTGACGGTCTTGACCGTGGATGCGTACTTCGATCCCTCGTCTGTATTGTCTTTAATGTGCCAATACTGAAGGTTCTTGTACTGATAGCTGTAGGTTCCCTCCGGCAACAACGAAAACTCATCATCGACCTTGACATCCTCTATGGTGAGAGGCAAGGTACTGGTTCCTCCATCGAGGTTGAATTTGATGGTGTACGATACCTTCTTCCAAATGGCATACAGCGTGATGTGGTCGGATGACTCCCCGACGAACTCGCTGATCTCCGCCGAGCTCACGACGGCATCTTGTTTTCCATCGGCGTATACCTTCGAACCCTGTCCTTCCGGATCGATACACCATCCGATGAACCTGTATCCATCACTCTTCTTAACGGAGAACGATGCTATTTTGAACTGCACATCGGGATATGCCCTTAGGTCTCCGCCATACCTTCCGCTGATCTCGCTACCTCCGTTCTTGTCATAAAGGATGGCGTATGACTTCGCCGACCACTGGGCATAGAACTTGAAAACCATGTTTTCATCCACATGCACACGGACCAAATCATCTGTTATCTCGAGGTTATATCCTCCCGGCATACGGTTATCCGGATCGTCTGCAACGGTCCAGGTCCAACCTTCGAATATGTATCCGGATCTCTTCATGACGGTGCTGGTCGGAAGGATGATCGTATCCCCGACCTTGTATGACCTGGAATCCACAAGGTTGCTGTTGTCCGCGCCAGGGTAGTTCTTGTCATATGACACGGTGAAACTCGAACCGTCAAAGCTTCCTTTGACAGTGTATTCGAACACATATGTTCCCGATGTTTCGTTGTGCACGAAGTTTGCATCGGAAACGAACGTTATCGTCTTGCTCTTTGGATTCTTCCAATCCACGAATCCTTTCGCATTGGTCTTGGGCTGTCCGAGACTGTATTTACGATCGCCCCCGTCCTCCGTAAAATCAGAATATCTCAACGAGGTGTGATCCCCATCATACAGCGTAACACCATTCAATTCAACAGCCTGAGCCAACGTTTCTTCTTTACCAACATCATAGAAATTGTAGATCAGCCTGTATTCGATATCATCCGAGATGGCATAAATCCTATTGATGTCGGAAGTGATCTTGTCGCCCTCATTCAATAATAAACCTGTTGCTGTTCCGAGCCTCCATTCTGAAATATACATTCCCTTCATGCTATCATACTCGGATGCATCGATGAATGTTGCTGCCATAGGATGGCTAGCGTCTGTGTATTTTAGGAGATTGTTATTATTCTCTATCGCAGTTATTGTAGTTTCTCCATACACGACAATCGTCTTTGACACTTCTGAAGCGGCCGGAGACAGATATATATCGATATAGTGAGGGTTAGGGGTGAAATGAGCGATTAATTGCAGATTCCTCGGAGGCATAGGGTCCCCGTTTTCGTACTTAACACCCGTACCGTTCTGTCCTGTGTACCATCCCTTGAACTGATAGTTGTCATATCCATATTCGGATGGATCCTTAATAGTTGGTAAATTCTCAATATCCTGTCCAAAACCTACATCCTGAGGGTTTCCTCCGACAACCTCTTCCGAAGGGAACTCTGTCAGAACTCCGTCTTTGACATACAATAGAGTGAGTTTGAATTGAACATCGTTCCATACAGCCCTCATCTCGGTAACAGGGCGCCATATCGTGAAGGAATCGCCCTGATTATAATTAACTGTGGTGATCCCATCGCCGAGAACGCACTGCCAATATGCAAAGAATATACCTTCTGCATCGGGCACTGCTGCCTCAAGCACTATGGTCGTACCATAATTATAATCCGCATCCGTGGGTGACACCACCCCAACAGTCGGATTACTGGAAGTGTAGTGTAATGTAAGAGGCCCTGCAGTCTCCACTGAAGCTAAATCCATCGAACCGAACACTACAATCTGATCGTCGCTACATCCGACCTTGAGACCGCCTTCGGTATACGCAAACAGATACCTTGCAGTATCCTTTGGTGTCTTTACAGACGGGAGAATGATTGTACTGCCCTCTATAGCGTTAATCGGACTGTTGAAACCTCCATACCAAAGCTCATCCTCGGTGATGGGTATCGTGATAGTGTTGTAGCTTCTCTTCTCTTCCCCGGTAACCGAATCGTTGAACCATGTCTCCCTTACGTTCCAGGAGCCCTGAACCGAGTAGATGTCCAGATCCTCATTGGCAGTAAACGGGGCTCCGCCAACCCATGAATCCGAATTGACATAAACGCTGATTCTGTCTGAATGTTTGGCGTTGCCATCCAACACGAAAGCGTTCTCACCCTTTGTCACACTCTTTGGCAATGACACATGCGTAAGACCCCTATTATTGCGGAATACATTGGTGATGTCTGTCACACGTTCAGGCAATGCTACTGACGTAAGCTTACAATTTGAAAACGCATACGCCCCGATATACCTCAACGACGATGGAAGATCCGCTGATTCCAATGAAGTACATTTATAGAATGCATAACAACCTATTTCCAACAAGACAGGGGAGAATTTCACCCACTTCAAACCGCACTCGTTGAATGCATACTCCCCTACACTGGAAACTTTCGAGGAAGACATATCCAGGTAATGTAAACTTGTACACTTATCGAACGCATGATCGCCGATCTCCGTAACCGTGGATGGGACCGAGAAGGTATTGGAAGAATTACGGAACGCAAACATGCATCCGTTGAATGCATAACTCTTGATCTTTTCCAGATTCTCAGGAAATACGATTTGATAGATCGTACTGCATCCGTCGAAAGCATGTTCATCGATGAGCCTAACAGCGGCTGGAATCGAGAGCAATCCGGAAGATGTACGCAACAAATTTCCGCATCCGTTGAATGTATATGATGGGATGGTCTGAAGACTGGCAGGAAGCTGGATTCTATCCAGAGAATCACACCCGTTGAACGTATATGTGCCCATGCTTGAAATCGAATCGGACAAATATGCCTTCTCCAACTCCGTGCATCCTTCGAAAACCTTGTCTCCGAGAGTCGTAACGTACGTCATTATTACATTCGATGTGTTTTCATTAGAAATTTCTTTAATCGATGAACAACCTTTGAACGCTTCGTTTCCTATTGCAACAATATTCGGAATCTGTACAGAAGTCAAAGAAACACATCCGGAGAATGTCCCCTCTGGAAGTTTGGTCAAAGAATCAAAACCGCTGACTGTCTCTAGTTTCCTTGCATCCATGAACATATTCTTTTCAATCGAAGACACTTTTGTGAATCCTTCAACCTTTATCAAATTAGGGAACGAAACCGAACCGAATTCTACAGACAGGGCCGTGTTACCATCGGATATGAACATCCCGTTATCTTCCCCATCGTAAGCATCCGTAGTCAAATACGTTATTCCGTCGCATCCTTTGAAACAATCTGTATAGAAATTTTCCGCATCAGGAAGGATGACAAGTGTGAGATTGATACAACCACTAAAGGCATAATCTGAAACTATGCCTATTCCGTCGAGACTTACGCTTCTCAACGATTTACACTGCGTAAACACCCCTTCAGATAAGATTCCAGATAACTTTATCAACTCTCCGTCGCCCACAACTGATACTTTTGTTATTGCGGTACCCTGGAACGCATATTTCGACAGAGGTTTGATATTCACATTAAGAACCAATTCGCCTCTGAGTCCGCTCACTCCAGAAAATGCATAATCGCCGATAGAGGTACATTTCTCCAGCTTTATCCCTGATCCTATTATTGCGCTGAGCCCCGTACATCCTTCGAACGCATTATTGCCTACTGAGACAAGGTCAGCACCTTTGATTGTGTATAAAGAAATACACCCTTGGAAGCAACTGCCCGGAACAGCATCTATCAGCGATAGATTCACAGTTCCTTCAGAATCCGTCGGTAACCCAAACGTCCTGAGAGACGAACATCCATAGAATGCCTTAGATCCCAGAGCACCGAATGTCCCACGTACTTCGGTCAATTTTGTACAACCGCTAAACACTTCCCCTTTAATCGCATAAGAGTCGATTCCTTTGACGCCAGGTAAATCCGTGATGCTCAAAGACGTTATCCTGGATTTCAAATAGCCGAGCCCCTCGACTATTCCGCTTTCGATCGAGTCTATCGTCAAACTGACATACGATACTCCCGAATTGAAAACATTGTTTCCGGTGAACAGGGAGTCTATCTTATAATCGGATATCTCAGAGAATCCGACCAATTCCAGACTGGTCATCTTATTGAATCTATTCAATTTCATATTGACCGAGGAATCGAAACTCTTCTCCGACACGATTACCTTCGTGAAGTTAGCAGGTGCTGTGATAGCGCTGTCACTTATGGATCTGACACCGCGCAAATCGATTATTCCCAGGGTTCCGTCATAACTGGAACCGAAATACTTCAAAGGGGCACTGTTAAAAGTATAGTTTCCGAATGTTCCAGTCCAGTCATTGGCGATCTCCACCACATTCAATATTGTACAATTCTCGAAAAATCCCCAACCTCCGGTTGACGCCGGATTGATGTTTCCGATTTTTGCATGTTTGATGGCGGAGCACGCTAGGAAAGTGCCTGAACCAAAATTGGTGCCAACAACACCGCTGATATCGACGATACCCTCATCCAAACCAGAATATACGTCAGTCACTTTCATGGTATTGAGAGCCTTACAAGCATTGAATGTAACGGCCTCCGTCAACTTCACATCCTTATTGAGCATTACATTGTTGACCTTGGTTGCACCGCTGAAAGCATATCCGCCGATTGTAAGGACATTTTTCAGATTGATGTAACCCTCTGGATCGGAATCGCTTACTTTATATGTTGTGAAACTGGCAAGACTGGAGAAAGCATAGGAATTTATTGTTTTTACTGCCGGGAGCGTGACAGACGCCAATTTCGTACAGGAGGCGAAAGCATACGATCCGATATTCTCGGCACTCTCCAACTTCACTGATTGTAATTTTGTACATGAGTTGAAAGCATACGATCCAATCGTCTTTGCCGCGGGAAGGCTTATCGTTTCCAACGACGAGCAACCATAGAAAGCGATACCCCCCACGGTAGTGACATTAGCGAAATCGATCGATATCAACGCTGAACAATCCTGGAATGCATTTGTTCCGATATCGGTACAGGTACCGATTACTCCGGTTATCGCTTTGCAATTTTTGAAACAATAATTTGACGGTGACACGGCCCCCACGTTGATCTTTCCATCATCGCTGTTCAAAGACACCAGATTCGTGCAACCCTGCAAGGCATAACCGGAGAATGCAGACAGATTGGATGCAGACAACAATGTCAACATAGTGCAATCCATGTAGAACTGCCTGAACGTGCCTCCGCTGAGGTTTTCCATAGATGCTGTCTCCAAAATATTTCCTGTCGGCATATATGCATCGCTGTTGATTGTGGTCACACCATCTTCGAAATAAAGATTCTTTACAGCCTGGAATATCACTGTCGATGCGCCCGTTATCGTAATGTCACCCTTTACATGCATCTCTGTGATATAATCGCACACAAAATTCACCTTGAGAAGCGCTTTTGTGGTGAAATCCACCCTCTGGAAATGATTCTGGTCGAAAACAACCTTCTCTGTTGTACTAAATGTGAATCTTGTCAGATCCATAGTACCGCTTGAAGTTACACCCGATACTCCGACCGTCGTCAGATTCGACATTCCTGCAAACGGCATAGGCCCCGCAATATCTGTCAGACCCTCGCCATTCACCAAGATAGTGTTTATCCCCTTACATTCTTCCAAAAGACAGTCTTTTATGACCGACAGCGAAGAGAGGTCTGCAGTCCCGACCGTATTGCTGTTGATGGACTTTAACTGTGAATGGGAAAAAGCATATGCGCCTGCCGCAACCATGTTTGGCAGGCTTATACTATCCGCTTTTGAAGCATATGCCGCATATGCCCCCACCGTCGAGGCACTGCATGTCAAATCCCCAGTCAGATTGGGATTGATATACAGGACCGTACTGTCGCTAGCCCTGATTAGCATCTTTTCATCAGTAAACTCGTAATCCGTGGTTGGGGGAGTATAATGCAATATAGTGCCTGCAAAAGCTCCTTCACCCAGTACTGTTGCATTGCTCGGAACATACAGGTCTGGGAAAACATTCCCTTTCAGACATACCGAACATTCCTTGTATTCTCTAACGATCAGGTTGGCGTCCAACGTACCTCCGGTACCGCTGGTGTACTGCTTTATCGATGTGACCCTCTCGAGGCCACAGAATGCATATGTTCCGATCCCGGTAATGTCCGAACTGAGCCTGATCTCAGTAATCGTTAGCCTGTGGGCCCCCCATGGTCCGCAATTCACGCAATCCGGTATGACTGTGGGCCTGGAGTTTGTACTCGTGATTAGCAATACTCCGTCGTCATCCACCGACCAATCTATCCCATCATAGGATCCGGATTTGGCCGTATCGAACACATAGCATAAACGGGCTCCACGTTCACCATTACCACTACCATCTATATTTAATATCGAATTTATATTCACCTTAGACAGGTCAGTAACGGGTCCTCCTCCGACCATTAATGATACGGCGGAGGAAGCTGCACTGTTGGTATAGTGGTCTGCAGTAGTACTCTGATTACGTGTAGCAGTATATGTCAACGGAAAACCGAGCACACCTTTGGTAAAGTCAAAGGTTTTGATGAAGGCGCGGGTTACCTGCACGGACCCCATGTAAGTCTTGTCCTGTTGAGTGTCCGTAAATGCACCATCGTTTCTGCCAAGGTAAACATTACCTCCAGTGAAATATGTGTCCTCCATTAATTCCCAAAGCGAACCCTGTGGATTTTCCAAAAATATTTTTCCAACATTGTTACCAGTCGTCTCATAGAATGCCCCTGAAGCATTTCCCTGACCGGTTTTCATTACGGTTGTAGGATAGCCGTATGAATTCTTGATATCCATAGTACCGGCTACCGTATATGAACAGAAAAGATACAGACTCCACTGGTAATAGTTCCACATCATGGAAGTCTGCCCTTCGTAGTTGTTGTATGTATTAACCGCGGCAGCACGGAATTTCGTTTTAGTCGTACTACTTGTGGGGACTACACCGCTTATCGATTTCAACTTGTTATCGCTACTATCGATATATCCCTCGTATACGCCTATTGCAAAATACGGGTAGATCTTGTCACCTGACGAACTGGTCAGTGTGTGCGCATATGCGACAGAATCGGTGAAAGGATTGTTTGAGAACGTTATTTCGGCAGTATTGCCGCCCGTCTGATCAATCTTGAGATACACGGTAGGAAGAACCCACATTGTATTGCATGTGGTAATGTGCGATGCCGTGGAACTGGAAGTCCAACTGCCGATGTCATAATTCCAACCGTCGATTGTCCACTCCGCTATTTTGACGCTGAGATTATTCGGATTCAATAGTTCGTAGAATTGCCCCTCGTCCGTAAAGGTCGCGTAGAACGAATTGAAAGGTCCGATTCCGTCAGAGCCGAACGCCCAGTAATTCTCATAGCTCTGAGTGCCTGGAATCAAAGTCATCGTTCCGTTCGGATCCGTGACAACCATCTGAGTGATGATGTTCGCACCATAGTCCGCCATCCCCATGGTCATAACATACTTGTAATCATGACCGATGACAATGTCTGCATCAGAATCGTTATCTACCGACACCGGAACAACGCTCAGCGTCATAAGAAGCACCATCGCCAAGGCCATGAACCTGACCTTCGTCTTTGCCGATGCTCTGCCTTTCATGCTTTCACCTCCGCATCGAGGCTTGCAATCTCCAATTCGCGACCAAACACACTAGCGGACATAACCTGCGGAACTCCTTCAGAACCGTGTATCTCTTCACAGGAAGAACTGGGGACGGACCAACTAGATAGAACCATACGAAGCTGAGCATGGGCGGATTTACAGCATCCGCTCAAAGAATAAACGGGCCCGTACGGCTGTTGGTATTTGGATAGTGCCATCCCTCACATCCTTCCTGTAAACATCAATGATGCTTGGAATCAGGTCTGCAGAACCTGCATCCCAGCATTTATTTACAAAACGTTATCAGCTAACCGTATTTATGCGTTTACAGTAAGTGTTTCGCCGATGCCAAAACATTAAGGAGCATTCGCCATTCAGATTATCCTCTCTACTCGAAACACCCTGCGCCACTTTGATATAATCCACAC
Organism: Methanomassiliicoccaceae archaeon UBA113; assembly: GCA_002506175.1. GTDB lineage: Archaea > Thermoplasmatota > Thermoplasmata > Methanomassiliicoccales > Methanomethylophilaceae > Methanoprimaticola. The sequence continues at coordinate 23,703 of DAXB01000007.1, forward strand.
AACAATCAGCAGGACATGAAAGGGAGATCGGTTGCCATCGTCGCTGCATTCCTGTTCCTAGTTGGAGCATTCGCCGCATTGTCATTCAATGATGCCGATTCAGCCAACGACACTACGGCAATCACCCATCTCCACGGATACGTTTTCGACATCCCTGCCCAGCAGGAACGCGGGCCTTTGGCGGAAGTCAAAGTTACCACGATGATCTCCTTCGATAAGGAATACGAGTCGGTCTACACCGATTCCAATGGATCGTTCACCGTCCAGTACAACTCGGAAGTGAAGTACATCACGTTCAACATAGCAGAATACACCGTCAAGGGATGGTGCTCAGAGCTGCTCTCCAACGGAAACACCGGCATCTACACAATATCCCTCAAAGACAACTCACAGATCAACGGGGTCCACGAGCTGTACGATGATTCCGGATATACCGCTATCGTCACGCGTTCCAACGCAGCTATCCATGGATACGTGACATCCACGATCGACAGCCAGACCGTCTTCATAGAGAATGCCTCGATCACGATCATGTCGGACAAGACGATGCTTACCACCACATCCAACAAGGACGGCTACTTCGAATTCGATTGCTCCACCGGTATCAAGTACACCCTGAAGGTGACGCACGGCGGGTTCGAGAACGTGATCCTTCAGAATATAGCCCCGTCCGAAGAGGATCTGAGAGTGGACATGATCCAAAAAGACAATTCGATGTTCCTGGGATGGGACTCCGCTCATTCGCTTGCGGCCGTATGCCTTCTGATCGCCCTCGCGATAACTGCGATCGCTTTCATGCTTTACAGGAGACCCGAGAAGGAAGGCGGATTGTTCTTCATCAACGACCTTCCCCCTAAGGCGAAGAAAAGGAATTAAGGTCTGACCAGTTCGGAGTTGACCTTATCGTACAGGCTGTTGCCATCGGCATCCATGGCTACTACAAGGGGCCCGAACCTTGAGGTATCGAATCTCCAGAGCGCCTCGGCCATACCGAGATCCAACCAATCCTGTCCGGTGCATTTCGACAATGACTCTGCCAAGGATATCGCTGCTCCGCCCGTGGCTGCCAGGTAGACGCATCCCACTTCCTTCATTGCTTCGAGGGTGTCTTTCGACATCCCGCCTTTGCCGATGATCGCACGGATTCCGAACTTCCTGACGAACTCAGGCTCCAGCTTGTTCATCCTCGCGGATGTCGTGGGTCCGGCCGCAATGACCTTCCATGCGCCATCCTCCGACTGAACCATGATAGGTCCGCAATGGAAGAGGACGGTCCCCTTGATATCCTCAGGAACGTCCTTGCCGTCTCTGATGTACTCCAATGCGCGCATATGCATCTCATCGCGTCCTGTGATGACCGGACCGCTGATGTAGACGGTCTCTCCGATCTTGAGAGACCTGACCTCATCCTCTTTGAGAGGTGTTGTGAGCATCCTCAGAATTTCACCCCCTGTGCATACTCGACCCCTTCGGATGTTATCCTCGCGGAAGCACGGCGTGTCGCCCAGCATCCGATGTTGACGGCTACGGGAAGGCTTGCCGTGTGGCATGCGCACTTCTTGATTCTCACTCCGAGAGATGTCGTGGATCCTCCGAGCCCCATCGGTCCGAGTCCCGAACTGTTCAAAGCGATGAATATGTCTTCCTCGAGCTGCCTCAGCACCGGGTCGGGATTCTCCTCATCCAGAGGGACGAGGAGAGCCTCCTTGGCCATAGAGATGCAGACATCAGATGTACCGCCGATACCGATTCCAACGATGGATGGCGGACACGGACGGCCTCCAGCATCAAGAACCGAGTTGATGACCGCTTTCTTGACACCTTCGATCCCGTCCGCTGGGTTGAGCATGTAAAGGCGGGTCATGTTCTCGGATCCTGCCCCTTTCGGAAGGACCGTGATCTCGGTGAAATCATCATCGGTTGGAATGTAATGGATGATCGGCATCCCGGGTCCCAGATTGGATCCGCAGTTGACGCGGGTGATCGGGTCCACGGTATTGGGCCTGAGAGGGATCTCTTTCGTGGCCCTTTCCACAGCCTTGGCTATGTCCTTGCCGATGGAAGAATCGAAACTACCGCGAACATAGAACACCGGGATTCCCGTATCCTGACACATCGGAAGCCCTATGTGCTCGGCCTTCTTGACATTGTCCATGATCGCACCCAGCTGGGTGTATGCGATCTCGTTGGTCTCCCATCCGGATGCGGCCTCCATGGCCCATCCTATGTCCTCTGGAAGCTTGGTGTTCGCGAGACGCAGAAGGTTGACGACGACATCCTCTACCGGTTCTGGCAGTTTTATCATGAACGATGGAAAGTACTGCGAGTATTTGTCTTATGGCACAAGATACAGGTTATCCTCGATGGTGACGACCTTCACCGTCTCCCCCGCATCATACCCCTCCGGGACCTTGAGGTCCACGGTCGAGTAGTTTTCTGGATGCAGCACCTGGATCTCGGAACCCGTGGCGTTGATGACCGTGGCATCCTTCAGATCTGAGGACTTCTCGAACAGTTTGATCTCTGTCATGTCCGACCTCCTGACGGATTTCTCCCTGAAGTTCATGAGATCCACGGTACGTCCTCCGGATCCGGATACGCGCGTCAGTTTGCAGTATCTCCCATCAACGATGACGACATCCCCTACATGATACTCCGGGAGACGGACCAGATAGGTTAGGCGGTACATGTCCTGACCGTCCGTGGTCTGCCCCACGAGTTTCGGTGATTCCTTGGTCTCGGCGCAGTAGATATCCGAGAATTCCCTTGCGAGATTCTTTCCCAACGATATGGAGGAGAGGTACACGTCCACTCCTCCGGTCACCAGCTCCATCTTCGTGATGAAGATCGATTTGTTGGTGGCTGCAAGCCTCCCTACGTAATCCTCTACGAAAGCTAGGGTCTCTTCCCTCAGCTCCGGGCTGAGTCCCTTCGCCCCCGTACGTATCTGGAGGATGGATTCGTAATAGCTTCCCAGCTGCCTGGAGCATCTCTTGCATACATTGTTCTTGATGCGGACGATGGTAGATGCGTCATGTTCCGTCTGATATCCGAGAACGTCGCACTCCGAATGGACGTTCACCAGATACACGTAAGGATCCTGACATTCGTATGATGTGCTCACTCCCGTTACCTTGACACCGTCTATGACCCCGAGGGCATCCACCGCAGCGTCCTGCACAGCCATGATCAGATCCTTCTTGATCCATTTCTCCCCGACCGCGAACTCTCCGCAGTTTGTACATACCTTGAGATCCACGTGGTGCGGGAGCTCGGTCAAGCTGCGGCCGTCCAGCCAGCAGTCGATGCATAAACCGTCGAGGGATTCCTCGCAATCACATCCGCACTTGACGCAGAAGTTCACATTAACACAACCTGGACGTGTTTGACTCCGTCTATCTCGATGATACTGTCGGCTGTAGCATAGCCTTCCTCTATAGCGACGGCCACCGACTCCTCTCCGACGAGGTTCATGATGGATGCTTCCTTCATACGGCGGGCAAGCACCTCCCTCGACACTGATTCCCCTTTATAGAAAATCTCACTGACGTCCAGTTTCTTCCCGTCGGCCCTGAATGTGCGGCCAACCAGATCCTCGTCGCATGCGGCGAGAATCGTGTCCCTCTCATGAATATGGATTTTTACGTACATTTCAAGCCTTCTTGTATTTTCCAGAGGGGGTCCTGTACAACTCTCCTCCATCGCTCATTGTTCTGACAGCGTGATCGACCTCGGACTCCGATAGACCGTTGTTCGAAGCGTGCTGCACGATCTCCTCCATCTCGAGACCGTCGGCCCCGAACTGGTTGAATATGCTGCGGATTATGTCCAGCTTGTTGCGGTCCTTATTGGATATTCCGGAGGTGAGCCTGTCGATGTCGTAGGTTCCGTCATCGTTACCTGCGATCCTCTGGATGTAAGCCTCTACCAGCTCCGCCGCAACATTGGCATCCTGATCGGTTACCCTGTCGGACAGCCTCATCCTTGCGGATGCCTCCGACAGACGCACATATCCCTCGAGCTGCCTCGCGGTGATGGCGACCCCGTCCCCACCCATCTTCCTGATGCGGAGGAAACTGTCCTGGATGATCTTCTCTGCGGACGGCGTCATCACGGGTACTATGCGCTTGGAGTATGCGACATACTTCCTGAGCTTCTCGATGCTGTAGATAGGTTTGATCTTGTCCGTTTCCTTCAGGATGTCGGAGACCTCCCTTCCGTCTATCACCGAGCCTTCGGGGAGCATTCTGGCCTCTCCGCGGAGATGCGTCTTGAGGATATATGATGAAAGCTCCTGGTCATGCTTCTTGTCAGGCTTATCCGTCAGCACCTCGATTATATCGAAACGCGACATCAACGGCGGAGGCAGATCGATCTGGGTGTAGATGTTCTGATCCGCCTCGAACCTTCCGTACTTGGGGTTTGCCGCAGCGAGCATCGAACACCTGCACTGAAGGGTTGCATTGATTCCAGCCTTGGCTACGGAAATCTTCTGAGCCTCCATCGCCTCGTGCAGAGCGGACCTGTCCTGCTCCGTCATCTTATCCAACTCATCGACGCATGCCAATCCCTTGTCTGCGAGAACTAACGCACCGGCCTCGAGGGTCCATCTTCCGTCTCCGAAATCGTCCCTGACAGCCGCTGCCGTCAATCCGGCCGCGGATGCTGACTTTCCGGACGCATAGATTCCTCTGGGAGCCAGACTGCTCATGTACCTCAGAAGCTGTGATTTAGCGACTCCGGGGTCTCCGATAAGGAGGATATGGATGTCTCCCCTGATGTTCGTACCGTCATCCATCTCCTTATGGCATCCACCGAAGAGCTGCAATGCTATTGCCTTCTTCTCGTCGTGCATACCGTAAATCGACGGTGCGATTGACTGCAATATGTTGTCGTACAGATTCGGATCCTTGGACATAGCTAAGATCTCGGCCTCATCCTCCTCCGTGATCTGGATCTCGTCATACTCGTGCTGCTCGAACTCGACCGAGTTCACGTCCAGATAAATCTCGAAAACCGTGGACTTGTCGCGATCCAACTTCTCCGCGGAACGCAGGATTCCGTTTAACGTGATGCTGTTTCCAGCCGTCACCAGTCCTGCGATATCGTCCTCTACGTATCCAGTGAGTCTCTCGGGCTGCGATCCTCCCCTGAGTCCTTCCGGCCTCTCCTGGATCTCGACCTTCTGGGTATCCATGTATGTGGAGGCCTTGAGGTCCTCTATGAAACGTGTGGCCTGCTTGTTGCAGCTTCCGTCGGGATTGTTGCACATCAGGGGCTCTTTCATTATCATTCCGGTCTGCTCGACCCATATCTCGGAGCCGCACCTTGCGCATCTGAACAATGCATACGTCATACGGGGCTTAACGGTTGTGACCTTCCTGACCAGTCCCTCGACAGCGACCAGCCTTCCGAGGTGGTCCGCCCTCAGGTTCCTGACCTCGACCTTAGCATCGCGGGGTAGGTTGAATATCCTCACATTGATTCCCTGTCCGGGCTTGTTGATGCTAGGGACCAGGTCCATCACGGCCTTCCTCGCGATCTCCAGGCATCTGTCCGGCTCCTCCAGCACATATGCGGAGAAATCCACATCCTGCATGTTGATATCGGAATAGTCGATGCTGACGCTCTTCTTGTCAGGGTAGTTGTCTGCGATATCGGCTATCATGACACGGTATTTGTCAGTGGATAGGATCTCACCCCATATCTTGGCTATCTCGTTGTCCTGGAATCCTGTCATTCGCTGTCCCCCTTTGAGCGGCATTCATCGTCTGCCCACCAAATCCATCCGCCGCGCTCCATGGATATCTCTCCCTTGATCGTGCCGGCCTTCCTGTACTTCGAAAGAGTCTTCGCCAGGTCGTCCGGGCACCTATAACCGAACAGGCTGTCCAATCTCTCGCTGGCTTCCCTCGTAGTGAGGCGGTCATCCCCAAGGGAATCCCATATCATCGGCAAAAGGCTGTCTTTCATCTGCGCCTTCGTAGGAAAAAAGTGGAAGTATATAGACTTCGAGTTTGGATTTTTGTCACACATCATATCGATGTTACTGGCAACGCAGGAACATCTTCCATAACAGCATACGGCACTTCGGTATTGCATATTACGCAACCATTTGCGATCTTTCTGCTTCCTGCTTTAAGCTGCTTAAATGAAGATACATCCTTTTTATCAAACGAAATTCCGGATTTTATCTCGATGGGCATAACTACCTCATCACGCATCATCAGAAGATCGATCTCATTCCCATTACTGTCACGATAATAGCTGAAATCGCATTGCAAGGTATTATTGGAATAGGACTTCAATATCTCATCCACCACATACGTTTCGAACATGCGTCCTTTGTAGATGCTCTTAGAAAGCACCTCCGAGTCATGAATCCCTACGAGGTAACACGCAAGACCTGGATCCGCAAAATACATCTTCGGATGTTTGACTATACGCTTGACCATCGACGTATCATAATATGGCTTCAAAAGATGGATCAGATGTCCTGCTTCCAGTACGCCAACCCAGGACTTTATCGTCTTGGGACTGACACCTACGGCGGAAGCTATCGTTTCGTATACGAGTTCCTGTCCAGTGAGAGAAGCAAGAATCGAAAGAAACTCCGTAAAAGCAGTTCTGTCACGGATGCCAATTATCTGTGTGACGTCCCTTTCTAGATACGTGTTCACATAGTTGCGATAGAACTCCTCTGTGTTCTTTGAATGATTGACCTGCATTTCGGGATAAAATCCGCGTATCATCCGCTCGTAGAGGTCCAAAGGCCCCATATTGTATGTTCTAGAAGATACTACATCCGGAACAAACGGCAGTTCCACATCTCCGCGGATTTCCCTCATGCTGAGAGGAGACATTACCATAATATTGATGCGTCCGGCCATCGACTGAGAGACCTTCTGCATCAGGTCATATGATTGCGACCCAGTCAACATATACATGCCATAATTGGATCCTGTCTCAAGTTTTCTCCTATTGACCTCATGTTCTATGAAATCAAACAACTGAGGAGCGTATTGAACCTCATCTATAACTAACGGGGCGGGATGCATCTTCAAGAACATGACCGGATCTCTGACGGCCGTTGCCCTCTCCATCGGATCATCCAGAGAGACATAATTGAATCCTTTCTCTTTTGATATCTTATAGCATAGTGTGGACTTGCCTACCTGCCTAGCTCCGGTCAATAATGTTATTGGCCACTGACCGATGCTGAGAATAAGCTTCGACTCTATCGTTCTCTCAATCATATCATGTAATTATGTAACATTAATATATGTATTTCGGGAATAATATTACCGAATTACATAAAATAACAACAATGCACATCCAGATTCTTCAAAAACATATGCCGGCCCTTCCGGGCCGGCTGGAATTGAATTCCTAAAAGGTTTACAGGTACTCTTGAAGGAATACCCAAAGGATGAGTATGAAACCCAAGATTAGCATCGAATAGGCTATGATCCAGATGATATTGAAGGCCTTCTTGATCTTCTTCGGGTCCTCAATGACATCCTCATAGCGTTCTTCGAGCGACTTCATGGTTTCACATCATGCCTTTTTCAGGTGCTTGAGCCTGGTGGTGTTCTCCCTTTCCATCTCTTCGAGACTGAACTTGACGAACCTTTCGGACTCCTGGAGATCAGGGATGATCTTGAACTCGAGAGCGT
>DAXB01000090.1:0-1985 GCA_002506175.1 Methanomassiliicoccaceae archaeon UBA113
ACGATGTCATACTCAACTGCACAGCTTTCTACCCCGGAGGCGGGGGACAGGTGTGCGACACGGGAGTCATCCGCGACTGCAAGGTCACGGAGGTATCGTACGACAAGGACGGCAACATAGTCCACAAGGCCCCAAACAACAACCTGAAGGTCGGAGAGATCGTCTGGTGCAGCGTGGACTGGGACAGACGCTACGACCTCATGCGCGGACACACGGGGGAACACCTTCTCTTCGGGTCCCTGGAGAGGCAGTGCGAAGGACTGGAGGTCGTGAAGATCTACATCGCACCGGAGAGCAAGTACGTCATCGTCAACAAGGACCTCACCTGGGAGCAGATCAAGGCCGCGGAGGAGTTCGCCAACCAGGCCATCAGGGACAACCTCACCGTGACGAAGAGCGTCATGGACAGGGACGACCCGGACCTCCAGAACGTCAGGATCAAGCTGGACAAGATCGGGAAAGATGAGGAGATCACCGTCGTCGCCATAGGGGACATAGATTACTCCGCATGCAGCGGAGTGCATGTGATGGAGACCTCGGAGCTCGAGATGCTGGTCGTCGACCGCAAGGTCAAGGCTGGCAAGGACGGCTGGGAGATCCACTTCAAGATAGCCGATGAAGCCAAGAAGGCATCCATCGGACTGAAGGACATAGCATTGGAGATCATCGACACCATCGGTTGCAAGAACGAGGATGCGCCCAAGGCCGTCTCGAACATGAAACAGGAACTTGAACTAAAGAACAAGCTGCTCAAAGACGCCACGAAGCAGATCGTCGCCAGCCTGAGGCCAGAACAGATCGGCGGAACGAATGTCTATTCGGCAATCCTGCCCGGGGCGGACCGCACGGTTCTAAGCGAGGCTGCGGAATCCATCAAATCCAAAGGTGGTGTCGCCGCATTCGTCTCCGCATCCGAGACTCTGTCCGTGATGCTCGCTTCGGGAAACCAGAAGGTAGACTGCAAATCCATCCTGGGGAACGTTCTGTCCGCATTCGGAGGAAGGGGCGGAGGGAAACCGGATTTCTCACAGGGAGGAGTACCTGACGCATCCAAAGCCGATGAAGTTCTGAAATCACTGGTTGAGGCCGTAACTTCGGCGCTTAATTAATAAAGGGAGAAAGGGAATCGGGATAACCATGGCCGGCGGAATGAGGATGAACCCTCGCCAGATGCAGAAAGCAATGAAGCAGATGGGTATCAAACAGGAGAGCATCGATAATGTCGTGGAGGTCGTCATCAGGACCACCACCAACGAGATCGTCATCAAAAGAGCAGATGTCATCTGCGTCGAGATGGGAGGACAGAAGAGCTACCAGATCTCCGGTCAGGAGAGCATCAGGGAGCTCGGAGCAGCGCCTTCCGGAGAATCGTCTGAGCCTGTTGTATCGTTCGAAGCGGCGGATATCGAGCTCGTCATGAGCCAGACCGGATGCGACAGGGACAAGGCTATCGCCGCCCTGACAGCTACTGACGGCCAGCCTGCGGAAGCCATCCTCAAGATCATGACGGAGTGATGCCGATGTGCCTAGCAATACCCGGAAAGATCATGAAGATAGACGGCGACATGGCCGATGTCGATTTCGGCGGAGTGACCAGGAAAGCCAACATGTCGATGGTCGATGCAGAGGTCGGGATGTGGGCCGTGGTCCACGCCGGTTTCGCAATACAGATAATGGATGAGGAGGACGCTCAGGAGACCATCAGACTCTGGAACGAAGTCCTCGAAAGCGACAAGACAACATTCTGCTGAATCAATCAGAGGGTCGGATAACGACCCCCTACCTTAGTTATTCACTCTTTCTCCTATGCTACCCAGGCTGTGGCATCATCGATACCAATACTGTTTTCGGTACGGAACGTCTCTTAATGAACGTTTCTTACCATTATTATCAGATAACCGTATATATGATGGCAAACCATGACCACAATCATGTCGTCAGACAACCTATCGACAGCAAAAAGAGCCTCTTTCTGATTTTCAGTG
>DAXB01000090.1:2128-9611 GCA_002506175.1 Methanomassiliicoccaceae archaeon UBA113
CCCACTGAAAATCAGAAAGAACCCAAAAAGACCGTTAGTCATCACGATTCTTGCAATTCTTGCAATCATATCGGGACTACTGTGTCTCGTAGCGGCAATCGCTGCACCCATACTCATACTCGGAGCCATTCTTGAATTCATCATCGCATACGGATTCATCAAGGGCTGGAAGGTTATGTGGATCGTCGGAATCATCGTCAATGGAATCAGCTTGATTACCGACATCTGGGCAATCGTAACAGGCAACTGGGCATCCATCGTCGCGCTGATTGTCCATGCGATCATCATCCTCTACCTGTTCAAACCCAACGTCAGAGCATTCTTCAAGATCTGAGACAAACTGGTGTCCTTCGGGACACCAACATTTTCTTATTCATAATACTGGCAAAAAGACCATTTTTGAGCACTCACATACGAATGGTTAAAGATGTGCTGTTCTATCGACAGTTTATGTCAGATGATATCTCATCGCCAAAAAGACCGTTACTCATAACGATCTTCGCAATCCTCGAGCTTCTCGGGGCAATTGCATGCATTGCTTTTGGAATATTGGCCTTGGTCGGTGGCACTGCCGTCTCTATGTCCGGTACAGAAGACGCCGCACTGTTGGCTGCTGCGAGCACAGTCGGCGCAGCAATATTGCTTATCATTGGAATCATTTTGCTGATCCTCTCGATCGGAATGTTCAAAGGATGGAGAGTAGTCTGGTACCTCGAAGTCATCTTCGGAATACTCGGAATACTGCTCTATGCTGCAAGCCTCATCCTTGCATTCACCTTTGGATCGCTCATCCTCCTGATCATCATAGTAGCTCTCGTATACTACATGTTCAGACCAAACGTCAAAGCATTCTTCAAGATCTGAGACAAATAGATGCCCTTCGGGGCATCTAAACCCTTTCCTTTTTTGATCGTCTGGCGAAAAAAGACCACGATTAGTCCAACACCTAGCTTTACAAGAGTGTCTTTTATAAACTATGGAAAAAGATAACGGAAACATGTCAGATGATATCTCATCACCGAAAAGACCGTTACTCGTAACGATCATAGGAGGTCTCGGCGGATTCCTTGCAACGATTATGTTCATCTTGGGAATAATCACACTTGTTGCAACGATGACCAACCTCATCTCGCCTGCGGATCTTCAAGCTTGGATGGAAGAAATAGCAAAGCAATTCCAGATTTCAATCAGCGATGCGCTTAACATGACCAAAGCCGAGGGAATAATATTCACAGTATTCGGACTGCTCGGAATGATCGTCAACGCCGGACTTATGAAAGGCTGGAGGATCATGTGGTACCTTGGAGTCATATTCAACGTTATCGGATTGATCGGCACTGCCGCAATGCTTGTGATGGCATTCACGATAGCAGACGTCATCGCACTGATCATCTTCGTGGTAATCGTCTACTACCTGTTCAGACCGAACGTCAAGGCTTTCTTCAAAATCTGATACTCAATAATAAGGGCGTCCAAAAGGACGCCCACTCTTTCTTCTTCGATGTAGAACGTGTCATCGGACGTTATATAACGGATGGAGGATTACAACTGGTATGAACTACGGAGAGATTGCAGGGAAATCTTCCATGCCGATCGGCGTCATGATCGTAGGAACCATATTCATGATAGTTGGAATAGTTGCAATCGTCTTCGGTACACTGATGCTCACAGGTACGATAGACCAGTTCCTGACAGAGATAACTCAGAAATATCCGGAACTCAAACCCATCATGGATTATGGGGCTGTGATATTCGTCACAGGAGGCCTCGTCGATGTCATTGCCGGAGCCGGATTCTTCCTGAACTGGAAAGGTTCCTATTACACATCTGTCATCATGATCATCGCAAGCATGATTGCTTCCATAGCATTCCTCTTCCTCAACGAGTACACTGTCAGCGACACCATGCTGATCTCCACATCAGCCGTTGCGGTCGTCCTGCTGATAATGCTTCTATGCATGTTCACATACAGCACAAGATCCTACTTCCTCGATTGATAAACAGGAACATCATGGAAATCATTATATACATAGCAGCTATGCCATGTCTTGGCATGACGGCCATAGCGGCGGAGTCACACCCGGTCCCATTCCGAACCCGGCAGTAAAGCCCGCCCGCGTACCTGTCTGTACTGTATTGCGCAAGTGTACGGGAACTCAGGCACGCTGTCAGCCACTTTTCTTATCTTCTCTGGTGGACGAGAGTCCGTTTGTTATCTTCATACGTCATTCAACGAACATCTATGTTATTATAAGGCGTACCAATCACTAAAACAATGATTCTTATCAAACTCGGCGGAAGCGTGATCACCGACAAGTCCGAATACAGGAAGTTCGACGAGGAACAGACCTCGAGACTCTGCAAGGAAATGGCATCATCTGGGAAGAATGTGATGGTCGTCCACGGGGCAGGCTCCTTCGGACATGTCATCGCGAAGAAGTACAGCCTCCAGAAAGGTTTAGAGGACTTCTCGCAGATTCCCGCCGTGGTTCAGGTACAGTACGATGTCAGAGAGCTCAGCCAATACGTTGTGAAGGAACTCATGAAGGCAGGACTGCCGGCGGTGTCGGTTCCCCCCGGATCGTGCTTCGTGATGGACAATGGCAGGCTCATCGCTGACAATGATGAGACGATCAAGGCGCTGGCCCACATAGGCATCATGCCCGTGTTGTTCGGAGACGTGGTAGCAGACCGCTCCAAAGGATTCGGCATATGCTCCGGGGACCAGGCGATGGAAGTCCTGGCCAAGATATTCAAGCCGGATAAGATCGTGTTCATATCGGATGTCGACGGTCTTTTCACAGCAGATCCCAAGTCCGATAAAGATGCTAAGCTCATCGAAGATGTCACAAATGAAAACCTCGGCAGCATCAGCTCTGAGCTTGCTGTCGCGGATGTGACCGGCGGTATCCGCGGAAAGATCGAGGAGATGCTGAGCATGTGCAATTACACCGATGAATGCGTGCTTCTCAACGGGACCGTTCCCGGAAGGCTTCAGGCCTTCCTCAAAGGCGAACAGGTCACATGCACAAGAGTGAGGGCGTGACAATATGGCAATACATGACAGAAAAGCTGACCATATCAAAATCTGCGCAGATGAACAGGTATCTCCAGGATACCGCTACTGGGATGATGTGAAACTCATCCACAACGCACTGCCAGAGATCGATGTGGATGACATAGACATGTCCTGCAACCTCTTCGGGAAGAAACTGGAATTCCCGCTCGTGGTGACCGCCATAACCGGAGGTTTCCCCGGGGCTGAGAAGATCAATTCCAACATAGCCGAAGCCTGCGCCGAGATGGGCATCGGGATGGGCATCGGGAGCGAACGTGCCGGAGTAACCGGCACATGTCCAGACAGCTACTCGGTAGTGAAAGAATACGATGTCCCCCTCATGATCGGGAACATCGGTGCCGTGCAGCTCATAGACCAGAAGGATGGCAAGACATTCGATGAAGATATGATCGATAAGGCCATGGAGCTCGTGAATGCCGATATCCTTGCTATCCACCTCAACCCGCTGCAGGAGATGGTACAGCCGGAAGGCGACAGAAGGTTCAGCGGATGCTACAATGCCATACGCGGCCTTGCAATGGAGGGACCAGTCATCATCAAGGAAACGGGCGCCGGGATCTCCAAGGAGGTCGTGAACAAGATCAAGGGCATCGGAGTGCAGGGAGTGGACATTGGCGGAATGGGAGGCACGAGCTTCTCCGCTGTAGAGTTCTACCGCGCCATCGAAACCGATGACAAAATAAGGGAACGCATCGGCGAGAGGTTCTTCGACTGGGGGATACCTGCCCCGGTGTCACTGAGCCAATGCGTCGGAAACGGATTGGATGTAATCGCCTCCGGAGGAATTGACGACGGAAGGCAGATCGCAGGAGCGATCGCCATGGGAGCGTCCTGTGCTGGAACTGCGAACTCCGTGCTTAAGGAAGCCATGGAATCCGCGGATGCTGTCAAACAGAAACTTACAATCATGAAGGAGGAGCTGAGGACAGCGATGCTTCTCACAGGGTCCAAGGACCTCAAACAGCTGTCAAAAGCCAAGTATGTGATATTAGGCGAAACCAAACAATGGATGGATCAACTATGATAGATGCCAAGGAATACCTCAGAAAGATGTCCGCCGAACTCGACGGACCTATCAGAAGCTACATCGGAGATGAGGAACCCAAGGTCCTCATGGATGCTTCCAAACAATACCCGTATGCCGGAGGAAAGAGGATGCGCCCCGCCATGGCGGTCGCATGCTGCAGAGCCGTCGGAGGGGATGTTGAGAAAGCGATCCCCCTTGCAGTAGCCATCGAATACATCCACAACTTCACACTGATCCACGACGACCTCATGGACGGGGATGAGAAACGCAGGGGAATGACCACGATCCATATAGGATACGGGATGCCCACCGCGGTGCTTGCTGGAGATGCCCTCTTCGCAAAGGCGTATCAGATCCTCGCGAACCTGGATGTCCCCGCAGACAGGATGAGGGATGCGCTCAAATACATCAGCCAAGCCGTCTGGGACCTTGCACGCGGACAGCAGATGGACATCAACAACGAAGGCAACATCGTGTCCGAGGAAGTGTATCTCGAGACCATCAAGCTGAAGACCAGCGTCTTGTTCGCTGCCGCTGCGGCCGGAGGAGCCATCATCGGAGGCGCATCCGCTGAGGAGGTCAAGGCCATCAACGAGTACGCTATCGAGCTCGGACTGGGATTCCAGATGTACGATGATTACCTCGGTATCGCCGGCGATTCTTCCAAGACCGGAAAATCCGTCGGAAACGACATACGTAAAGGAAAATGCACATGCATGGTCACCCACGCCATCAGATCGATAAAGGACCAGAAGGCCTTGGATGAGTTCAAAGGAATCCTCGGGAAGATCGATGCGACGGATGAGCAGTGTGTCCGTGCCAAACAAATCCTGGAAGAGGCTGGGTCGATTCAGTACAACCTCGATCTCGCTAAAAGGAAAGTAGAGAACGCGATCGAGAAGATCTCGTTCCTGCCCGAGAGCGAAGACAAGGAATTCATGATCGCCTTGGCTAAATACGCCATAAACAGAGACGTCTGATCACGGATCGGCTATCCCGGTCTCCGTGATACGGTACTGCGCAGCCCTCCCTTCGGGGAGGCTCCTGTGCTTCATTATTACAGCGGCACGCCTGCCATCCATCCTCTTATCAAGACGGATTATTGTCTTCGCATTGTGATGCAGAGCGTGGCCTCCGAGGAACTCGACTCCGCCGGTATTTATGTTGGAGTAGACCTGGGATGTTATCAGCACTGCGATTTCGTACTCCCTGGCCATGTTCAGGAGCACTTCCGTCTGCCTTATGAAGTCATTCCTCGCATAACTGTCCTCGTAATTGAGGCGGTAATACATAGTCAGGGAATCTATGATCACCAGAGAGACCGTTCCGGCCGAAGCCAACTTCTCGACCTTGTCGATACGGTCCGACTGCTCCTGGAAACTGTGTACCTCGAATACCAAGAGATTCTTTATTGCATCCTCGTTGCCGACGAAAACCTGCGCCAAACGTTCGGACGATAGCCCCTCGGCATCGATATAGGCTACCTTCTCCCCGTTCACGGCGACATTGCGGGCTAGCTGAAGACATATATTCGTCTTGCCGGCACCGGCCTCTCCGTAAATCAGCGTGACGCTCCCCTTCTCGATCCCCCCTCCGAGGAGACCATCGAACTGGGAGCACCCCAATGGCACTCTCTCCACGACACAGTGATGATTGAGTCAGGATAAAATAATAAGGATGAGAAATAGGGGGATGTCTCCCCCGTTAAGATTTCACTGATTCTTAGGATCCTCGGAAGAGGATTCCTTCACGGATTTGACATCATCGATACTGTAATCGACTCCGTCCTGGATCTGGTCGCCTTTGGCGGCATACATCGGCACGGCAATGATCATCATCACACCTGCGATGATCAGACCGATGATGATGAGTGCGATGACGATCGCTATGATCAACATGACGACGTTGGCCAGTACTGCCGGATTGGTAAGGATCCAGATTGCGAGTCCGATGAGTACGATGACTGCGACTGCTACCAGGGCGATTCCGATTGCGGACTTGCCCGTTCCTTCTCTCTTAAGATTTCTTGCTTCTCCCATTCGATTCACCTCAGTTGTTTTTAGGCAGGTAGGGGATGAGTGAGTTCGCCAGCTTCTGAAGGGTCATGGACTGCAGGACGATTTTTCCAGGTCCGGTAAGTGTCGTCACAAAGAGCCCCTCGCCGCTGAACAATGCATTCTTCATTCCACCGACGGATGAGATATCGTATTTGACCGACTCCTCCCAAGCAACCGCGTTGGATGTCGATACCTTGTACATCTCCCCGGGCCTCAGATCGATCGTGACGAGGTCCCCGCATGCTTCGATGAATGCTATCCCGGTTCCGGATAACCTCTGGAGGATGAATCCCTCTCCGCCGAAGAATCCCGCTCCGATCTTCTTCTGCACTGCCATGTCGAGCTTGACCGTCGGCTGCGATGCGAGGTATCCGGTCTTCTGGACGATCCATGCACCTTTTCCGACATCCACATCGAGGATCTTTCCCGGTGCGTGCCCGCCGAATCCGATTACCCCTGTGCTGTTCTCAGGCCTGTATTTGACGAGAAACATCGATTCGCCGGACATTGAACGTTTGAGGCCGGAGAACAGTCCTCCGGTCATCTCGGTCTCCATCCTCATGTTACCCGTCATATACGCCATCGCCCCGGCTTCGGACATTATCTCCTCACCGGGACTCAATTCTACATTGACAAATTGTAAATTGTCTCCTGTGATGGTGTATTTCATAAATATCGCAAAAGTTATAGAGTCGTGTTGATAAAACACTTGTGATACCATGAGCCAGACCGAAGCCATCAAAGGAGCAGAAGCGACGATCTCGATGGAGGATTTCCTGGGCCGCAGGACGCTCGTCAAGACGAGGCCGGCCAAATCCTACAGGCGCCCGGAGCTGGACGAGCACATAAGGATGTCCAGGACCCGCAACGAGGCCAAGATCCTCAGGGAGGCCAGGGATGCGGGGGTCAGAACGCCATGCATATACGACATCGACCTCTGTGACTGCTCCATAAAGATGGAGTACATAGAAGGAAGACCCGTCAAGGAGGTCCTTGACGAAGAGCCCGAGAAGGCCGATGAGATCTGCAAGGAGATCGGAAAGTGCGTAGCTAAACTGCACTCCGCCGGGATCTGCCACGGGGACCTCACCACATCGAACATGATAATCAACGACGAGGGCATCTGCTTCATCGACTTCTCGATGGGATGTACCAAGGCCGATACCGAGGAGATCGGGGTCGACCTGAGGCTCCTGGAGAGGGCGTTCAGCTCCGCACATGTCGGACTGGAGAGCTCGTTCGGTGCGCTCATGGACTCGTATTACGCCAATAGTCAGAATGCCAAGGCAATCAGGGCCAAGCTCGAGGACATCAAGAACA
>DAXB01000005.1 GCA_002506175.1 Methanomassiliicoccaceae archaeon UBA113
GGGAAGAGGGTCGTCGGGGTCGTACGCGGAGCACCGATCCTAAATGATGTGACGAGGGAGGATGCAGTCCGTTCAGGATTGGACAGGGAGTTGGACCTGATGCTCGATACAGGTGTGTTCTATGTCGGTGTCGATGTGAAACGCATCCCGAAACAGCTTAAGAAGGAGATTCAGGATTCCGATCTGATAATCGCGAAGGGGATGGGCAATTTCGAATCCCTCTCCGACGAGGATATGCCGGTCCCGGTGGTGTACGTGCTCCGTACGAAATGCAGGCCCGTGGCGGATTCGATCGGAGTGCCGCAGGACCAGAACGTGGTCTATGTAAAGGGTTGATTATGATGGCGAAGGTAAGACAGGCAATAGTGATGGTCGGCGGGATGGGAACTCGTCTCCGCCCTCTTACGGAGAATAAACCGAAACCGATGCTCTCGGTGGCGGACAAGCCGTGTATCTGGTATCTGATGAGGTCTCTGGCCCGTGCCGGTGTGGAGGAAGTGATCCTCGCATGCGGGTACAAGCCGGGAATGATGGAATCCCTCGGGGACGGAAGCGACCTGGGGATCAGGATCGTGTATTCGTACGAGGACGAACCGCTTGGAACGGCCGGTGCGATCAAGAATGTGGAATCCAGGCTGGATGACACATTCATCGCCGCCAACGGGGACGTCTTCGCGGACATCGATGTTGCCAAGGAGGTCGAGGAGCACATCTCCTCGGGAGCTAAGATCACGATTGCGCTCACGCCGGTCGAGAATCCGTGCGAGTTCGGAATCGCCCGCGTCGACGAGACAGGCAGGATCCTGGAGTTCAAGGAGAAGCCGAAACCGGAGGAGGTTTTCTCGAACCTCATCAATGCCGGGGTGTATGTTATCGAGAAGGAGGTCCTCAGTTATGTTCCCGAGAAGCAGTTCTACGACTTCTCCAAGAACCTTGTCGCGGAGGTCATGAAGGACGGCGGACGTATACAGTCATACAAGCTCACCGGTACGTGGATGGATGTTGGGCGCCCCCACGATCTGCTGGAGGCCAACCTCAACGTGGCCGAGAACGAGTACAGGCTCAAGAGATGGGATTCGGCGGTGGAATGCTGCACGACAGGCGCGTTCTATGTCGGACCCGGAGCATCCGTGGGCAATACCAGGGCCGTGAAGACCGTGATCTCGAAGGATTCCAAGGTCACGGATTCGAACCTCGACCGTGTGCTCATCCTGAACGGATGCACAGTAGACGGGGCCAAGATCACGAATTCTATCTTGGGAGATGGCTGCAGGGTCGGAAAGGGTGCCGTCATAAGCAACGCGGTGTTTGCCGACAACACGGTCGTCTCGCCCGGGGAGAAAATCGAGGGCGACAGGATCGTCTGATCAAAGCTTGCCCTTCTGGGCAAGCGTCTTTCTTTTTGTATCAATCGCAAGCTGATACGCCGCGATGTATTTCTCTATGGATTTCTCCCTGGAGTTCTCGGAGGCCGTCCTCATGGATGCCTCTCTGACCTCCTCGGGAGCATCCAGGCATTTCCTGATTGCTTCGACGCACGATTCATCGTCATCGAACAGGTATCCGTTGACGCCGTCCTTCACTATCTCTGCGAAAGCGCGTCCGTTGCGGCATGCAACAGGCTTGCCTGTGGCCATAGCTTCCAAGATGGTGAGCCCCTGCGTCTCGAACTTCGATGCGGATACGACCATGTCTGCAGCGTTGTAGTATCTGGGGAGGTCCTCGTCGGACACGAACCCTGTGAATGTGACCTTGTCCTCCAGGCCCAGCTCCCTCACGAGTTTCTCCATATCCTCCCTAGCGGGTCCCTTTCCGACGACCAGCAGTCTTGCATCTATGTGTTTCATCGCCCTTATGACCATGTCCAGGTTCTTCTCGTACGATATGCGTCCGACATGGACCATGACCTTGCTTCCGGCAAGGCCGTACTTCTCGGTGATATCGCTGTAAGGTAGCCCGGGATGGAAAACATCGGTCTTGGCACCGGTTGGCACGGTAACGAGGTTCTTCGGAACCGCTCCGTGAGACAGAATCTCCTCCCCGATACATTCGGTTGGAGTGACGATAACATCCACTCTCTTGAGCACCTGTCTAAGGTAGATCCACACGAGCTTCTGCATCGTCTCCGGTTTCATCTTTATCGGCGAGTAGTAGAGGGCAGCATCGTCGACCATCGTATGGAATGTCATGACGGTCGGTATCTTCAGGTTGCGGCCTGCGAATAATCCTCTGACCGCCATTGTGGCCACCCCATGTATGTGGATGACGTCCGGGGCGATCTCCTTCATCATCCTCCTTTTGTTGGAAGGCCAGACGGGGACATAGTACCCTTCATACGACTTGAATCTGACAGCGGGGTAGTAGTAGACGCCTTCCTGGCGGAACTCCGGTTCCGGTTCCGGAGCGATGACGACCACTTCATGTCCGAGCTTCTCCAACGATTCCTTGATGATCGTGATGGATGTGACCACCCCGTCTCTGGTGGGGTAGTAACTGTCCGTCATCATCGCAATCTTCATTCGGAATCATCCTTCTTTCCGTCGAGCCCGAGCTTCTTCTTCCTGTACATCGACACGCAGGCGCTCGCGGCGATAACAACGACGATCGCGACGAGCATGACACTCCTGGAAGCCTCTCCTCCGAAGAAGCTGGTGAGACTGGCTCCCATGATCATTATCAGGCCGTATTTCAGGAAGTATCCGATGAAAAGCCAGAAGATGCATTTCTTGACATCCCATCTCTTCCTCATGACTGCCATGAATGCTCCCACGAACGGAACCATCGGAGCTATCCTGTTGATCAGCATGACTTTCTCATCGCTGACGATCAGGAAGTTCACATATCTCTTTAGAGCCTTATCGATCCATTTCGGAAGTCCGGTCTTCCTGACCACAGAATAGAGGAGGAACACCCCTGCCATCTCTCCGGCGAAACCGGCGATGAACACCAATATTCCGAATTCCCATGATACGTTGGTACCCAGGGCAAGGATGTAGAACAGCTCCGGCAGGGTGGGGACAAGCAGAGCATCGAGGAAGAACAACAGGAAAATGCAGATAAGCACCCCTTGATCCCCGAGGCATGCGAAAGCATCGAATAAAATGTCCCCTACACCCATCTTATCAGGTTATGCATTTCATCGAGGTAAAAAAAGACGTAGGTCGGATAATATTGACCTCTTCGCTTTTTTTCGTCTCCGGAGTGGTTTAGCCGTTTCGATTCCAACCCTGTAAGTAGTGAAACCATGTCTATACCTGTAGCATTGCAACGAGAAAGGGTCAGCCATGCGGGCGGAATCCGTCCGGATGCTGTACTAAGAGAACCCGTCGTTTCCGACAATATCCGGTCTTCAAGGGTTTTATTACCGTTGGGCCATACAGGTAACGATATCATGCCGGAAAAGGTATTTGTGACAGGCGGAGCAGGTTTCATCCCATCCCATCTGAACGATCTCCTCGTGGATAGGGGATACGATGTCACCGCGATCGATGTCATCGACGAGAACTCATGCAGCAACATAGCCCATCTTCTGAAGGAACCCAATTTCCATTATGTGAAGGCGGACGTGACGGATGTCGATGCCATGGTAAAGCTGACCAAGGGTGCGGATTTCATCTATCACATGGCCGCGAACTCGGATATCAGGAACGGCGGAAAGAACCCCGACATAGATTACACCAAGACATTCCAGACAACGCGCTCGATCCTGGAGGCCATGAGGCAGAACGAGATCGAGAACATGTTCTTCTCATCCACATCGGCCGTCTACGGGGACAGGAAAGGTCTCCTCGACGAGATGACCGGCGGGCTCCAGCCCATCTCCTATTACGGGGCATGCAAGCTGGCTTCGGAGTCCCTGATCTCTGCATACTCGTACATGAACGACTTCAATGCGCTGATCCTCAGGTTCCCCAACGTCATCGGCCCCCGTCTGACGCACGGAGTCATCTTCGATTTCATCGGAAAGCTGAAGAAGGACCCCACCAAGCTCCAGATCCTCGGAGACGGAAAGCAGAACAAGCAGTACGTCTACGTTCTGGACCTCGCCAAGGGAATATTCGATTTCTGCGAGAGGATCGAGAAGGGAGTCAACCAGTACAACGTATCCACCGAGTCGTTCACAGACGTCAATACCATCGCTCAGCTTGTCTGCGAGAGGATGGGTCTCGAACCGGAGTTCGAGTACACCGGCGGATCGTGCGGATGGAAGGGGGATGTCTCATCGTTCGCGTATAACGTTGACAAGGCGAAGGCCAGGGGATGGAAGTACGAGTTCGATTCAACCGGATCCGTCAGAGAGACGCTCAGGATGATCGACGTCGACTCGATCCCGCTGTACTGAATCACTCTTCGAGCACTTTGTTGAAAACAGAGAGCAGGTCGTCCGTGACCTTGTGAACATTGTAGGTCTCGGACACCTCTCTTGCTTTTACCGCCAGGAATCTGCGGAGCTCAGTATCATCGAGCAGTTGGTTCATCGCCTTCGCGAGACCTGCGGAGTCCCTGCATTTCACTTCGATTCCTCCGCTCTGCACGGTGTACGGGAGTCCGTCCGCATCGCTGTGGATGATCGGGCGTCCGTATGTCATTGCCTCGATGGCGACCGTCGGGCACGAATCGTGGATGGACGGCATCACGTTGAATAGGCATGTACTCTGGAGCCTGAATTTCTCCTCCTCGGATACATATCCCTTCATTTCGATCCTATCTTCGAGGTTGTTCTTGCGGATGAGGTTCTTGAGATTCTCTTCTTCGGGGCCGGTTCCGCACATGACGAGTTTGCAGTCGACATCCTTCATAGCTTCGATCAGATACTCCAGTCCTTTGACTTTCACGAGCCTTCCCAGGGACAGTATGAAGTCGCCCTCGGGACAGTTCTCGATGTCGGGGTAGCGGTCCATGCAGACGTTGACGACCGAGATCTTGTCATCGGGGATCCCGTGCTCGACTATGCTCTTGCGGTGGAATTCGGTGACTATGATGACGTGGTCGTAGGTCTTCAGCGTTCTGACGAAGAGTCTGTCGTTCATGCTGGATGGGATCTTCTGCCATCCGCATCCCTCTCCCCATGTGTTATGGCAGGTGTATATTTTCTTTCCCTTGTATGCCCTCATCGCCTTGTTGTATGACGGAGCCCACCTGTAGTTGCAGTTGACGATGTCAGCATCAAGCTCGTTCAGGGCCTCAAGTACTCCCTTGGAGGAGATGTACGGGGGGTTGTAAACGTTGTAGAGCTTGGACGGAAGTCTCTTGATGTGGTATCCGTCGGGGGATTCCTCCTCCAGCTCGGTATCGGGCAGCTGCCCGGTGAGGATGGTGACGTCATGTCCTCTGGACGCGAGCTCCTTCGCGAGTTTGTGCATCCTGTGCTCGATTCCGCCCTTGTATGGGTAGAAGAATGGGTTGACGTCTACAATCTTCATGGGAAAACCTACCTTGTTCCACACAATTTGTTTCCATAATATAATGTCTGTGCAGTTTGGGCTCGATTTCATACTATTATCGGCCCTTCAGCCATGCATTCACCAGATCTGTCGGGGATGTGAGGATAATTTTTTCTATAATCGAAGAATGTTAGTTCAGAGGAAAGCATGTCCAGGTTTCAGGATTTGTTAGGAGACCGCAGATTCTTCATCGCGTTCATTGCAGCCGTATCGCTGATATTCCTGGTCGGCACATTCATATTCGTCCAATCGGACGACATCATGAACTACTATCGCCAGGTTCAACAGATCCTTTCTGGTCATATGCCCTACAGCGACATGCAGTTCGAGTATCCTCCGTTCGCCATCGTGTTCTTCGTGATCCCGGGCCTCGTGTCGTGGGACATCAGTTCGTACCGTGCCGCGTTCGCCGTTCTCGTCTATATCGCACTCTTCTTCCTCATCTACTACTCGTACAAGATAGCGGACAAGTGCTCGATGGAGAGGTGGAAGGTCAATCTTCTGATCATCCTCCTTGTGGTGGTCGGATCGTTCTTCATAGTGTCCAAGTATGACATCTTCCCGGCGACCATGATAATCATCAGTCTGTGGCTGTATATGGAGAAGAAGTATACTCTGGCATTCATAGTGATGGCCTTGGCCTGCATGACAAAGGTCTATCCGGCGATATTCCTCATAGCGATGCTGATCCCGTTCTCCGTCAGAAGGGAGTGGAAGGGATTCTTCCTGGGGTTGTTCATATTTGCGGCCGTGTGCGTCATCGTGGAGCTCCCGTTCCTGATCAACGATCCGTCGACGGCATTCGCATATCTGTCCTATCACTCGGATAGGGGACTCCAGATCGAAGCGGTCGTATCGAGTTTCATAATGGTCCCGTCGCTGTTCATCCCTTCGGACATATCGATAATCAACAACTATGGGTCACACAATCTAACAGGGGTCCTGCCGGATTCGATAGCACCCTACATGAATATGATCATGGCCGCATCGCTGTTGATCTTCGCGTTTGTGATGATGTACAGGATCAACAGATCCGAGAGGGCGAAAGAGAACGCCTTCTCGATAGTGGGCGCGATGTGCCTGGCGATGACCCTGATATTCATCCTGTTCAGCAAGGTGTACTCGGCTCAGTACATCATCTGGATCATACCTTTGATGCTCTTCGTCCTGCTCCCGTTCATCGGGAAGGTCCACAAGAGGGAGCTCACGTTGTTGTTGGTGCCGTTCCTCATCTTCACGGTGCTGAGCTATATTTGTTATGTCCCTCTGTCGCAGTACAATGCCGTTGCGGTCCTTTTCACCATGGCGAAGAACATATTCCACATCATCCTGACGATGGAGGTGCTGCATCTTCTGATGTACGAAACCAGGCCGGACGATATGACCGATGCCGAGGAGCATGGAATGTTGGAGCGTTTTTTCAGGAAATCCCCAGAGTGAATACGGTGTTGCAGCGTCTCGGATTGTCGTGCGCGTTTCTCTGAAATTAAATATATGCTCTCGATGTTACCGTAACACGGCAGTGGTATCAACCGGCCCGGATGGGATAAGATGAAGTTCAACAGTCCAACCAAGTTCTTACCAGAGAACATAAGGTCTGCAATGGAGACGCCAGTGCCGAAGCAGAGGCCCGCGACAGCGATCTGCATTTTCAATTTCGAATCATCCAACATAGCGGTCGATGCGATATCTTCGTACGTCTTCAGCTGTTCCGCAGTCCAGATCCACACGATTGTAGACAGGGACCTTCCGGATTGGGTCGGCGAGACCTCCGATGTCGTTATCGCATCTTATTCCGGAGACAGCCCTGAGATCGACGAGATCTATGCTCAGGCGAAGGCAAAGGGATGCAGGATACACTGCATAACATCCGGAGGGAACCTTAAGCGCTTATGCGAGGTCGACGGCAACAATCTCATGCTGATGCCGTCCGGATTATCCAACACCGATGCGACCGGATACGAGATGGGCATACTTGTTAACCTCTTCGAAGCCATGGGTATCGAGGGGATAAAGGACTCCATGCTGAAGGTGCTCCCCAATCTCATCGCCTACAGGGATGAGGTCTGGGGATCGGAAGACGCTTGGAAGCTGGCCGTTAAGATCAACGGCAGGATTCCTGTCATATACTGCACCGGAGAGCTCCGTGCGGTCCACAAGAGATGGAAGATGCTCATCAACCAGGTGATCGGGAAGCTCGCATTCTCGGGAGAGCTTCCGGAGTTCGACCACAACGAGATCGTCAGTTGGACCGAGGATAGGAACAACTCCGAGTTCGTCGTCCTGATATTCAGGATCAAAACGGGCTCCGACCTGCTGGATCACATCGTATCCACCGTCACGCAGCTCCTGCCGGAGTACGGATTGGACGTTGAGGTCGTCGACCTCGATGGAGATGTCATGGAGAGGAGCATCCGCGGAATAATACTGGCCGATGCCGTCATCAACTGTCTCAAGGAGGCTGAGTGACATGCTCGACACACAGGCAAGGAAGAGGCTCCACGAGTTCCTTGATGATATCAGGGACAGCATCGATACCGAGGTGGACCTCGGTGACATCAAGGTCAAGGACATATTCATGGGATCTATGGGAGGATCGGCGATCTCCGCGAATATCGTGGCAGGCTGTTGCACCCATTACATGGACATCCCCATCAGCGTCAACAGGTCGCCGATCATCCCCAGCTGGGTCGGATCGGACACGCTCGCTATAATATCGACCTACTCCGGCAACACGGAGGAGACGCTCGAGATGTACGACAAGTGCAAGGCCGCAGGCGCACACATCGTGGTCATCACCGCAGGGGGCAAGATCAAGCCCATGGCGGAGAAGGACGGATACCCCGTGCTGCTGGTCCCGACAGGATTCCAGCCCAGGTATTCCATCGGATACATGATAGGGTACATCGCCGCGACATTCTCGTCCGTCGGATATCATGAGTTTTCCGACAGGCTCAAGGCATGCATGAGCTCCCTCGAGGCCTACAGGAACTACCTGGAGGCACCCGGATCCCTTGCGCATCTTCTCGCCTACAAGTACCGTGACTGCGTACCAGTCATCTGCACCGAGAACAAGTACAAGTCCGTCTCCCTCAGGTGGAAGGCTCAGTTCAACGAGAACTCCAAAATGATCTCGTTCGACACCGCACTCTCGGAGTTCAACTACTGCGAGGCGAACCCCTGGTCCGAGTACAAGGGGAACAGGATGAGGCTCATCGTTCTCACGGGCGAGGATGATCTTGTCGACGGAGGAAAGGTGAAGCTGGCCATCCAGAACATCGAGACTCTCGAGTTCCCGTTCGATTTAGTAGCCATCGGCGGAATAACCCATGAGGAGAGGCTTTTCCGTGCTCTGATCCTTGGAGATTACGTCACCGTGTACATCGCGGAGCTCAAGGGAATAGATCCGGAGATCACCACGGTCATCAGCGAGCTGAAAAGAAGGATCCGCGGAGAGAATCAATAATTATGTCGAATGCGAGTACCGCCTCGATATAAATGAAGATGTTCGGAACGAACGGAATACGCGGTGTTGCAAACGAGTACCTGAACTGCGAGCTTTCTGTCAATGTAGGCAGGGCTATAGCATATGTCCTCGGCCCCGGACCCATAGCCATAGCGAAGGATACCCGTGTTTCGTCCGATATGATAGTCAGTTCCGTTTCAGCTGGTCTGATGTCCATGGGGGTCAGTGTCATCGACCTCGGAATGGTTCCCACTCCGGCGCTTCAGTACTATGTCAAGACTCATGACGATGTTACCGCGGGAGTTATGATTACGGCTTCTCACAACCCGCCGGAGTTCAACGGAATCAAATGTGTATCGTCGGATGGTACGGAATGCTCCCCCGAAGAGGAGGGTGCGATCGAGGATGCGTATGAGATGGGCATGAAGACGGTTGAATGGCCGAAGATTGCGAGTATGACCCATGTCTCCGATGCCGGCGAGAGATACATCGATTCCGTCCTGGCCAAAGTGGATGCAGAGGCTATCAGGAAAGCGGGCCTCAAGGTCTGTCTGGATTGCGCCAACGGTGCATCTGTGTACACATCTCCCATGCTGATGAAGAAGCTCGGTGTCGAGACGATAGTCCTCAACGGCGAGCCTGACGGAATGTTCCCCGGCCATTACAGCGAGCCTGTCGAGAGCAATCTGGAAGGTCTCAAGGAGGCCGTGAAGAAATACGGTGCGGACCTGGGAATCGCTCATGACGGGGACGCAGACAGGTGCGTCTTCGTAAGCAACACCGGGATGTACATGCCTGGAGATGTCGGTTTGGCATTGCTCTCCATATCCTGTCTCCAGAGCGGAAAGGGAAGCAGTGAGGTAGTTTCGACCGTAGCGCTGTCCAGCATGGTGGAGGATGCGGTCATCAACGCAGGGGGATTCATGGTCCGTACTGCGGTGGGGTCTCCGCTTGTCGCAAGAAGGATGATCAAGGACGGATCGCTCGTCGGAGGGGAGGACAACGGGGGAATAATCTTCGCTGACCACCAGTTCTGCCGTGACGGTGCGATGGCCGCTGCCAGGATGCTCGAGTTCATTGTCAGGAACGGACCTGTGCAGAAACAGGTCGATGCTCTTCCGAAGTATACTACAATAAAGACCGCGACGCACTGTGACGATGACAAGAAGGAGATGCTCATAGACAAGGTCGCAGCGCTCCATCAGTCGGAGAAGATCGACCGTACGGATGGACTCAAGATCATTTTCGACAACGGATGGGTTCTTCTCCGTCCATCTGGAACCGAGCCCAAGTTCAGGATCTATTCGGAATCGAAGGATCCGGAAGTGGCCAAGAGCAGGTCGGAGCAGTTCATGTCAGAGGTCGCCTTGATACTCGGACAGTGACCGATGAAAACATCCGGCGGACTCCGCCGGATTGTCAAAACCTTCAATCGAAAGATCTTACAGGTCGTCATCCGATTTCTTCGAAGAGACTATCCTCTGTTTGACCGTTGTCAAGAGTTTTGATGTCATTATGCAGAGGAATACGACGATGACTGCCACAACAAGGGATTCTCCGACACTGTCGAACGGAATCCTGGAGTCTATGGTCTGGGTGTGGAATTGCATCGATATTATCTTCGCATAGAACATGTGGAATAGGAATATGATCATGGTCTGGCTGCCGATGAATATCAGCAGGTTCGAAAGCTTCGGTATCTTCGCGAGTCCGGAGGCTATGACGGCTATCACATAACTGCACAGGACTGTGGAGGCCACGTATGTGTAGGCTGACCATCCTCCGTAATCTCCGAACGTCGAATGTGCGAAGCTCATCCTTGTCGGGAACAAACATATCAGGACAATCGATATGATCAGGACCGAGGCAAGTACGATCCAGTATTTCTTCTTCCTGAATCCCGAGTCGATGAACTCGATGACTCCGTGCTTCTTAGCGTAGAGGCCGAGGACCATGAATCCAGCAGCCATGGGCACATTCTGTATGAACCATGGCAGCCTGAACGGTATGAACTCCCTCATCAAGAACGTCAGGGATGTGAGTATAAACACAGAGATCAGCGCTGTCTTCCAATTCTTGGTCGAACGTTCGGCGATGGCATAGAAGATCAGGAATGCGAAGAGCATGATCTCCAGGAAGTAGTACGCATGGGATATTTCGTATGTAGCTACCGGGGGGAGATACGGGAATTCGCTGTAATCGGTGAATGTTCCGACCCCGATGAGGACCTTGCCTATGTCGGTGAGCATCTGTCCTGCCGTTACGTTGTAGCCGTACGCCCACTGAATCCCGGCCAGGATGATTGTGAGGACCACGGTGCACACAATGAATGCGGTACCGATCTGGATGACACGTCTCTTTACATTGTTCAGATATCCGCGCGGTTTGTAGCAGTAACCGGATATCACGAAGAACAGGATGAGCGCGGAGTACAGGTATTCGATGAAGAATGTCGAGTTGAAACCGGTACCCGTCCCCGTCGTATCGTTGCTTACCGCGGCGGCCGAGCTCAGATGAACTATGACGACGGCTATTATCACCAGACCCTTGATCATATCGAGGGTTCTGTTCCTCTCCGAACCGATACCGTCTGTCATGGTCCGTTCCTCCTGCGTCAATTATCTTTGCAGACGACCTACGAAGGAGGTCATTCCGTCTTCTTTTTGAAGATCATGTATTTGCTGAAGATCCAGTTCAACGCGATCTCGATGATGCTGACGATGATCTTGGCTAGCAGACCCTCGGTTCCGAGGATCGTCTGGTTCAATCCAACCGCAAGCAGTATCGGGAACAGGATCCATGCGATGACCCCGGTGAATATTCTCGCACCGACGAACATCGACAGCTCCTTGGCGATGGTAACGTTCTCCAGCGATTTGCTCTCGAACACGAACCACTTGTTGACGACGAATGCGAAGGATACTCCGCAGATCCAAGACAGAATGTTGCTGACGTTCAGCTCCAGACCTATCCAGACGAAGACAGCATACGTGAACCATGTGACGAGTGTTGTGAAACCGCCGCATATGACGTACAGGACAGCCTCCCTGTACTTCGTCAACATATCATTGATGAATCCCATTGTATCCGCATTCTTCCTTAACAGTTAATAAGGTTTTGAACGCGTGATATAGGGCGATCAGGATTCCGGCGTACTGTATGGTTCCGCCGATGTATGCCATGAGATTGGCCACAGTCATACCCATTACCCTGGTGTCGAACCACGTGTATATCTGCATCCAGGTGTCGAACGGGAGGAGGTCAGTGTACATTGTAATCGATGTCAGCGACATTGCATTCGAGGAGAGGCTGAATATCGTGGTCCCGACCATCAGGATGTACATCGGTGTTCTGAACCTGCGGTCCGTGACGAATGCGGTCATTATCAGGAAAGGTGTCAGAAGAAGAACATACGTGGGCGTGCTGGGGTAGATGAATAGGATTAGGATTCCTATGAATGAAGACCATACGAAGGATCTGTCCAGGTTTTTGTGGTCGGTCTTCAGGAACCTGTATGCGATGAATATCTCCAATATCAGTATCAGGACATAGGCGATCGGTGCCGCGTAGTGTTCGATATCCCCTATTACAGTGGTCGATGTGGTCACCCTAGAGGTGATGAATGAGAAGCAGTCCCCTAACTGGCCTGCAGCAATCTGAGGTGCAAGGATGATAAGGGCCATGATTCCGAAACCCAGGGCGGCTTTTACCATCCTTCCGATGTAATCCCCGTTCCTGTGTTTCGCGACAATGTATGCTATGAAGATGAAGAACAGGAATACCGGGAAGAACTTCAGGAGGAATGCGGTGCTGAACACTGCTCCGGCCAGGAATTCATGGTCTTTGACGAGGAGCATTATGCAAAGCATCGTCAGGAGGGCCGATATGCAGTCGAACATGCCTCCTACGGCTCCGACTGTGATCACGAACGGGCAGAGGAGCCATATCGCCGCACATATCTTCGCTTTTTTCGCATCCCCGTATATGTCGCAGACGAATCTGTATAGCACATACCCGGTCAGCACGTCGAACACAGCGATCAGTGTGGTGACTGCTATGTTGAACTGCACGGTGGTCACGAAGGCCAGATGCGGGAAGATCGGATCGGCCGCCGCTTCTGTGAAAATGAGCTCTGGGAACCTCTCGGCCAGCACGTCTATTCCCAGCACCTCCGTGAACTGCGCGAAGATCCCAAGGATGTATCCCCATACGGGAGTGTAATTGTATCCAGTGACGTCGTAGAGTCCATTTCCAGCTTCGATGTTGGATATAATCAGCGCCCATGAGAAGACATCGTAGTTGTAAGAAAGCAGGGTGCCTATTGCGAATCTAGCGGCGAGTCCTACTGCTAACGCTATGATGATTCCCTTGCACAGGAATGATCTGGAATCATCGAACAACATCAGACCGCCTCGTGGAGTTCGGCATAGACCGTGAGGTCCCCGCCAATGTATACATATACCGATCCGCCACGGGTGATTTCGGTCACAGTTTTTCCCGAGACGGTTCCGGTGCGGTGGTCGATTATATTCGTCAGCGGGGACAGCCCTGATGCCACGATTTGGGCCAGGTCTATGCGTTGATAGTCGGAGTAATCCCCTCCGATGATGCATACTGTGCCGTTGCCGACGGATACTATGCATGAGCTGGAACGCAGTCCGTCCGTGAATCCGAAGCCGAGGCACTGTGTTCCCTCGGGGAGCTTGGATGCGATCACGGAGTAGCGCGTATCGTTGCTTATCAGAGAGTATGCCTTGCCTATCCTATTATCGATCCTGGAATACGATTCGGTTCTCTCCGAGTCGATGCATTCGCTTCCCAGGAACAGCGATGTACCGTTCGGGACTTCTGTCACGCTTCCGTTGTCATGGGCGATGTATTTCCCGAGCACGTTGCCGGCCCAGTACAGTCTTCCACCGGATTCTATCCATCTGATGACGGGTGAGTCGGATGTGCCGTTGTAAACGGTGTCCGGAAGTGCACCGGATAAGGATATCAGGGCTATGCCGTTGCCATCTCCGGATAAGATCCCGGCAGCTTCTTCCGCATTGATTATCGATACGTTCGTGATGCTTCTGACATTCAGGGTCTTGACCAGTTGCTTCACATAGCTCTCTTCGGTCAGTTCGCGTGCCCCAACCGCTACAGATACCGTTTCGTGTGCGGAACCGTATCTCTCGTCGTAATAGATGTAGACTGCCGACGGAGAATCCATGGATCCGGCGGTGACGACCACGTCGTAGCAGTGCGCTCCCCTGCTGGTGATCTCGCAAAGCTGTCCGTCATCCGATATGGATGAGGAGTAATTGTCGTGACTGTATGTGAGGATGAGGGCTTCGCCGATGACCACCACTAGCAGGATGAATGCCACTGTTGCAATCGTAACCGACAATCCGACTTTCATGGGAACACACAGGCATCTATACTTTTCTGGGAATGCCGGATGTCATTCCGGCTGTTTGCTCTCAGATTTGGTTCAAATCAAAGAAATGCCCCCGAAGGGGCTGAAAGGTTTCAGTTCACGTAATCGAGCCAGGAATCGTACTTGGAATCCTTTCCGGTTGCGATGTCGATGAACTTCTCATGGATCTTGGTTGCGACCTCTCCGATCTTTCCGTCTCCGATGACTCTTCCGTCGATCATCGTGACGGGTCCGATCTCGGCAGCTGTTCCGGTCATCCAGACCTCATCTGCGGAGATGAGCTCGGACCTTGAGATGTCCTTTTCGACGACGGTGTATCCGAGGTCCCTTGCGACTTTGATGATGGAGTCCCTTGTGATTCCCTCGAGGATGCACTCGGAGATTGACGGGGTGTAGATGACTCCCTTGCGGTAGATGAAGATGTTCTCTCCTGTGCATTCTGCGACGTGTCCGACGGAGTTGAGCATGACTGCCTCGTCCGCTCCCTGACGGACCGCTTCCCTCTTGGCGAGGGTGGATGTGACGTATGTTCCGTTGACCTTTGCACCCGCGGGGCTGCAGAGGTTGTCGGGCCTGTGCCATGAGGATGTGATGAGCTTGGCTCCGGCGCTGGCATCCTTTCCGAGGTATGAACCCATGTTGACGCAGCAGATGGAGAGGGATGATGGAACCTTTGTGGGGTTGAGTCCGACCTCTTCTCCGGAGAGGAAGACTGTCGGCTTGATGTAGTCGGTGGTGAATCCGAGCTTGCAGTTCTCTCTGATGATTGCTTTGTGGGCTTCGATGATGTCTTCTGCGGTGTACATCTTGCCGTTGATCTTGGGTTCGATTCCCATGATCTTGCATCCGTCCATGAGTCTCTTGACGTGGTCCTTGAGTCTGAACACTGCGGGTCCTTTGGGTGTGTTGTAGACCCTGATTCCCTCGAAAACGCCTGTTCCGTAGTTCAGTGCGTGGCAAAGAACGTGTACTTTTGCATCTTCCCAGTTGACAATCTTCTCATCCAGCCAAATCTTCTTTCCTTTCTCCATTGAAAACACCTTGGTTTCGATTACAACGCGTTGAGGGCCTTGACATATCTTTCGGGCTTGCTGCGGTCTATCAGTTCTTCAACCTGATCCGATCCACCGACGACACCGACGTTTCCACTGGAAGTGGAGAGAAGGGCATATGCCGATTGTCCGGATTCGGGGACCAGTTCGACCTCATACACGTCCTGAAGCATCTTTAGCTTGCCTGACGCCAGGTTTGCATCGTTTTCATTGATCATCGAAAGAACGATACGCGATTTGCCGGGAAGCTCGCAAGTGCCTACGACAATGGTTTCGATGTTGATCTTGTTACGGGTGAATTCGCCCATAACCCTCTGCATGACACCGAATTCGTTCTTCACAATCAACGAAATGACGTACATAATAAAGGAGCGCACGTGCATGCGGTTATAAACGATTTCCGTTGTCGCATCAATGCAGATATGCTCCCATGCTGAGGTATGCTGTTGGGCGGCTGTGTTTTGTTTGTTTCAGAGGTCCCGTGACGCATGTCTTTCAGTTTTTTTCCGGGTGTTTCAGAAAATAACTAATAATCATACTAGCGTGTCAGTCTAGGCGCGCATACGCGCTCGTCTGGTGATTGATATGGATGGGCAGCATTACAGAGCGAAGGCACCGCTGCGTATCGGACTTGTCGGCGGAGGAACCGATGTTAACCCCTACGCATCCCTGAAAGGAGGGATGGTGTTCAACACTACCATCAACAAGTACGCATACTGCACCATCACACCCACCGGCGATTCATCCATGTCCATCCATTCCACGGATTACGGGAAGTACGAGGCGGCTCTCGATGGCGGTCCGCTTCCTCTTGACGGTAATATGGACATCATCAAGGCCGTCACCAACCATTTCAATATAACCGATGGATTCAAGATGTTCCTTCAGTCGGAAGCACCTCCGGGATCCGGCCTGGGAGGTTCGTCCGCGGTCATCGTATCGGTCATCGCTGCAGTATGCGAGTGGAAGGGGATCGGAATGACAGGTTCCGAGATGGCCCAGCTCGCTTATTATCTGGAGAGGGAGAAGATCGGCCTGAAGGGAGGGAAGCAGGATCAGTACGCTTCCGTCTTCGGCGGGTTCAATGTCATGAAGTTCGATGCTAACGGCGTGGACGTCAACCGTGTCAGGATAAGGCCCAATACGATAGACGAGTTGCAGTACAGGTCCATCCTGTGTTATACGGGCCAGTCTCGCGAGTCGGCCACAATCATCGACAGCCAGGTCAAGAAGTTTAACAGCGGTCAGAACGAGGATGCCCTGGATGCCGCGAAGGCCCTGGTGCTGGAGATGTCCAATGCCATGGAGAGAGGAAACATCCGTCGCGCAGGAGAGATACTCGACGAATCCTGGAGGATCAAGAAGCAGTTCTCGGACAAGATCACCAACCCGAGGATAGATGAGATGTACAACACCGCAAAGGCCAACGGGGCCATCGGAGGTAAGGTCTCAGGAGCCGGTGGTGGTGGATTTATGTATTTTATATGCGATTATGACACCAAGTATAAGGTGGCAAAGGAACTCCAGAAACTCGGAGCCAGGGTCACCGATTTCGCCTATGAGCCCAACGGCGTAACATCTTGGAGTTATTCTAATGAATGAGTCAATCGTCGCAGAATTCAACAGAAGTGCGGATACAATTTCCAGAATCGACCCGTCCCAGGTCAGGGCGGCCGCCGATCTGTTATTGGAGGCGTTCCGCAACGGAAACCAGGCTATATTCATGGGTAACGGAGGATCATCCGCGGATGCCCAGCACATAGCCGCTGAGTTCTCCGGAAGGTACATGATGGAGCGTCCTGCGCTTCCCAGTATATGTCTTTCCAACATCGCGCCCGTGACCGCGATAGGCAACGATTACTCGTATGACATAGTTTTCAAGCGCCAGATTGAGGCTAACTGCAGGAAGGGGGATGTTGTTATCGGCATGTCCACATCCGGCAATTCCAAGAACGTCGTCCTCGCCATGGAGAAGGCGAAGGAGATCGGTGCCAAGACCATCTCGTTCACCGGCGATGGAGGGGTTATGAAGGATATGGTGGACTGCGCCGTAGTTATTCCGTCCAAGGAGACTCCCCGTATCCAAGAGGCCTACCTCTGTGCATGCCACGTAATCTGCGGTATAGTAGAGCGTGAGATGTTCGGCAGACGATGCGTGTTCGTCGACCGTGACGACACACTCGCCAAGGATGTCCCGTATTGCAGCGACCCGGAGCAGTTCAATCTGTTCGACGGGGTTCCTGAATCGATAAAGAAGCTGAATGATGCAGGATTCCTTGTCATAGTCATCACGAACCAGTCCGGTATCGGGCGCGGGTACTTCACACTCGAGGATATGCGGGCGGTCAATGGGAAGATGTGCAGCCAGGCCGCCGAGTGCGGAGGCCACATAGATGACGTGTTCTACTGTCCGCATGCACCGGATGACTGTTGTTCGTGCCGCAAACCCGAGATCGGAATGGGATTGGCGGCAATCAGCAAATACGGTATCGATCCCGGCAGGTCGTTCATGATAGGGGACAACGACAAGGACGTCCTATTCGGGGAGCGTCTGGGATGCAAATCGATTAAGGTGGGTTCTGAATTCGATTTCAATATGGCTGTCGACAGAATTCTGGAGTCTATTCGTTGATCAGACTGTTCGACACACGTTATATAGATGATTTTCTTTGATGAGTTCCGGTAATAGCGTGGTCGGTTCCTGCACTGTCGTCATCCCAACTTACAACGAAGAGAACAACGTGGTAAACATGGCAAAAGCCATCAGGGAACTCTATCCGGAGTTCCGCGTAATGTTCATGGATGACAATTCCACGGACCGTTCCAAGCAGCTCATCGACGAGCTCGGCGATCCTCTGACGAGGATGGTCGTCAGGAAGCCCGAGGAGCGCGGATTGGCAGCCAGCGTCTTCCAGGGAATTCTCGAGTGCAACACCGATTATTTCATGACAGTAGACTGCGACTTCCAACACCCGCTCAGCACTCTGAAGGGAATGTACGAGAAGATGGAGGCGGGAGCGGACCTTGTCATCGGAACCAGGGACGACAGGACTGCAATGGGATTCAAGAGATGGGCAGGTTCCTGGTGCTTCACGATATTCGCTAATGCATTCCTCTTCTGGCATGGTAAACCCAGGTCAAAGGACAACATGAGCGGGCTCATCGCCGGAAGGACATCGGTTTTCGTTCCCGTCATCAAGGACAACTGGAACAACCTTGAGATGCAGGGATGGAAAGTCCTCCTTGACCTTCTCAGGTGGGGACCCAAGGATCTCAAGATCGACGAGGAGCACTACATCTTCGCCAAGAGGGAGATCGGAGAATCCCACATCAGCGGTAAAGTCGTTGTCTCCACGTTCCATCAGTGCGGAGCGTTCGGAAGGTTCTGCGCAAAGGTGTATGCGAAGATCAAAGGTCTCGACTATCCTTATGACCAGTGATCCGCAGTCTTCGCCACGTTTGATGTCCGCGGAATCCGCAGTGCATTAGTATTTATAATACAAGAAAATAACAGGCCTTGGTTCTTACAGAGCCGATGAATGATGACGGTCTCCTTTGCGGGACCTGAAAGAGGTAATTGAAATGTCTGTATTTGTTAAATTCGAGACTCCTAAGGAGCTCTCCGACAAAGCATACGCTCTTGCTGAGGCAGCAAGGGATGGTGGAAAGATCAAGAAGGGAACAAACGAGGTCACAAAGGCTGTCGAGCGCGGCGCTGCTGCAATCGTCATCATGGCCGTCGATGTTGAGCCCCCAGAGATCCTCGCTCACATGCCCGCTCTCTGCGACGAGAGGAACGTTCCCTACGTCTACGTTCCCAGCAAGGCTGAGCTCGGAACCGCAATCGGTCTCGACAAGCCCACTGCATCCATCGCAATCATGGATGTCGGAAAGGGAAAAGCACTCTGTGATGAAATCGCTCAGGCAACAGCAGCCCTCAAGAACTGAGGTGAGCTGAATGGTTGACACAGACAGCATTCCTTCTGAAGTCGTTGAGATCATCGGAAGGACCGGAATGACCGGTGAGGCAACTCAGGTCAAAGTCCGTGTCCTTGATGGACGCGACAAGGGAAGGATCATCACAAGGAACATCATGGGTCCCGTCAGAATGGGTGACGTCCTCATGCTGAGGGAGACATCCAGAGAAGCCAGGAAACTGGGTATGAGGTGATTCGA
The DNA here is from genome assembly GCA_002506175.1 of Methanomassiliicoccaceae archaeon UBA113. GTDB lineage: Archaea > Thermoplasmatota > Thermoplasmata > Methanomassiliicoccales > Methanomethylophilaceae > Methanoprimaticola. The sequence continues at coordinate 19,561 of DAXB01000005.1, forward strand.
ATGGTTGACACATCCAAGAAATGTTCTTTCTGCGGAGCACCCATCGAGCCCGGAACCGGAAAGATGTACGTCAAGAAGGACGGTACCGTTCTCTTCTTCGATGCCAACAAGTGCTACAAGAACATGATCCAGCTCAAGAGGGTCGCTCGTACAACCGAGTGGACCGAGAAGGCAGCCATAGAGAAGGCAGCCAGGCTCAGAGCCGCTGAGAAGAAGGAGTGAGTTCCATGGCTATGGAGCAGACCTACCTTATGGTCAAACCCGATGGAGTCCAGCGCGGACTCTGCGGAGAGATCCTCTCACGCTTCGAGAAGAAAGGACTCAAGATCGTCGGTCTCAAATTCATGGTGATCCCCAAGGAGGTCGCTGAGAACCACTACGGCGAGCACAAGGGCAAACCCTTCTTCCCCTCGCTGATCAACTACATCACCTCCGGACCCGTTATGGCAATGGTGCTCGAGGGAGAGGATGCAG
>DAXB01000088.1 GCA_002506175.1 Methanomassiliicoccaceae archaeon UBA113
TACCCTCGAGCGTCACATCCATCGGTAGTTGGGCGTTCTCCAGATGCACCTCCCTTGGATCCGTAACCATACCCTCGGGCGTCAAATGCATCGGATATGGTGCGTTCTCCGGATGTTGGAAAATAGGATCGATATCCATAGAGCATGGTGCCAGCGGAATCAATGGGGCATTCAGCACATGGAGATTCTACGATATCGACGGTATCACCCAGATAACATCTGACGATGATCTTCCCGGTCACACATACAAAGGGACCATGACCAAGATGGTCAGGCAGGCCCATGAGCACTCCTACGAAACGGAGATCATCGATCCCACTTGCACAGAATCAGGTTGCATCATACACATCTGCGGATGCGGCGATACATACAATGATTCGTACACCGCGCCGGTCGGTCATGATTACGCCGCCATCGATGAGAAGGATGCGACCTGCACCCAGGACGGGTACATCCGTTACGAATGTTCCAGATGCCATGAGGTCTATACCGTCATCACCCATGCTGAGCATGAGTACGCCATCTCCGAGAGGACGGAGGCCACATGCACCGAGGATGGTTACATCAAGTACGAGTGCTGTAAGTGTCATGGCTCCTATTTCGACGAGACAATTCCTAAGGGGCATTCCTACGAATCCGAGGTTATAAAGCGGGCCACCGTTGACGGAAAGGGATTGGTCAGATACACCTGCGTCAGATGCGGACACGCTCACAGTATGGAGACGCCCGTGATTAAGCATGGTATCAACGTGCTCCTGATTCAGGACCGCCTCCCGTGGGAGGAGAACAACGACGTTCTGCTCCTCAACAGACTGACGGAAGCAGGTTACATCGCAGGATGGGAGTTGGTCAACTCGAAGCAGCTCGCTCCCGAGATCCTATTGCAGCACAGCGTGGTTATGATTGCCAACGACCAGTGGTCGTCTACATACGACTGTCTGAAGGAGAAGAGCGCCATGCTTGCATCCTACGTCTACAGCGGAGGTGTTCTCATCTATGGGGCATGTGACAATGGATGGGCCGCCGGCGAGATGGATTACGAGCTCCCCGGAGGGGTCGCCAAGACGAACGGATACAAACTGTATAACTACATCGCGGATTTCACGAGTGTAATCGTCACCGGAGCACTCACCGACAGCAAGCCGCTGACGGATGTTCTCCTGCAGGGAAGGTTTTGCAGCCACGGCTCGTTCGCTGCATCATCCCTTCCCGAGGGGACGCATGTGATTATCACCGATTCGGAAGGTTCACCCACCCTCATCGAATACGGTTATGGTGACGGAACGGTCATCGCATCTGGGCTCACGTGGGAGTTATATCTGGTCCGTGGATTCGAGGGCGATACGACTTATTCCAAGAACGCCTTCGACGACCTGGTCGTGTATGCCGCCAGCATCACCCGGTTCACCGAGGATTACGTGGATCTGCATTGTATCTCATATGATGTTGACGGGGGATCCGCGACTGCACCGAAAGAGGAGCTCCAGGTCGAGGGCGGTACGTTCAAGCTCGCTTCGTACAGCGGAACCAAGGACGGTTACACATTCGGCGGATGGAACGACGGCGAGAACGATTACGCTGCAGGGACCGATTACACAGTCGGAGACGGGGATGTGTTTTTCACAGCCATATGGAACAAAGTCGATGTGACAGGTATTACCCTGTCCTTCAAGACGCTCGCTATGTATGTGAATGATGTCAAGGTCCTGACTGCTACTGTGAGCCCGGAGGATGCCCTCGTAAAAACCGTCACATGGAGTTCTGACAACACAGATGTGGCCGATGTCGATGGGGACGGAATCGTCACGGCCTATAAGGCCGGAACCGCGGTCATCACAGCCGTATCGGATGAGAACGAGAGCATCTCTGCCTCCTGTACGGTTACCGTCAGTACTGTCTCTGTTAAGAGCATCGCACTAGACCAGACCAAGATGACCATTGTCGTCGGGAAAACCGGAAAGCTCATCGCTACCGTGGGGCCGGAGAACGCATCCAATCAGAACGTCACATGGACGACCAGCAAAGCGACCGTCGCAACCGTCGACGAGGACGGAACAGTCACAGCAGTGTCCGCAGGATCGGCCAAAATCACCGTCACCACCGTAGATGGTAAGAGGTCAGCCGAATGCACTGTTACGGTAATCAACGTCCCCGTGGATGGTATCAAGCTCGAGGCACACAATCTGGATCTTGCCATGAATAACACCTGCACCATCGGATATGAGATTTCCCCCGCGGATGCGTTCGACAAAGCCGTTACATGGACATCCAGCAACTCCGAGGTCGTCTCGATGGATCAGGACGGAAACATTACCGCCTACGATGCGGAAACCGCCAAGATAACCGTTATGACGCAAGACGGCGGCAAGAAGGCCACCTGCACTAAAGCTGTGAAGTGATCGGTTGGAAACATACCGTCATCCGAAAGGATGGCGGTGTCTTTCATCTCAAGTCGAAAAGTGGTTTTGACAGAATCGAGCGGGTAAACCCGCGCGTGTGCAACCGTGAGTGGAGCCGTGTACCGCGTGAGAAACAATACTGCCCGATTAAAAAGTGGTCTGCGACATAAGTATGCCACCACAAATTCGACAGATCATAGATAAGTCAAGGACTGGTTTAAAAACAATTCTCATATATGCGCGACCTTCGGGCCTTCGGCCCTTAGGTCTGCGCGACTATGAGTATATCATACGGTTTCGATCCGTCCTGTCTGATTTGTTGTGGCCAGGAGTCGCAGACATGAAACTGGTAATAGGAGTAGACGTGCACAAGGAATTGTGCGCCGCACATGCCACTATGGCGGTTCCACGGTGGTGAAACCGAAACAGCAGTACTTCATCGACGGATTCAACGGGGATTTCAGGAGATTCCCAGACGGGAGATCGTATGCCGCATCCATCGGTATCATACCGAAACAGGAAGAATCCGCAGACAAGGGAAAGAAATGCCCGATAACCTGCAGGTGCATCCCGATCTGAGAAGGCCCTTCTGTCAGGCCACTTTCGTGCAAGTGTTTCATGCGGAATCGCACATAGGCGAGAAGTACAGGAGGCTTAAAGCCTCCGGCAAGAGTCACAAATAGGCTCTCGTCGCATGTGCGAACTCCATAGCCAGGATGATCTGGAAGATGGTCACGGCAAACACCAGATATGTGGCTGATTCGGAGCTCCTCGCGAAGACGAGGAGCCACGTGTCGACCGGAGAGGTGGAAGTGGATATGGAGGTCGAATCCGCAAAAAGGTGAGTTCGTTTGACGGAGATTGTGAGTCGGATCAGCGTACGGAGAAAGCGTGACGGTATGATTTTTGACCCTTCGGAGGTCGTATAGCAAATGGTGAAGAGCACCAAACGTACGTCGAGAACGCGGTTGTGACCTTCGAGGTCTCGAATAAATTCACGATCCCCCGACACTGTTGAACTCTGTCTAGAATTGGTGAGAACCTATCCAAAAATGCATTTTTTGATGATGTTTCAGCTACGGCTATGCAACCATTATCAAAAATATGGAGAATACTCTCCAAGACTACTTTTCAACTTAAGATAAATTGTGATCTCGATTTGTTTTCATGAACCAGTAATATGTATAGCGAATCCGACAGTCTTTTTAGTTCCTAGAATACACAATCAACCCAGTTGATTTTGGCGGACTGGATTCGTGATCAGGTATTAATCCGCCGATATTCTTATATGAATAATATATTCTTGAAAATGGCTATTTTCGGTGACTGTATCATAGGAAGCTTAGAGAGGAATATGCTGACAGGATGTTCCCAGACGATCTGGCAATCTAAGTTTTTTAATTGAATGCGAAAAACACTTTCGGTGGTTTTCGGTGACCCCCCGTTTGCGCTTAAATACACATCCGCCGATAATCTCGGCAGAGGAATAACAATGGTCACGAAAACCCTTGAAGACATACCAGGAGTAGGACCCGCCATAGCAGAAAAACTCCGTGAAGCAGGATATAACGAGCTGATGGCCATTGCAGTAGCATCTCCCTCCGATCTGGCAGAGACCTGCGAGATAGGAGAGAAGAAGGCAATGGACATCATCGAGGGTGCGAAGCTTTGCGCCGATATCGGTGGTTTCGAGACCGGAGAGGACATCTTAGAGAGGCGCAAATCAATCGCGAAGCTTTCGACGGGATCGAAGGCATTCGACGAGCTCCTCGCAGGAGGATTGGAGACTCAGTCCATCGTCGAGCTGTTCGGAGAGTTCGGAAGCTGCAAGACGCAGGTCTGCTTCCAGCTCGCCGTGAACGCCACCCTTCCGGAGGAGAGGGGAGGATTCGACTCGGATGTCATCATCATAGATACAGAGAACACATTCAGGCCTGAGAGGATCATCCAGATGGCTAACTATCTGGGTGTCGACCCCGACGAGACCCTCAAGAGGATCCATGTCGCAAGGGCGTTCAACTCGCAGCACCAGGTTCTCCTGGTGGATAAGGCCCTTGAGCTCGCCCAAACCTTGAAGGTCAAGCTGCTCATAGTCGATTCGCTGACATCCCATTTCAGAGCCGAGTACGTCGGAAGGGGAGCCCTCGCGGAGAGGCAGCAGATCCTCAACCGTCATATGCACGACCTTCTAAACTTCGCCACATTGAACAATGCGGTCATCGCGGTCACCAACCAGGTTGCGGCGAAGCCGGATGCGTTCTTCGGAGACCCTACCAGACCCATCGGAGGACATATCGTGGGACACACCGCTACATTCCGTATCTATCTCAGGAAGGGAAAGGCCGGCAAGAGGATCGCAAGACTCATCGACTCGCCCAACCTGCCGGAGGGAGAGGCGGTGTTCATGGTCACCGAAGACGGTATTAAAGACTAAACATTACAGGGGGTGTGAACCCCCAATTCTTCTTCGAATTATCCGGTGAGTCCAAGGACATGCCTCAGGCCGAGGTCAGAGGATGCCTGGAGGCCGAGACAGATTGGTTCGAGATCGTATCGGAGGGCCCGGGATACATGGTGGCCTCCTTCGACGAGAAGTACCTTGACGGCATAGCCGACCGCATGGCGATGACCCACAGCATCGGCAGATACCTGGGCGAGTACACCCCGGAGGACATCTCGGGACTGGCCGATGTGGAGCTTCCCGAAGGATCATTCGCGATACGTGCCAAGAGGTTCGAGGGGATGATGAGGGATGTGGATTCGCAGAAGCTCATCCGCAGTGCGGGGGCGCTGCTTTCCAAGCATAATGATGTCAATCTGAAGGATCCAGATGTTATCGTCAGGATGCAGATGTGCGACAAGGTCCACCTTTATGTTGAGCAGAGGGTCACAGAAGCGGACCTCCTCGAAAAGAGGAAGGTCGGGGAGAGGCCATTCTTCTCGCCTATTTCGCTTCATCCGAAGTATGCCAGAGCGCTCATCAACATGACCGGCGTCAAAAAGGGCGGAACCGTTCTGGACCCGTTCTGCGGTACAGGGGGCATCGTAATCGAGGCAGCGGAGATGGGGATGAAGGCCATAGCTTCCGATTTCGATGAGGATATGATCATCGGATGCCAGGAGAACCTGGATTTCTACGGGCTTAAGATGCATGACTTCGACGTTCTTGACATCGGGGACATCGCAGAGAGGTTCCCGGATATGGATGCGATATGCACCGACCCACCATACGGAAGGTCCACGAAGACCGGAGGGGAGCATATCGACAAGATCTACAAGAGGGCAGGGGAAGTAATCCCCAAGGCTTTGAAGCACGATCGCAGGGCCGGAGTGGTCCTGCCGCATCCGGTCCAGTTCGATGAGATGGTCCTGGAGGGGATGTTCCTCCAGAGGGTTCATGGTTCCCTGACGAGGCATTACCACATATTCCGCAATCTCTGACCTATGGTCGCAGCTCTCGCAGTGATGGGATGTCGTGTTCGTCTCATCTATTTGATGAACTCGAGAAGGGTATGGGTTTGGCAGAAAGACCTCAAGGATGCCAAGGAGTACGCACGCATGTTCTCCAGAGCCGTTTCAATGGTTTGATACAATGCCGATAAAGATAATAGATGCAGATGAGAATCTGACCAAGAAATGATTCGTCAGGGATGAACAGCACAATCATATCTACTACTTATATACGGATCCGAAAACAAATCTGGAGACCAGGATACGTACGAAGATGAGCCATAACAACAGGGATCTGGTAAATCCGACGATCTCCGTTATGAGCAAACAGCCCCATCTCGACAGAAACGATCTCATCAGGTTCATCAGCTGCGGAATCAGTAGGGATGCGTACAATTCAATGATGAGGGAACTGGGATTCGTCAGTTGAGGATAGTCTTCACACATAATTCATATATTGTATCCGAAGATTCGTTCAATATGGTATTCTCGGTAGACATGCTCGAAGTAGCCGACAGACTGGACATCCCCATGATGGGTTTCGCCGATGTCCGGATGTGGGATACCGACTCCGTTGTATCGGAGAACGTCCCCGTCGAGAGGAGGCCTTTGTCGATAATGCCGGAGGCCGTGACGGCCATCGTTATCGGGATGCCGGTTCAGCAGACGGTCGTCCAGACCGCCCCGTCGATATACTACAGGGAGCTCTACAATACGGTAAACTCGCTGCTGGATTCCACGGCACAGAGGATAGTGAACAGACTGACGATGTCCGGTTTCAAAGCGGTGTACATCACCAGGGACGGCTATCACGGAATCAGAGGATTGAAGAAGGAGCCTTCAGCTTTCTTCTCGAACAAGCACGCCGCATATCTGGCGGGACTCGGCACGTTCGGAATCAGCGATGCGATAATAACGGAGAGGTTCGGGCCCAGGGTGAGGTTCACCACCATCCTCACGGATATGGAGGCCGAGTGCGGGAGGCCTATGGATAAGCAGCTGTGCACCAGATGCATGCGCTGCAGGAAGGCATGCCCCGTATCCGCGATCGGGACGGAGATATACCCGGCGGATAAGATGGACAAGGTGCTGTGCACCGACCATCACGAGGATCTCGGTTCGCATGGTATATCGCCGTGTGGCAGATGTATAGCGGTGTGCCCCGTCGGAGATGACAAGGTGGTGCCACCGGCATCGGAGGCCATCGAGAACATAAGGCGTTACATGTTGTAATGCTACGTTAATTAAGCAAAAGTGGGTCAAAGTGGAATATTATTGATAGACCACATCTGGCCCGATAGAGCGTATAATCTACGACAGGTCTCCCAGATGGAAAACGAATCATAGAGGAAGACAGCCGTATTTAATGAATGTACATCTCATGCCGGGAAGAGCCATTTCGTGAGGGAGTAGACGACGGAGTGTACAGAACTAGTAACATCTATTTCATCCATTTTTGTGTACGATGCGATGTCAGCAGAGGATGTCTGCGTTCCGGATTTTACAAATCTCGGCTACACCTCATCGAATACTATCAGACTCTCATGCAGATACAATTTGGTTCCAAAAATCTCTTGGATAAAGAGGAATAACCTATCGTAATCGCCGGAACAATTCTGAAGTATGCGACGTATATTCCCTTTGTTATCGGCCAGATCAATAATTATACCGGAGCGGTATTCGTTTTTCGCAAATTCTTTCACGATAGTAGTTTTTCCGACACGCCTGGCACCTTCAAGGAGAAGGGCATATTCCCTGCTTCTCTTCTCTTTCCATTCAAGAAGTTCGGCATATATTTTCCTCCTGAAAATGTTTATGATGGTCCGTGGTGTCGATATTATCTAAAATAACTCAAAAAAATACACCTTTTTACATTTTAAAAAACTTAAATTTTACACTTATCAACATTTACATTATGAGAAAATACACTGTTTAACAAATAATAATTCAATCAAGCGTATGAAGTGATATTTCGAGGGTAGTGTTCCTGCAGTTATTATTTAACGGAATCCGATATGAGAACGCATTTGTTCTGATGATACCTTTTTTATAAATTATGTATATAGCTCGCATCAGGAGCCTATGTTACAGACGGCTTCGACGACGTGATACAGATGACAGTCAGAGAGTACCTGAAGGAAAAGATTGCGAACGGAACCATCCATGCCACACTCATCGACCCGGACAAGCAGCCCGCGGAGAAGGCTGGCGAGATGGCGAAGGCCATGAAGGACGCAGGTACGGACATCATCTTCGTGGGAGGATCCAGCGGTGTCACCAAGGAGAACCTCTCAGCCACATCCAAGGCGATCAAGGAGGCCACCGGACTTCCGGTCATACTTTTCGGAGGAACGCCCGACTCCCTCAACACGGAGCTCGACGCAGTCTTCTTCATGCAGATCATGAACGCCACGGACCCTATCTTCATCACGTTCGGACAGGTTGCCGCGGCACCCATCATCGCCAAGCTCGGACTCGAGTCCATCTCCATGGGATACATCATCGTCGAGCCCGGAATGACCGTCGCGCGCGTCTCTAAGGCAAAAGTCGTCGGACAGGACGAGATCGAGAAGGCCGTCGCTTACGCCATGGCATGCAAGATGTTCGGATTCGAGTACATCTACCTCGAGGCGGGATCCGGAGCGGACAGGCAGGTCCCTCCCGAGATGATCGGCGCCGTCAAGAAGTACGTCGACCTCCCACTCATCGTCGGAGGAGGAATCAGGACGCCCGAGGCAGCCATGAAGGCGAAGATGGCCGGAGCCGACATTGTCGTCACCGGAACCCTTCTGGAGAAGGGTGCAGATGCTGAGACCCTCAAGGCCGTCATCGCATCCGCGAAGGGAAACTGAGATGTCATACGATCCCGACCAGGTCAGCTACAACACGCCCATCTCCCCCAGGCAGTTCATCTGGAACACGCCGGAGGAGAGGGCCGCTGGGATCAACAACGATCTCAAGGTGGCTGCAAGGAGGTTCCTCTGCCCCAACTGCGGAAGGGAGTTCAGCCTGTTCCAGTCCAGGGCGGTCGCATGCAAGTACTGCCCCCAGGCAACCAACGGTTGCCCCAATGTGAGATGTCCGTACTGCGACAAGGAGTACCCGATCAAGGGATTCATCGTTCCGGACAACAACCCTGGAGCGAAGTACGACGAGAAGCACATGAACGATTACACCTCGAACATCTTCAAGAGGTTCGAGGACGGTTTCAACAGAAGATGAACGCCTTCCGAACTCTGTTACGCATAAAGAATAGAGGCTCGGGATTTGCTGAGATGTCTGCGTTTCGACACAGCCGTTGAACCCTGGTTCTGATGTAACCTACAAGTATTGACCACAGGTAAATACTAGCACTTTGTTCGTTCAGTGTCGATAGGTTTCCGATGACTGAGGCGGGATAGATGGCAGAGGATAAGATTCAATTCAAATACGAATTCGCCAACCAGTATGTTCCGGTTTACTCCAACGGCTGCATAGGCGGAAAGAATTGTAGGGGCGAGGTGGTTTTGAACTTCTATACCGAGAGGGTTGCCATCCCCGATTCCGAGGAATATGTGCTGAACGAGGATAAAACACTGGGCAATTTGATCAAAACAGAGCCCAGGGATCTACCGATCATCCGTACCGTTTCGACAGGCGTGATCATGACCAAGGACCAAGCAAGAGAGTTCCATGCTTGGCTGGGAAGGGTTCTGGACGAGTGATGCCGATGGGTTCCTATGCGAGCGTCAGCTTCCAACCGTCTTTTTATCATGGTCCGGAGCAGACGGTATGCACTTCCAAGTATTGCAATCCGCAGACCAGTACCACCGACAGGCCCATGAATGTGGAATTGACGGACCTGAAAGGCTATGAGATAAAGAGCCCCGTCTATGTCATCCGCAACAATGCAAGGGATGGCCGTGTGTTCCTGTCATCCAAAGAATTGAATATATTCTCCAGCGGGTCGACGTTGGACGAATCAAAACTGAAATTCGCAGAATATCTGGATTTCGTATGGAACGAATACGTATCCTGCGATCCATCCGAATTGCATGATTCATCGATAGAGTACAGGCAATGGATCATCGATCACTTCCAGAGGTTGGAATGACAACAAGAAAGTCGGATAAAGCGGGCAGCAATCTCTGCAAAAAAGGTTTCAGGTCGAATGAGACCCACCATAAGTATTATGTTCTGTATGTTGAAGGGAAGAAGACACCTATACAGACATACATCAATCAAGGCAATAGAGAGCTGGATGATTATTTGCTCGGTGAGATGGCGAAACAGGTGAGATTAGGCAAAAAACAGTTCCTCTGCCTAATCGACTGTCCGATGAGCAGGGATGAATACCTTGATACGCTGAGGAGTAACGATCATCTGTGAAATCGTATGACGATTGATCGTTCATTTCTTCTGGATCGCAAGCATCTGTGGATGCCTGTTGAGAACCGCTGCGAGGTCCATCGGACGGATTGTGACATGATACATCCTTGATGTGTCATCCGACGATTCCATCGTCTGGATTGATCTGGTGCAGACGTTCAGCATCGAGTCGGTACCGTCCATGAGGTCTTTCATGATGACCGCAGCGTCGGCGACGGTGCGCGTCTGCGAGATGTCGAACAGAGCGGCTACAGGCACATTGACATCGAACTCCCCGATCTCCACGGTCCTGATGGACTTGGCGGTGACGCTGACCTCCTTCCTGCCCTTCTCGTAGACGATGGTCTTCGATACGGGGCACCTGGTCGCAGGCATCCTGTATTCTTTATCCGAATCGATGCGGTCGATTTTGACAGAGTTAGCCTTGAACCCCTCGATGAGGATGACGTTGTCCGCACGTCTGATGGCCGATTCGTCACCTGACACGAGGATAAGCGATATTCCATTCTTTCCCATGGACGGTCCGAGTTCGGAAACAGGTGTTATCGGGTCTTTCTCTGACAGGAAACCGCGTCTGATTGCAGACGGATCCGAATAGCCCTCATCCATTACGATCAGCTTGGAACCCATCTCCACCACTTCGGATATAGCGATGAACTCGGACATCGATGACGATACCGAATCCTTCCCGGCGTGCGACGGATCATCGAATTCCCTCGTCTCGGATACGAACATAGATATGTCCACGTCGTCCGCGCAGCGTCCGGATTCCGACATCACGAAGGATGCAGACGGGTCCGTTACGACGTACTCCCTCCCGTCCCCGGGTATATGGTCGTACACTCCTGCGAAGATCGCATCGGCGAGGACGGACTTTCCGTTCCTTCCGGGTCCGGCTATGACAGTGAAACCTTCTGGTATTCCCATTCCTGTGATCGGATCGCCGTTGGGGACGTCGAACGTCACCTTGAGCGAATCGTCGCATGAGAACGGGATGGCATCGATCATCGGTGCGAGGTCGTCATCCCTCCTGGGGAGGACGGAACCGTCCGCGACGAACGCGACCAATCCTCTGGATCTCAGCGAATCCCTGATGGATTCCGCGTTCTCGCAGGTCTCGATGTGGTTGAGCACCTTAGACTGCTTGTAGGCGGAGAAGTACAATGATTCGGATACCACGGTTTTTATCCTCTCGAGCAGGAGGTCCATGGCCATCACGGACGCCTTGCCGTTATCGGAGGGGAGGTCGGCGGTGAAACGCACCTCGACGTAGTATTCTGTTATAGTTATCGATCCCCTGTCGAGGATCTCCTGGCCGGGGCGGGGTATGAAGAGCTCCCCTCCGGTCGTCTTGGGTATGGGTGCGCGCGCATG
>DAXB01000081.1 GCA_002506175.1 Methanomassiliicoccaceae archaeon UBA113
GCCCATCCAGGACATCGTCGCCAACGCATCTGTCGTGCCCCTGCACATGGCATGGTCCGATTACAACCACTTCGAGAACCAGCGCAAGGCAGGACTCCACGCACCCGATGTGACCAACGTATTCCTTGTCACATTCCAGGGAGATGCAGCCCACAACGACCTCGGAGAGGCGTTCGCAGATGCAGTCGCCGAGAAGGCCGGCGGAAGGAAGATCTCCACCGAGATCGCAGAGCACGAGTGGTCCGAGAGGTGCTACGAGTTCCGTGCAAGGAAGGTCGGAGTCGGAGAGATTCCTGCGGAGGTCATCGTACCTGCCCACAACTGGGGAGAGTTCGTCGGAGTCTCATACAAGGGATTCCAGGAGATGAACATGGATGTCGGAGGAATAATCGGAGTTATGGTCGACAGGTCCACAACCCTGTTCATGCCCTATTACTTCAAGGACGATGAGCTCATGACGGGAATGCTTCCCTTCGGATTCAACTTCTACCTCGGAGACAAGGCGGCAGAGTTCGGCGGAAGGTCCACCGGTCTCGGAGTCTTCTTCGCATGGCAGCTCGATGTCATCCACAATGTACCCACAGTCGGAAAGATGAGGCAGATCAAGACTGTCCTCGATTCCCACGATGTCGTCAACCCCGGACACGTTGTATGCGGAGCCACCAGGTTCGGAATCAACCTGTCCAAGCCTTTGATGTCCATGGCAAGCCAGCTCATCCAGGGAATTAAGAAGATGCTGCCCAAGGACAACACCTTCGCCGCTAACAAGAAGAGATTCAGATACAACGAGATGGAAATCCTCAAAGTAGCTGACAGGCACCACAAGCTCGGTGACGGATCCCAGTGATTTTTTCACGGTAACCTGAAACCACTTACCTGCCTTCGGGCAGGTTCTTCTTATTACATTTCTTTGTATTGTCCTGAATCAGCCATCTTGATTATTTCAGAATCATGATTATGACTGTACAGTCACTAGAATCAAGAAAGGTTCCGAGAAAAGAGGAAGATGACGTCGTTGCATGAACGACGTTAGTTTTTAGCATCAGTTTCTGCTGAAACGAGTGAATCCCGAACAGGAGATGACATCGATGCCTTCTTTCTCCCATATGTCGCATATGAGGTTGACCCCGAGTGAATCGGATGCCATGTGTCCCGATATTATCAGGTTCACTCCAGCTTCTTTAGCCGCCTCGAAATGGTCATCTGGATAATGCATTGCGACGACGGTGTTCACACCCGCATCGGCGAGGGCCTTGTAAGTCTCCTTGGAGAATGACGTCCCTCCGTTCATCTTGACCATGATCTTTCCGCATTCATCTTCTGGCTTGCCTAATAGGATGTTCGGAGGGCTGTTGCATCTGGATGCCTCCCTGAACTCAGGTTCGGTGTAGAACATCCGGATAATGTCTCCGAGAGTATGGGGATCCGTTTCCTTCACCATCCGAACTAGGTATTCCTCCACCATGTTGTCAGCCGGAGCATGAATGTTGAACAGAGGCATACCCAAGATCTTGGCGGCATCAGCCGCTTGGTTGTAGTTGAATCCCTGCATGTTCCTGAGCATCTGCTCCATACGCTTGGTGACGAGATCGTCGGCCTTCTCCTTCTCCATCCCCATGTTGGAGAACATGGCTGTCATCTGCATCATGACCTCTGGGAAGCATGTCTTCGAGGTTCCAAGAGGGTGATGGGCGACAACAGCATCGATTCTCTTCCCTCTTTCTACTAGTTTATCTGCGAGGAGGATCTCCGCCGGTGTGATGTCTATCCCCCACATGAAGCATTCGGCCTCGGTCTCTCTGGCTTTATCTGCGAGTACAGAGAAACGCGTGTCGGCGTATGGGTTCCAGAGGCGCTCGGTATCGTAGCACCCCTTCAGATAATCGGGGAGTGAATCATACTCGGCTTTGGCGTTCTCGATGATCCTGCGGACCTCTTCATGTGTACGGAGGTCTCTCTTCATTCCCGCCTCGACCGCCAAGCGGTAGGCATCATAGATCTTCATAGGTCTCCGGATGCCGGTTCGACATTACATATTTTGCTGAAGGATCGAGCTTATTCCTCATTATCGAAGCATAGGTCCTGATCCATCACGGCGAGTGCCGTCATGGCCTCAACCACAGGCACCGCACGGGGTACGATGCAGGGATCATGTCTGCCTTTGACGGAGATCGAATCATCCAGCATCGTCTCCAGATTGACAGTGTGCTGCATCTTACCGATGGAAGGTGTGGGTTTGAATGCTACATTGAATGTCAAAGGCATGCCGTTGCTCATGCCTCCGCAGACACCGCCCATGTTATTGGACAGTGCTGTAATGTGTCCGTTCTCAACTGTGTATCCATCATTGCTCTGAGATCCCATGATCTCCGTGAGTTCGAATCCTTTTCCGAACTCCACGCCCTTGACAGCAGGTATCGAAAACATCATCCTGGCAATCGATACATCCAAGGCATCGAACCAGATTCCGCCGAAACCAATCGGTAGTCCTGTTACACAGCAACCCACTATCCCTCCGACGCTGTCCTGCTGCTCCGAAGCCATCTTGATGACTCTTTGCATCTTCCGGTCCAGTTCTGCCGTAGTAGCACGGGTCTTGAATTGTTCGGAACCCTTTATCTCTTCGAAGGAATGATCCACATCATCGTATATGTCGTGGATTCTCTTTGAATAAGCCGCTATATCGATTCCTTTTGCATGCAGATACTGTTCGGCAATCGATCCAGCCGCTACCAGAGGTGCGGTCATCCTTCCCGAGAACTGGCCTCCTCCATTGATATCGAAATCCTTGAACCTTATAAGGGCTGGAAGGTCTGCGTGTCCGGGCCTCGGAGTCTTGTCCAGTCCGGAGTATGACGAATTGTCACAGTTATTATTCATTATCTTCAGCATCACAGAAGTGGAAATAACTCTGCCATCTTTCACTCCGTGTTCAAAAATCACTTCATCGGCTTCATCCCTGGGTGTGCCTATGCCGTACGACGGTTTTCTCAGAACCATCTTCCTTGACACTGCATCAGTGTCGATGACCATATCTTTGGGAAGTCCCTCGATGATGCACCCCACGCAATCGCCGTGGCTGCTGCCGAATAGGCTGACCTTCAATCTGTTGCCTACCGAGTACATCTCAGCACCTCATCCCCAGACTACGGACGGAATTGATGAATCTTGGGTACGAAACATTCCAGCATCCATCATCCTCCATGGATACAGGTCCTTCCGATACCAAGGATGCGACGGCTGCCGCCATCATAACCCTATGGTCGCCGCCGTGTTCTATCCTTCCACCTCTGAGACGGTCAGTTCCGTTTATAATGCATCCGTCTTCCGTTGCCTCGATATCCGCCCCGAGGGTTTTCAGCATAGATACTGTGGAGGCGATCCTGTCAGTTTCCTTGTATCTGAGATGTGAAGCCCCATACAGTCTGCTTTTTCCTTCGGCCACGCTCATCATCACGGCTACAATGGGGAAGAGATCGGGTGTAGAGGACACATCCACATCCGCGGATTTGAGTCTGCCCGAAGATTCACATCTGACAGAACCATCTTTTTGATCAATCCTGCATCCTGCATCTTTTAGGATGTCTATGATGCGGGCATCGCCCTGGGGGATGTTCGAATTCAATCCCAGGACAGTAACCTCTCCGGACAGACCGCCTGCAGCCAGGATGAATGCGGATGATGACCAGTCGCCCGGTATATCCAAGTCAGTGGGCCTGTATTTAACCGGGTCTACTACGTATCCTGAATCCGTCTTCCTCAATGAGGCCCCGAAGTATCTCATCATCTGGACAGTCATGTCTATGTATGGTCCGGAGACAGCGTCCCCTTCTATTTCGACAGTCATCCGCCTGCCGATCATCGGCGATACCATCAGCACCGATGATATGAATTGTGAGCTCATAGTCCCGTCTACAGTCAATATGTCCTTTTCTATGGGGCCTTTGACTGTTATCGGTGCATGTCCTTCAGTTGAACCGCAAGATGCTCCGCAGGTTTCAAAGGTATCCAGAAGCGGCTGCATCGGCCTTCTGCAAAGCGATTCGTCTCCAGAGAGAACGGTTTTGTGAGGGAATAGGGCTGAAACACCGGCCATCATCCTCAGTGTGGTTCCGGAGTTGCCTGCATTGATCACTTCCTCGGGAGCATGGAGTCCATTTGATTCTACCGTTATACAACCATCATTCAGGGTAATCGAGGCACCGAAGCATCTGATTGCTTCGATTGTTGACATGGTATCTTTCGATATGAGCGGATTATTCAGAACGCATCTGCCTCCGGAGAGGGATGCCAGTAATAGTGCCCTATGAGTGCAGCTTTTTGAAGGCGGTGCTGTGACGGTGCCGCAGATCTTTCCACCGTTGAATGCAATATCCATAGAACCAGCCTCTCGGGAATCATTTTTCGGAAACCGTCTCGTTCACAGGCATTCCGAAATGCTTTCCGCCGGTTCCGAGCTTGACAAGGACACGGTCGCCTTCTTTCAGCATAGTCACAGATATAGAACCGTCTGATGTGACCATCTTTATGGTCTCGGCATTCTGGAGCATTATCGAGTATTCTCTTTCGCCGTCTGTAGCCGTTACCATGATCAGAGGTCTTCTCTCTATCTTGGATCTGCCTACGGTGGCTGTCCTGGTCCTGCCCTTTGAATCGCAGAGAAGAACACGTTCGCCGGCAGAGATCTCCGACAGATACATGGTTCTTCCGTTGGGGGCCTCTATGTAGCAGTGGACCGCACCTGCATTGACTCTGAAGGGCCTGCTTGAGACGTATCCGCTATCCTCGCTCTCGGATTGTACGAGGAAAAGGCAGTCGGAATAGGATCCGACGAGCATACCCTCCCCCGGGACCATCATGCTGCAGGTGTCTACGCAGACCCTGTCTCCAACATCCATCGGCGTTACGGAGACGATCTTGACTTCTTTCAGCGATATATCCGGGCTTGCAGAGTATCTTTCTGCCAGGCTGCGGATCTCATCTGCGCTGGCGGATGTGAATATGACTCCATCTACGCCTTTCTCCATCACAGACATGTACAGGTCTGTCTGTTCGGAATTATCAGCACGGATGAACAGTTCCGTCCCTGTCCCTTCGTAATTGGCTATCAAATTCTCCAAAGGGATCACAGTCCAATCCGTTGTGGACGCTATGACGATCTTCTTCTTCCCGGCAAGAGATATAGCATATTCCTGGGATTCCGGGCCGTCGATATCAATAATCTCTAGGTTCGGATCAGAGAACGCACCCTCCCTTGTGTAAAACGCCTCCATCCTGCCCAGAGTCTCGAACTTCTCATCCCCTTCCCTCAAGATGAACGAAGTTATTCCGGATTCGAGGCCGGAAGTCACGATATCTTTCCTCTCGGATTCGGATTCCGGGCCGTCGGCTCTGAGTATGATCCTTCCCAAGGCTGTCACCTCAGGAACCTGGACGCATCTTCGACGGACGTTCCGTCCAGTACGATGCTGGATATGGCCTTCGTGATGCCTAGCACGTTCTTGTTCTGGAAGATGTTCCTTCCGATGGAAACTCCGTGTCCTCCAGCCTCTATGGAGTCATGCACCATGTTGAGGATGTCCATGTCGGAATCCATCTTAGGCCCTCCTGCTATGATGATCGGTGCCAGTGCTCCTCTGCACACATTCCTGAATGAATCGATGTCGCCGGTATAGCTGCATTTAACCAGGTCAGCGCCGATCTCCGAAGCTGCCCTGGCGCAGTGGGCGATGGCATCCGGGTCGAAAGAATCCTTGACACCGGGTCCGCGGGGATAGGCCATGACTATGAGGGGCATGCCCCATTCGTTGCACTGTTCGGATATCATCCCCGCTGTTTCGAGCATGATTGGTTCGTCCTCCGCACCGAAGTTGATATGGATCGATACCGCATCTGCACCGAATTTGATCGCTTCTTCCACAGTGGTGATCTGGACTTTGCTGTTCCTGGTAGGGCCGAGTTCGGTGGATGCGGACAGATGCATTATGAGACCCACGTCCCTGCCAGACCTGCGATAAGAGTATTTCACAAGACCCTTGTGCATCAGAACGGCTGTGGCGCCTCCGTTCGCAACGTCATCGACTGTCTTCTTCATATCGATGAGTCCATCCATCGGTCCGACCGATATGCCGTGGTCCATAGGTACGATGACCGCGTTACCGGTTTTCCTATCCGTTATCCTTTCCATGCGGATATCTTTGCCGAACATCAGGAGCCTCCGTCAGAACGTAATAACAAGGATGATAAAGAGATTTTCAAAGCGTCTCTTGCTTTTTATGAAGTCAGAGGTATTTCACGACATCTCCGGCATACTCGACTACCCTCATCTCGGGATCCTCATCATTCCATGATTCTCTGTCCATGGATCCGGACAGGACTCCTATGAAGGATGCCCCAGCATCCCTGGCGGAGTAATAGTCGGTGCGGTTATCTCCCAGGTAGAGGATCTCCGAGGGCAAGACTCCAAGTTCCTTCGCGAACGAGATCATGGCCTTGGGCGATGGCTTGGCATCGTCATAATCCGTGCAGTCCCTTCCGACCACGGCATCGAACCTATCCAATACTCCAGCCACGTCGAGAGCCTTCATTCCGTACTCGCGGCTCCCGCGGGTGAGGAGGCCTATTTTCAAACCTTTCGATTTTATTGTGTCGAGACACTCCACTGAACCAGGGAAAGGCTCGGCTTCATCTACGAATTGCAGTTCAACGGATGTCAGAAGGTCATCTATCTCTTTGTCGATGGCAGGTATCTCGTCTACGCGTCCGTTCGTCATGAGCCAATCGCGGATGGGTTTCCTCATGCGTTTCTTCGTTGTGAATTCAAGGGACGAGAATGGGATGCCGTGTTTCTCGCATACTATCTGATCGGATATCCCCAATGTGTAGTAGTCGACATGCGTTTTGAGGAACGTGCCGTCCAGATCGAATCCAACAGCTTTGATGGTCATCCTATCACTGTTTCATGGGAGGCCACATTCCGCGGAGCCTTCCACCTTCGCGCTCCGGATCCATGGTGCATACCTCGAGTCCGGGAACGATCATCCTCACCGCAGGGACACCTATCTCGGGCCTGGTCAGATCGACCGCTATCACCTGATCGAAGCCCGCATCCATAAGTTTCTGCAGCACGACCTCGATATCGTCCAGAACATAATCCGTCGACATGTCCTCCATATCCTCGAGGAACATTTTGTTATGGCCTTCTCCGAACCACATGTGGTTGAGTTTCTTTATCTTCTCGTATCCCATGTCCTGCGTGACCTTCTGGAGCTGCGCGTTCGTCTTCATACCGTGCCTGTGGGTCGTCCTGCTCTGAGCCACTTCGGTGATCGCCCTGATAGCCGCGATTTCCGGATTGAGATGGGTTCCCACACCTATCGTTAGCATTTCGGGGTCCTTTGTCCTCACGTCATCGGCGGATGCCCCTATAGTGGGGACCCCTATGTCGCTGGTGAGGTCTTTGAGGTGTATCTCGATGCCTTGAGCTTCAAATTTAGCTATGAGCTGCGCTGGAATTGAGTCCTTGTTCTTTATTTCGATGTCCGCTTTGGTGTAATCGTTGTATTCCGCTATAGACCAAGCATCCCTCTCGATGTCCTCGAACAGTGCATGGAGGATGGCCTCCTCGATCGTGTTTCCAGAAGCCAGTCCGTTGGTGTGATATCTGAACAGCTGGAGGTCTCCATCCGGCTGGTAGGGGAAGTAGACGGCGCATGCCGGGACCCAAACCGGGCATCCCCTGAACATCTCGAATCCCTCGACCCATGCCAGCTGTGAGCTGCGGCAGCACCCCAGCGTCCTTATGGGCAGGATGAGGTCTACGGGATCGACGGCCATCATGCCGTCGCATGCCTCTTCATAAGTCCCATAGATGAGCTCGTCATCCTCGCGCATCTCTGCGCTGTACCTCTCGATGGATTCCATGATGGCCGATGCCTCGGCCTGCTCCTTAGTGACTCCCTTTCCGTTGTAGTACTTCGGTACTCCGAGCGCTGTCTTCTACCTATCGACGGAGAACACAGGTATTCCAAGCTCATCTTTTTCTGTGATGTCCTCGGGTATTCCAAGACCGGCAGCTTCCAGGAGGGGAAGAACTCTCTTCAGGGTCTCTTCTGCGGGCATGACCCTGATTCCAGTCTCTTTGGAACATTTCGGACAGCGGTTTAGCATCAACGGTATCACTCTTCGATGAATGTGCGTCGGGTGATGGTAG
>DAXB01000066.1 GCA_002506175.1 Methanomassiliicoccaceae archaeon UBA113
GTACGACCCCGACGACCCTCTTCCCATGTGAACTAAGATATCTGATCAGCACCTTGTCCAGCTGCGTTTCTCCGCAGTTGTCGAAGATATAGACCACTGTCCCGGGCCTATCCAGCACCGCCCTTATCCTGTCAGAGTCGTCCCTGTAGAGTCCCTGTGCCATCAGATCGCTGAACATCGATCCGAATGCCTCCGGGCCCTCCAATCCGCCAATCGCACCGAAATCCATTATGTTCCCGATGACCGCAACCATGAGGGCCGCCTTGAGCTTGTCATCCGACCTGTCCACTATGTCTTGTGCGGTCTCCGTCAGTCTGCCTGCGACCTCGTCTGCACGCACCTTCAGTTCATGATATGGGTCGTTCCCGAGAATGGAGTACGATGCCCTGTGGACCTCCGTGGTTATGTCGACCGATTTCCTGTCGTAGTCGAACTCGGATGCGAAAACCATGAGGCTCTCCTGCATCGACGCACGTTCGTCCGAATCCCCGGAAAGCCTTGACTGGAACAGGATGCGTTTCATCAGACACGGGATGCAGTCGGTATGGATCCTCATGTCCGGTGCATGGTCCTGCGATTATATCAACAATTCAACCGACGTCCATCGGGATGCGCATAATACGGTTAGTAATGGCGATATTGCCTTAAAACCCTACAACAGTGTTTCATAATTCCGATTCTCTCTGAATCATGACCGGTTCCAAATAGGAAGCAATCCCCACCCCCTATTCGCCTCAATAAGAATTGAGTATGTCCATGATTTTCTTACAGACAAAAATCTGGTTCCTTTTGTTACCTGTTATCTCCACCAAGATTCCTCTTTTCGTTAAGTCATTAACAAGTTTTCCCGCGGTAGATAGATGAACGTTGCATATTTTTGCCACATCGCTTTTTCTGACGTATGGGTTTGCAAACAGGGAATCTACCAAATGAATCGCATTCAATTCTGTTTCAGATTCGTGCAGTTCTTTTCTGTATGCGAATAATGAATCAATCAATTCTATCGATCTTTTCGACTGTTCGATTAAAGCGTCAAGAAATAATTCTATCCAGGATTCGAAATCATCGCATTCTCTGACTCTGTTCAGACGGTCGATGTATTCATCACGATAGTTGTTGAAATATCCACTCAAATATAGGACGGGATATTCAAGCACTCCGCACTTATTCAATATCAACATTATTAGGAGCCTGCCCATCCTGCCGTTCCCATCCGTAAATGGATGGATTGTTTCAAACTGGTAGTGTGACAATGCAGCACATATGAGTGTGTTTTCATCTGCATCATTCACGTATTTGAATAGATTCTGTATCTTCCAAGGCACTAATTCCGGAGGTATTGGAACGAACTTTGCAGTCTCCAATGTATCTCCTTTGGAACCTACCAGCACTGGTACGGATCTATACTCTCCAGACGATTTATTCCCTCCACGAGCCCCTTTCATCAGTATTCTGTGGAGTTCCAGCAACAACGACTCCGTTATCGCACCAGCGCTCTGCTGGGTGGCATGATTTAACGCATCACGATAATTCAGTACTTCTTTGTTATCGTTCATTTTCCGAGGATCCATTTCTTCAATCCTTTCTGAGAGGTATAGGTCTTCCATCGTTGTGCCAGTACCTTCGATTGCAGATGATTTTGTGGACTCCATGAGGATAAATGGGATAAGCAGAGTATCTCTCCTCTTTGGACATTTGAGAAACTTTACCATCCAATTTGGAAAGACTTACGAGGGCAATCTCGATCTTTTTAGTTGTTTTACGACTCAACGAAAACTCCATAGGAAGATCCTTCGGCCAAAAATAACTGAATCCTCCATTATCCGAATATCTGACTTCCCCTGATATCACCGGACGGTAGTTCTCATCCCTCATGATCTGTTAATTGCACCTGCGCAATTAAATTTTTTCTTAATTGCGAAAAATCGAATTTTTGCAATTAATATTTAAAATAACCTCGATAAAATCCATATTCAGTAATTACGAGTCCTTCTGACAGAAGTAGAATCACCCTCATCGATCTCGTAGATGTGCACATCTACTGACAACTCCGATACAACTTATAATCATGCCAATGCAGGAGAATCAATCAATAGATTATTATTGAAGTCCCTCGACCTCGTAATAACAAAGTCTGAGAACTAAGAAACACAGTTTAACCTACATCTACTTTTTATAGGTGGTATATTATCGCAAAATTATGGCAGCTGACAAGATATGCTCTTCATGCGGTAAGAGACTCATCGGTCACGGCAACACTTTCTTCAAGTGCCCCAAGTGCGGGGATTACGAGATCGGAAGGTGCGACCAGTGCCGCGACCAGAGTGTTGCTTACGAGTGCAAGAAATGCGGATTCATCGGACCATGAGGTGTTGAAATGGGACAGATTGTTGCAGGATATGACCTCATGCCCGAGGGAACAGATGTGGACCTCAACGGCATCATCGCTAAATTGCCCACCATCATCCCCGCAGGCATCCAGATCACAGAGACCAGCATCAACCCTGTTGCGTTCGGTCTCATGAAGATCACAGCCGGATTCGTCATCGACGACTCCGACGAAGAGATCGGATCGAAGCTCGAGTCCGCCCTCCGCGGAATCCCCGGCATTGCCGAGATCGAGTGCGTAGCATCCACAGTGCTCTGAATTAAACATCTCAGGGGCTCAACCCCTGCTTTTCTTTTTTCACACCCCTTAAAAAACCGTATCTTTTGGCATCGCTTATCTATGAGTCCTCTACTCGAACACTCATGAGAATAGGGATCACATACGAAGACGGAAAGATCTTCCAGCATTTCGGGAGGACCGAACAGTTCAAGGTCTACGATGTAGAGGACGGAAAGATAGTCTCTTCCAAAGTCATCGGCAACGACGGGTACTCCCACGGAGCGCTCGGACAGCTTCTCATGAGGGAGAACATACAGGTCTTCATCTGTGGCGGTATCGGAGGGGGTGCCAGGAACATGATCGAATCACGCGGCATCAAACTCCTCCCTGGAGTCGAAGGGGATGCTGACGAAGCTGTGAAAGCTTATCTCGCTGGAAACCTGAAGTATGACCCGGACACATCATGCCATGAGCACGGCGACCATCAGTGCACCTGCCATTGATAGACAGGTTTATCCCATACGTGAATCTACGGAATGACCATGACCCTGTACAAATTCCCATCCGGGAAGGTATGCTCAGACGAGGATTACAGGAAAAACTTCGAAAATGAGTACCCGTCGAACAGACCGGAAGCGGACCCGGATTACGTACTTGCACCGAAGAACGAAGAAGTGCAGGTGAACTTCGCAGAAGAGGATGACGAGGACGATTCGGACTGAATTCTTCCCGTTTCTTTTTTCGTAAGTAAAGTTTCCACCTTTAGACCTCGATAAATACCCCAATTTTCTTACCATTTCTCATGGGATGCATTTGCAAATACTGTGGAACAGAGAATGATGAATTGAATCCTTTCTCGAGATGTCTGTGTTGCGGACAACCCCTCGAGATGAGATTCGAATCTGCATTTTAATGAAATAAAGCCTGGATTTGATCCAGGCCGTCTTTTTTTCCCCCGGAGGTGTTGTCATCCTCGAATACAAGAGAGTGACGAAAGAATACAACAACTTCGATGAATTCATGAGAATCTATCTAGAATCGTTCCCGCGTGAGGAGATCATCGAGATAGACATCCTCATCGGCATAGCTGCCAAAGGGTACATGAGGCTGGAAGCTGTCGAAGACGATGGGGTTGTGATTGGTATGCATCTTACCAGTACGGATACGCCCGCAACCTTCATCGGATTCCTGGCAGTGGATATGGGCCTCCGTAGCAGAGGTTATGGAAGCATGATCCTGAATGAACTCACGTCGGACGGAAAACCTGCTTTCCTCAACGTGGAACCGCCTGACGCTCCGTGCGACAACAAAAAGCAAAGGAAAGCAAGGATAGATTTCTATCAAAGGCATGGATTCAAGCTCACCGATTACAAGATCGATCTCGGCACAGGGATATACAGGATCATGACCAACTGCGAAGACTCGCTGGACCTTTACAAAAAGACGATATCGATGCTCGGGTTCGATTGGCCGATTACAAAAAGTGTACAATGAAACGAACAATCCAAACCCACCTTTATTATTATAGCAGGTATTACCACAAGTATGGACATTGTCAATTCCCACATGAACAGGGGAAGAGTGCTGACCGTTGCGGTGTTATCGATCGTTCTTGCGATGGCGTTTTCAACAGTGGCCTCATCGGATGAGATGGATGGGACCGAAACAAGCGGAACATGCGGGCCATACCTCACCTGGACGATAGAAGAACAGACGACGGAAAGTGGCAAAGAGACCGTACTCATCATCAGTGGAAACGGAAAAATGTATGACTTCGATGAAGAATCCGTTCCCTGGGCAAAATCCAAAGACAAGATCACAATAATTGTCCTGAGTGATGAGGTCAGCACGATAGGAAGCTATGCATTCTACAACATGTCCAAAGTCAGCGGAGAGTTCTCTATCAACAGCCGTATCTCCAGCATCGGTGATCATGCACTGGAAAAATGCAAATACCAGAAATTCACCGTAATTGACGGCAATGCAGACTTCAAATCGGATAATGGTATTCTATGCGATTACGGACTGACCACAATCATCCAGGTACCTGCGGGGATGACAGGCGCATATACCATTCCGGCAACGGTCACCAAGATAGGCCCGAATGCGTTCACGGGGTGTGACGCTATCACGTCCCTCAATGTATCCTCGAATGCCAGCGACATCTCGTCCACTGCATTCGAAGGACTGGTCGCAGCCAGCATAGTATTCGGAAATAATTTCAAAAACCCCGACAAGGAGAATGCGTTCGGGTTGAGGTTCTACTACAAGGTCGATGTAACCACGACTGCCGAAACATTGGACCTAGCTGGGCATCAGTTTAATTATTCGAACTTCCAAATGATCAAAGCGAAGAACGATCCAGCACAATACACAGTGAAATACAGCAATTGTTCATCGCCGGATCCGGAAAACCCTGTAAAAGAGATTGTGGGTATGCCTATCGTTCTTGCATCTGAAGCATCCCCTGAAGAGGGAAAGGGCCCATGGACATTCGCTGGCTGGCTGAACGGTGAAACAATTTACAAAACTTTCATTGGAAAAGAAGCCAAAGAATACGAAATGACCGCCCAATGGGTAGTTACGGTCACATTTGATTCGAGGGGAGGATCTGAGGTAGATCCCATCACAACAGAAATTAACGGATCGATCACCAAACCATCGGATCCAACAATAGATAAACTGAAATTCGAAAAATGGGTAGATGCGGACAACAAAGATGCCAAATGGGATGAACTCACAAAGAATGTAACATATTATGCCGTTTGGAAGGTTGAAGTATTATTCGATGCAAACGGTGGAAAAGTCATCTTGGAAGATGGAAAAACTGCGGACACCTTAAGCAGACTTATCTTAAAGGACGAAACAGTAGGTGCACTGCCGAACGCTACAAAAGACGGCTTCAAACTCCTCGGATGGTTCACAGATCCGAAAGAAGGTGAGAAGATCAAACCGACCGACAAGTATACAGAATCCATCAGAGTCTACGCCCATTGGGAGACCATTGGCGACTGCTTGATATCATTCGTTTGCCAAACCAAAGACGGCATCGAACTGCACAAATGGGAGAAGACAGTGCAAGGCGGGGATGTAATAACCACACCGAGCGAAAACACATTCACTTCGAAATCCATAACATATTATGTCGAGGGCTGGAACGGGTTCAAAGAAGGAATGATTGCCACAGGCAATATGACGTTTACAGGCATCTATATGAAAGCCATAAACATCAAAGACCCAATAGAAGGGAAAAGTGTGAGTTACATCGCTGACGGAGATGCGATATACATCCTGGCCAGTACATTCAAACAGTTAAAAGACGTATCAAATAATGATCCCGAATTCACATTCACGATCACATTCAACAACGGCAGCATGACCTTGGACAGCACATTCCTCAAACCGCTGAAACCGGTCGACATCAAAGTCGCGATATACAAGAAGAATATCGACGATGTTCCAATAGAGGTGCAGAAGAAAGCGGGTGCCGAATCAGAGATATTCACAATAGTGTTCGGAAACGAGTATTCGCTGACCAATCAACTCACAATCTCACTCAATTACAGCCTTGAGGGAAAAGTGAAAGAAAGATTGACGATATCAAGCATAAAGGAAGACGGAACTGTGGAAACACTGTCCGGATATCCGAGCAATACCGACATCACTTTCAAAACGAAGACACTCGATTACTTCGCAGTCAAATACGACATCACCAACAATCTGATAACATTCATGAACGAGGACAAACTGTTCGAGTACTACCTCATAGAAAAAGGGAAGGAGATCCCGGCCCCCGTGACCGTACCGACCAAGGATCCTACGGCACAATACAAGTATACATTCGTGGAATGGAGCAACTACACTCCCGGAATGAAATCCTTTGTGTACAACCAATCATTCCTTGCCGTGTACAAGACGGAACTTAGGACATACACAATCAAGTTCATATGCGAGGCGCAGGGCAAGACTGTAGAGGTTGAGAACAAACAACTCGCATACGGGGAGAAGGTGACCGCTCCCCTAACAAAATCCGTATTGATAGGCGGAACCACATATGAGATCGCCTCATGGCACGGACTTACGAGCGAAACCGTCGTAAACGGGGATATGACATTCCGTGCCGAACTCAAAGAAACGACGTCCACCTCTTGGATATACATTGTCATATGCGCCGCAGCTGTATTAGTCATCGTAGAGACGCTCTACATGTACAACAAGAGATTCAGAGACTGAGATGATTGAAAGATCTCCCATAACATATCGACAACAGGACGTGACAATATGGCAATTACCGAATCCGAACTGAAAACCATAACAGAGAATGCAGAGAAAGGAGACGCCCAGGCGCAATTCGCACTAGGCCGCCTGTACAACTCGGGAAACGGCATAGAGCTGTCCCTCCAGAAAGCTTTCGAATGGTACCTCAAATCGGCAGAACAGGGCAATCCCGAGGCGCAGTATGTCATAGGATCCATGTTCAAGGCAGGTTCCGGACCAGAAAAATCCTTCGAAAAAGCTTTCGAATGGTACCTCAAATCGGCAGAACAAGGGAATGACAAAGCTCAATTCGCCCTCGGAACCCTCTATGAGTATGGGAACGGAATCGCACAATCGTATGAGAATGCCGCGTCATGGTACCTCAAATCGGCAGAACAGGGAAATATGACCGCCCAATACTACATGGGATGCTGTTTCAAAGGCGGAATAGGTGTCGATAAAGACCTTGAAAAAGCCAAGGAATGGTACACTAAAGCTGCGGAACAAGGTCACGAGGAAGCCAAAGAGGATTTAGAGGCTTTGATCTGAATCGCAATCCCCGAAAAAAGGGCACTTGTGCTGATAAACACACCACCTGCATAATGGAGACTTTACTGGATTCCATTCGGTGCAGGATTCTATCTCCCTTATCTTCGAGAGGACCTTCCTCTCGATGTTCTCCAAATCGTAGTTCGACCTCTCGGACGTCACATCACGATCGAACTTCAGCATATGCCAGACCAAAATCACTCTTTTATCTTTCCCGTAACGCTTCTTCACCCACAACCCGTACATCGCAAGCTGCACATCCGTATCCGCATCAAACTGTGTCTTCATCCTGTTGCCGGTCTTATAGTCGCATACATAGAATATACCGTTCTTGAAACCGAACTTGTCTATCCTGACATACCACGAGTTCCCATCCGGAAGTTCCATAAGCTCCTCGGTTTCAATCCCTGCAATATGGAGACTGTCGAAAGGATAGAACCTTGCATAATACCTCTCGATGCATTCCGCACCCAGATCCTCCTGTTCCGCCTCAGAATAGTCTGATGGATTGATGATGCACTCGTGATATTCTGAATCCCATCTGGAATGATAGAATCCCAATACCTCTTCCAGAGAATCCAGCTTATCATCCTCCATATCCAAGTACAGTTTCTCCAATGCTTCATGGACCCTCTTTCCGGCGAAAGCCTCTATCGTCTCGAAAGGGGAGTCATACCCTTCGTTATAATGAAGATTGTATGCAAAAGGACAGTTATCGAATTGATTGATTCTGGAATAGGAATAGTTCGTCATCCGATACCTTCTGTTATTTCCGAATGATAATGGTTGTTACTGCAGTTATGACACAACACATTAATCACAAATGATGTATCCAGGAGATATGAATGTCGGGTGGAAATTCATTCTCGGATTCGCGATGACCCTGGCGATGGTCATTTTCGTTCCGTATCTGAATACGGAATACGTAACACCCTACATAGTTGAGAAACTGTCATCTCTAGGCCCCTTGCTTCAATTGCCTGTGGAAACCATCGTCCAGATTGCGATGTACCTTGGATTGTTCCTATTCATGATAATCCTCGGAGGCGGCGCAGTGTTCAGATACTGCGGGGTCGCGGGAGTGATCGGGTTGATAGCCGCATACGCTGTCCTTGGCGATATCATGGATGCTCTCATCCCAGTGGCATCACTCATCACCGTGACCATCATCACCTGGAGCCTGTCCAGGAGAAGGGAAGCGAAGAAAAAAGCCAAGGAAGAAGAGAAGATAAGGCTGAAAGAAGAGAAGAAAGCCGAGAAAAAGAGACTCGGAAAGGAAAGAAGAGCTCAGAAAAAGATGAGAATCCGATTCAATCCTTCTTAGTGGTGCCCATTTCCTTCAGAGTGTCCCCAGTTATACGGTACACTGTCCACTCATCCATTGGCTGTGCACCCAATGAAAGATAGAAATCGATGCTGGGCTTGTTCCAATCCAAGCACCACCATTCTAAACGACCGCATCCTCTTTCGACTGCTATCCTCGCAAGCTCCGTGATCGTTGCCTTCCCGTGACCCCTGCCACGATACTCCGGGAGAATGAACAGGTCCTCCAGGTATATCCCGGCCCTTCCGAGGAATGTCGAGAAGTTATGGAAGAACAGTGCGAAACCGATCTCCTTCCCGCCCTCCATGGGGAATATAACCTCGGCCTTGTTCCTGACGAACAGCCATTCGTTCAGTGTCGACTCGTCTGCCACAACCTGATTTAGCATCCCCTCGTAATCCGCAAGATCTCTGATGAACTTGAGGATCAACGGAACATCGTCCTTCGTAGCAGAACGGAAATCTGTCAAACGAACACCATTATTATGGAAAAAATAAGGGGCGAAAGCCCCTGAATATGTTTCAATCACTCCTTGTACTCTTTGATGAAATCTTCCTTCATCATCTGAGCAGTAAGGTTCCTGGACCTGTTAATCATGAACTCGGCCTTGTCATGCATCTCCTGCTTGGAGAGCTTGAGTCTTGCGACTCCCTGCTCCTGAGCCTTCGAACCGACTGCAACTGCCTCATCGATGAATGCCTGAGTCTCGGACATAGTCGGAACGATGTATTCGGGAGATATTCCGTTCTTCTCAGCTGTTTCTGCAAGAGACCTTGCCGCTGCAATGCACATCTCATCCGTGATTGTCTTTGCCCTTACATCGAGGACTCCACGGAAGATTGCGGGGAATCCCATTGAGTTGTTGACCTGGTTGGGGAAGTCCGATCTTCCGGTTGCGAACACTTTGCATCCGTGCTCCTTAGCCTCCCAAGGCCAAATCTCCGGGATCGGGTTGGCTGTTGCGAAGATGATCGGATCGTCTGCCATGAGGTCGACGTACTCCGGAGGGATGGTTCCCGGTCCAGGCTTGGATGCTGCGATTACGATATCCGCACCCTCGATTGCCTCCTTCATTCCGCCCTTCTTGCCTGCTCCGTTGGTCTTCTTACAGATGTCCCATTTCTGTTTGAAATGAGTCTCATCCAGAACACCCTCCTCGTACCTGTCGGCATTGAGGATTCCTTTGGTATCGCACATACACATGTTGCTGGGCTTGAATCCTGTAGCGAGCAGAAGTCTGGAGATAGCGATCGTAGCTGCTCCTGCTCCGATGATGGTAATGTTTGCTTCCTCGAGCTTCTTTCCTACGAGCTTCATCGCGTTGATAGCTCCTGCTACCTCGACTGTGGCCGTTCCCTGCTGATCGTCATGCCATACGGGAATCTTGCAGTCTCTCCTGAGCTCGTCAAGGATATCGAAGCACTTGGGGTTAGAGATATCCTCGAGGTTGATTCCTCCGAACGAGGGAGCGATGAGCCTGACGGTCTCGATGATCTTCTCGGGATCCTTGGTGTCAAGACAGATGGGGACGCAATCGACTCCTCCGAGGTACTTGAACAGCATACCCTTTCCTTCCATGACGGGCATAGCTGCCTCGGGCCCGATATCTCCGAGACCAAGAACGCGTGTTCCATCAGATACAACTGCGACGGTGTTCCATTTCCAAGTGTGCTCGTACACCATGTCGGGGTTCTTCGCGATGTCCTTACAGGGCTCCGCGACTCCCGGAGAGTACCAAATGGCAAAATCGTCAAAGGACCTTACACATGCCTTCGGTACGACTTCGATCTTTCCCCCGTAATACGGGTGCATCTTCATAGCATCCTGTCCTGGCTTCTTTGCCTTCGCGAGACGCTCCTCTACGCTGATTTCCTGGTCATTTACCATGTTAATCCACCTCGATACCGCTGATACCCATCGCCAACGGCACTCGAAACTGGCAGTTGAATCCATTTTTTCCTTATTTAATAAAATGGGTGAAAATAGGGAGGGCGGACCCTCCCAGGGAATGTGTTTGCTCAAGCCTCTGCTACGGACTTTGCGGTGACAAGCTCCCTTGCCATGAGGTACAGGGAGATTGCTGCACAGACGAAGTAGATGGCCGCGATGATTGCAGGGTTATCCGTGATCGCTCCGACCCAGTCGTAGAGGTATGCCTGAGAGACGATAAGGAGAAGAATCCACACGATACAGAGTGCCGAAACTGCCTGATCCCTCTGGACAGACATAACGGCGCTGACAATGAGAAGCACGACAATGACCATTGTCATGAACAAATCGCCAGGTGTGGCAATCATCAGTGCGATTGACAAGAGAAGAACGCCCAAAGGCGCCTCATCCTTGAGG
Source organism: Methanomassiliicoccaceae archaeon UBA113 (assembly GCA_002506175.1). Classification (GTDB taxonomy): domain Archaea; phylum Thermoplasmatota; class Thermoplasmata; order Methanomassiliicoccales; family Methanomethylophilaceae; genus Methanoprimaticola. The sequence continues at coordinate 11,085 of DAXB01000066.1, forward strand.
AACAGTAAAATGGATGCTATCAGTGCAAACACTACAACGACGGCCTTCACAAACTCCTCGTTTGTTGCGTACATGCTGGAGATGAACTGGAACTGCTGGTTGAGCAGAACGAATCCGAGGTATAGTGCATAGACTGTAAGGATCAAGTACCCCATGGATTTGACACCCGAGTTGGTTAGATACGAGCCTGACATGATGACAAATAGCGAACGGCTACTATATTTATTTTCCATTGATTTCGATGATACCGGAGTTATTCGCCTCTTTCTGAAAAACAGTGGGT
>DAXB01000073.1:0-2308 GCA_002506175.1 Methanomassiliicoccaceae archaeon UBA113
AAATGGATTGGTGCGAGGGAAGGGATTCGAACCCTTGAACCACTAAGGACAGGATCCTAAGTCCTGCGTCTTTGACCTAGCTCGGCAACCCTCGCCTATGGTTGGTTATTCTATCATCCGATATAAAGATTGGACTGAATCCAGTATCATTTACTATCGCGAAACAGCCTAACTACCGCCGGAACCTGGTGGCATAGGTCCTGACCGAATAGAATGTCGATTTCCGGATTATCATCGAAGATTGCGGATGCATCATCATCCATACCTATCCAGTGCTCGAACAGGATGATATCCTTGCCGGAAGTATCCGGAAAAACAGAACAGCTCTTGCCCATGGATACAGCCAGGTCACGTAAGAATAGGAGTGTGTTGAGGCGTCCCATACGTCTGATGCCCGTTACAGTCTTCATGTTCTTATCTTCGATGAAAGTGCGCATCTTGAGGATCAGCTCATCATCGTCTTCAGCGGATTTGGCGCAAAGCTCTTCCATGATATTCCCATCCAGATAATAATGGAGTTGCACATCTATATAAACTTGTATTATTATTCTCTTAGCGAGGACTGGATATGGTCGGCAGCAAATACGAGAGAGAAATCCGCTTCATCGGAAACTTTACGAACAAGCTCACTCAGGAGAAGGAGGGGATCCTTGCAAAGGGAGAGCTCACCGATGATGATAGGAAACGCATCGCAGAGATAGATGCTGAAGTGGAGAGATATCTCGCGCGTAAGAAGGAGATCGAGGATTCTTACATAGAAAGCGGTCTGGAGCTGCCTCTGGCTACCAGGAATCTCAATGCAAGCGTCTATGCCATAGGTGCTTCATTCGAGCCTGTTGGCAGGGATTACAGAGCTACCATGATAAAGGAGACCAATGCCAGGAATGCCATCGCTGCCAAGGCGTATGAGGCATATGAGGTTCCTGATTCTGATGATATAGACGAGCTCAATGCCATGGTTCAGGATATGACCGCTCGTCTTACGAACATGGAATCGAAGATCATCGAAGCCGATATGAACGATGAGATGGGTGAGAAGGTAAGGCTACAGGAGGAGGCGAACCTGCTCCGTTCCAAGCGCGACAACACCATCAACAAGATTAAAGCCCTGAAGATGGACGGAGTAAGGTCTGCTAATGTTTCCGGAGTCAGTGTCGAGTTCCAGGACAAGATCAGGAAGCTCGAGGATCAGAACAATTCATTGAAGTCTCAGGTAGCATCCCTCAGAAGCGACATGTATGACATCAGGGATTCACTCGATCTCATCATGAGGCACTTGGGAATAAATCGCAATGATGATTACAATCGCGAAGATTGATTATTAAAATAAAAAAAAAGTTTTAGATGGCCCCATAGGGGGCCATCTTTTTTTTTTCATTTCTTCTCTTTGAGGGAGAGTGTGCTGATTGCTTCGTTGGGGCAGGCCCTCTCGCATCTCTTACAGGCTGTTCCGGCGCATCTGTCAGTCTTGATCTCTGCCCAGAAGCCGTCGTCTTTCTCGATGATGCTGAGTGCCTTTTCGGGGCATTCATTGACACATATCTCGCATCCTACGCACTTAGGGAGGAGACCGGTGTTGATGGTTCCGGCATGGATGATGTGGACCTTGCACTTCTCTGTGTCGGGGAGGTCCCTCTTCGCATAGCGTGTCACCTTGATATCCTCGGGTTTGGGCTGAGGCGGGAGGGGTTTGATACCGTACATGTCAAGCATGTTGTTGTACTCGCTGAATGGCATTCCGCCGCACCAGTATGAGTACTCGATTGAGTAGATGTTCTTGAAGACATCCGAAGTTGCGAACATAACATGCTGTGCGAGAAGCTTGTGGGCGAAGTCTTTCAGCTCGTCGAGTGTGATCTCTCCGAAGATGAGCTTCCTTGCCATTGCAATGGATGTGTTACCGAACTGGACGATGTCGGTGGATCCGGGGTTAACCATTCCGACTTCCATTGCTTTCTTCGCATCTACATACAGTCCAGAGGCTCCGGACATGTATGCTTTCTTGACGTCTCCGACCCAAAGGCCTGCAGCATCGAGTAGTGTGAGGAATCCGCATCTGAGTGCACCGATTGCCTTTCCTGCTTCCTCGACGTCGACGGAGCTGATGGTGATTCCATCCTGGAGGTGGAGAAGTCCGTCCTCAGAGAGGATCTTCGATGACTGGATGATTCCGGTCTTGAGTCCGTTAGCAAGAGCGGCGATGACACCAGTTCCGGTGATTCCAACAGCTTTTCCGTGCATCGGCCCCTCAACGATGACCTTACCAGATATGGGATCAATAACATCTCCTTCCTGGACGGCCATGGTG
>DAXB01000073.1:2396-2537 GCA_002506175.1 Methanomassiliicoccaceae archaeon UBA113
CGAGCATTCCCCTCTCGATTTCCTGACCTTCCAGAGCAGGTCCAGCTGCAGCAGATCCGGTGAAGATGTTACCGTTCACGACGAGTGCCATCTCTGCATTTGTTCCGTAATCTACGACGATACAGGGTTCCTTCTCTTCAA
>DAXB01000073.1:2593-2935 GCA_002506175.1 Methanomassiliicoccaceae archaeon UBA113
CATCCGCTCCGATCTCGTGTGTGACCGCGGGAGGGACGATGACCTTAGCTTTGGGCATTCCGATGAGTCCGATGGACGAGGCATCGATGATGGCTCCATCCCTTGGCGGGGAAACGACTCCCATCGCGGCGAGCTTATTTTTTCCTGCGTATGCGAGGTCTCTGATTTCGATATTCTGGAATAGGGACATCTGGAACGGGTTACCGCACACTGCTACAGTTTCAACACAGGAGAGGTCGATTCCGAGCTCTTTGAACAGGTTGTTGGCCGCAGAGACCATGAGTCCGTTGGCGTGTTCCTCTCCGACTTCCATTGCGTAGTTGACGTGATCGATGACATTCA
>DAXB01000014.1:0-4414 GCA_002506175.1 Methanomassiliicoccaceae archaeon UBA113
CACCCAAGGCAGACAAATACTCGATCCTCCACATCTGTGGAAACACCGAGCCCATCCTTGACATGATGGCAGCCACAAAGGTTACCGGAATCTCAGTCGAGGAGAAAGTCGCACCTGAGACAGTCGTCTCCAAGGTCGGCGGAAAGACCTGCCTCGTTGGAAACGTCGGATCGGTTATGCCTCTCTACCAGGGAACACCTGAGGAGTGCGCCGCAGCAGCAAAGCGCTCTGCAGCAGCCGGATTCAACATCATCTCCTCCGGATGCGGAATTGCTCCTGCAACCAAGGACGAGAACTACAACGCAATGGTCAACGCCATCAAGTCTCTCTGAGACTTAAGCGGATAAAACTCATTAGCCCCCTTACGGGGGCTTCAATTATCATATCTATTTCCGAAAACATTGTTTTTTGTTATTATCATGTTGAAATCGGCGGTTTTGTTCAACTGATGACAGTCATTATAAACAGAGCAGCCGTATGAACGGACATGCCATCGGGAAGAAGATATTCTGTTGTGATTTTCAGTCTATCGCCCATCAAGGAACTGTACCTCTCAGCGTTGTACCATTATGATCCGGACGAAATCTTCATTTTCAAACCCAGTGGTGGCGATCCTGTATCTCAGTCCTCACTTGAGATATTCGATTCGTTATCGGATGATGCTTTATGTCCTAACAAGCAGGAGATCGAGATAGATTCCACCGATTTCAAGGGCATATTGGGAAGGATCATAGATGTGAAGAGGCATCTGTTGGAGAAATACGGCGATTATCTGGACCTCTATATCAATATCAGTTCCGGTACCCATGAGTTTGCAGCGGCAGCAACGTTCGCATCGATGCTGCCTAGGAACTGCACAGCATTCAGGGTGGAATTGGATGCCGATGCTTTTGACAAGGACCGCATCACAGAGATTGTCAACGGAGCGGGATTCAATGCCGAGCCTCCTGAATCCATAACGACAGTACATAACAGGGATCCTGACGAGGATATAATCGGTTATTTGAATGTCATCAGGGATCTTCGGGAGCAGAGCAGATATCCGAAGGCCCGTCAGATCATTGAGGCCCTGAAAGAACAGGGGCAATGGACCCACAGCCCTGACAGGAAGTCCGGCAGCGGCCGCACCCCGTTGGAGAAAAAAGAGGAGATGTACCTGAAGAGGCATTACGAGATACCTGCGCTGGAGAGCGGATGGCTGGAGAGGACATCTCATGACGAACTTGTATTGTCAGACAAAGGGGCTGTGATGATCTCCGTATACGGTGCGAGAGACAACATCTGCTGTAGATGTGCCTCCATGAATGATATCGATAGCTACAACATGGATGAACCGGAGAAACCCGCATCGAATAAGCAATTCAAACGCGCAAGGTCAAAGGTTCTTGGTGTCATGGGGACGCATGAAGATTCTCCAGATGAAGGCGAGAACGTTATCTCCGTTGATTCCGGGGAGAAGACCTATAGGTTCCGTCTGTCTATGGAGTAACATCAGGAACATCTGTAACTTCCCTGCTTAGTTATCGTTCGCAGGCATAATCATGTCTGTGACCAAAATGAAACAGAAGTCAGTAGAGCTGGTATTCATAATCGATAAGAGCGGATCCATGAGCGGTCTCGAGAACGACACCATAGACGGATTCAACTCCATGATAGAGAAGAGGAAGAGCGAGGGGGGAGACATCAGAGTCACTTCCGTACTCTTCGATACGGTTTTCACCACCATCCATGACAGAGTCCCCATAGGATCGGTGGATAAGATGACCGGTGATGATTACATGCCTTCCGGATGCACCGCATTGCTCGATGCAGTCGGAAGTACCATCACCAATCTGAAGAACTTGCGCAGTTCTATGAAGAAGAAGGACATCCCGAAGAGCACTCTGTTCGTGATCATCACCGATGGTTACGAGAACAGCAGCCGCGAGTATACCTATAATTCGGTAAAAAATCTGATAGGGGCTCAAAAGGAGGATGGGTGGGAGTTTATTTTCCTCGGAGCGAACATCGATGCTGCTAAGGAAGCATCGAAGTTCGGGGTATCAAAAGAGTGCGCCGTGAATTACAAGTATGATGAGATCGGAGTGCGCCAGTGTTACGATGTGGCAGACAGGGCGTTGAGTTGTGTGATGGGTAATGTGTGTCTGAAAAATTGCACATCTTGGCGTGAGGATGCCGATGACTATCACAGCGACAAAAAGAAAAGGGAAGAAGAGAAAGAGAGATTCCGATCAAGATTCAATGGATATGTCGTGACTTGGCCAAGAAATCACCACGATGCAATCGATGGGGAGGTAACTCTGCTAACCGAATCATGATACATCAAGCTGAACATCTCATCGAGATGTTCAACCACTTCGTTTTAGAGTGCAAAAAGGATATAGGCCGAAGCTGATTCGCATCTCATGACAGACATTATCAAGACAAACCAGGAGTACGCCCAAGTACTCAAGGACGTCATGAAACTTAGGTATGAACCGGTCGCCATTAAGCTCGTTAAAGAGGGAGAGGAGTTCCCTGCAGGATATGAGGCTCCGGCAGAGCAGATGAGTCACTGCCAGGCGGTTTTTAAGGCAAAGGATGGGGCATCTTTCAAAATGCCTTTCGAAAGCCACAACTGCATGGTGGGAGCCTCAGCACTCGGGATGGTGGAGACATCAGAGAAGATCAAATCCGGGGAGTTCCACATAGGGATCGGAATGCACGACAATGTCGAGGCAGCATCGAAGATGATCAACGATCGTAAGGTCGTCCCCTACAAAACCATTGGAGAGGTCGTTTGCCCTCTGAAGGACGCTAGTTTCGAGCCGGATCTTGTGGCAATCGACGATATCCCCGAGAGGATCTATTGGATCGTTCCTCTCACGACCGCAGAGAAAGGCGGACGCGTTGAGTTCAGCACATCGCCGTTCCAGTGTGCTTGCGAGGATGTGACCGCTGTTCCCGTATGTACAGGACAGCCCAACATATCCCTCGGATGCTTCGGTTGTAGGAAGAAGACCTCCATGAAACCAGAGGAGCTCGCATGCGGTATCCCGTATTCAATGATCCCCGGTTTTGTCGATCATTTGAAGAAATTCTCTGAAGGCGTAATGACCAAGGCAAAGAGGGAATGAAACTAATTCGGGACCTTCGGGTCCCAATATATAATACTTTTTTATTTTTTCAGGCGCTGAAATAATTGTAAAAAAACCGAAAACAGTGTTTGAAACCCATATAACTGGCTATCCAACAGATTCTAGTGTTACTACAAGGACCAATAATAGCATTAAAAAACGTCGTTAAGTATGGATGAATGATGGTGAATTATTCATCCATCCAACTATGAAAAAATATATATTTATCCGACCGAGAGGAAAACTGGGAATCTAGGTTTTTTGACGGATAACAACGGATTGCGAGAATAGGCTGGCAATGCCAAAGGTGGGGTGTTAACGCTGGTCTTTAAATCTTATTATCATATCCAAGAATTTGCAAGGGGTATGCGGAATCGCAAGATTTCGCAGACAACAACAGAACAAGGAGGTATGAAATTGCCAAAATACAAGGACGTAATCGACCTGTATGACGACAACGGAAAACGCATCGCTAAAGATATTCCGTTGGAAGCTATCAGTCCGTTGCGCAACAATGCGATCAAGAAGATCGTATCCCTGACAAAGAGGACAATCGCAGTCGACCTTGCTGGAATTGAGAAAGCTCTCAAGACCGGAGCAATGACTGGCGGTATGACCATCATCAAGGGAAAAGAGATCGACATCCCGCTCGTTAAGAACGCAGCGAAGATCGCAAAGATTGTCCAAGAGAAAGTCCAGGTCTATGACGGAGATGGAACCGAGGTTACCGTTAAGGGAAACAGGCTCGTCGTTATTGTACCTGAAGCAAGGATGGACGCAGGTATCGAGTACACAACAGGATTCACAGCCGTTGCAGCTGCAGTCACAGAGGCAATCATCGATGAGTTCAAGATCCCGATGTACGAGGCCAACATGGTTAAGGGAGCAGTTTGGGGAAGGTACCCCCAGACAATCACATTCCAGGGCGCAGCAGTCAAGTCAATCCTCGAGGTTCCCCAGAACAACGAGGGAGCAGGATTCGCACTCAGGAACATCATGGCAAACCACGTCGTTGCACTGGTTAACAGGAATGCAATGCAGGGAACCGCACTCTCCGCAATCTTCGAGCAGTGTGGATCCTACGAAATGGGAGACCTTATCGGAAACTTCGAGAGGGGCGGACTTCTGTCTCTCGCATACGAGGGACTCAACGCAAACAACATGCTTTACACCCTCGTAAAGAAGAACGGAAAGACCGGAACAGTCGGTACTGTTATCGAGTCTCTCATGGACCGCGCCATTGACGATGGAGTCATCTCCGTTAAAGAGACACTCCCCAGCGGATACAAGGTCTACAC
>DAXB01000014.1:4506-4825 GCA_002506175.1 Methanomassiliicoccaceae archaeon UBA113
GCAAGGGCAGCACAGGGAGTTCCCGGAACCGTCCTGTACTACAACGATCTGCTCGAGCACGAGTCTGGACTTCCCGGAGTCGACTACGGTCGCGCTGAGGGAGTTGGAGTCGGTATGTCATTCTTCTCTCACTCCATTTACGGAGGAGGAGGACCTGGTCTGTTCCACGGAAACCACGTCGTAACCAGGCACGCAAAGGGAGTTCTCATCCCTGCAGTCACAGCAGCCAACTGTCTTGATGGAGGAACACAGACCTTCTCCGCAGAGGCCACATCCGGTCTCTTCAAAGAGGTCTTTGGAGACGTCGAGGAGTTCGCCA
>DAXB01000016.1 GCA_002506175.1 Methanomassiliicoccaceae archaeon UBA113
GGCGATCTCGGATGCATCCCATCCGATGATGTGATTCGGCAGATCAAGGGTGTGGATTTCCTCTTCATACCCGTCGGCGAGATCTACACAATGGATCTTCCGGATATCAAGAGATTCATCGAACTTGTAAATCCCAGAATCATCGTTCCGATGCATTATCTCGTCGGAGGACTCTCCTTCCGCCTCGGTCCGCTTGACAACTTCCTTAACATGATTCCCAACGATGCCATCGACTTCGTCGGGAACGAAACGGATGTTACGGCATCGGAGCTAAGCGAGACCAGAGAGTGCTGGGTCTTCGATAATTAAATACAGCTTCGTTAGCGCACAGCATCCGCTGTTGCAAACTGAACCTGAGAATCACATCAGTAGAGATTGAGTCCGTCCTCGATTTTTCCCATCTCGATAGGTGTCGTTATGTCACCTATGAGTGCACCCTTGGAGTTGGCTAAGATACCAGCACCTACCATGCGGGAACCGTGGTTGACCGAGGTCTTCTGTGCCTCAACCTTCAAAACGTCCTTGATTGTTGCCAGATCCTCTTCGGAGGCATCTGCGTGGCAGACACATCCCTTGTTGCTTACCTTACAAATGGAACCGACTGTGTTGATCCCTGCGATCGATGCAGGGACGCACTCGACGCCAAGCGCGTCCGATATGGCCTTGATGACGTCTTTAGAATAATCTGGATTCACCAATGCACCGTTGTCGTTGGCAAGAATGTTGTTACCGGCAGCGTTCAATGGATCGTCCAATGCAGTCACTGGCAGGATCTTTCCGATCCTGGAGAGCTCGCTCTCCTCGGAAAGACCCGATACGACTGCTCCGTTGGAATTCATGACGACGAGTGACCCGACCACGAATGATCCGGCCACTGTCGTCAAATGGGTTTCAACCTGTAATGCTTCCTCGACGTCCTTTACGAACAACGGGTCGGCATCTCCAGCGATGAATGAGACGCTCTCGTTAGCTACTGCAAACACACCGATATTCGGGTTTCCTGCATAACGTGAGAATCTCATCATTGTATCACCTTCACTCTGCGAGTGAGACTTCTACAAGTCCGTCGTCGAACTTTGCAGCCTTGACGGTGATCTTGTTCGGAGGGTTGCGGATTCCGTTCGCCCAGAGCTTCTCGTTGACGGATGCATCGAGCCAAACCTGCTCGAGATCTGCCTTCATGTGCCTTGCGACGTTCTCCCTGACCTCTTTGACAGCGCGGTTTGCCCTGCGTGTGCGGGGGGCCTGCTTTGTCTTTCTGAGGGGTATTACGATAGTTCTCTCGTATTCGTCTGCCATCCGAATCACTCCTTAATCTTGCTCATGCGCCATGACCTTCTCTTAGGGTGGCGGAGGAACTGCCTGTTGGTCCTCATCATGACCCATGCGGGGACACGGCGGTTCGTTTTGACCAGCTTGTTGAGCCTGGCCTTCATTGCGGGGGCCTTTGTACTTGACATGATTATCTCCTCTCTATAGTGATCTCCCTCTTCTTGGGGGTGATCTGCGCGAGTATTCTCCTCAGCATGTCGTCGTCCACAGGGACGGGGATCCTTCCTGACTGTGCGAGCTGGACCATCTGCATCTCGAGCTGCTGTCCCATCTGGGGATTGGCAAGCTTGATGTTATTCAGTCTGTCCCTTGCTTCGGGAGTCATGATCTGCCTCATGGCATTCTGAAGCTGCATATCGAGCTGCTGCTGTTGCTCCTGCTGCTGTTGCTGCTGTGCAGCCTGCTGCTGGAGTTCCTGCATACGTTTCTGTCTCAATGCTGCTAATTCCGGATCATCCATGCTGATTCCTCCACTCAGGCCTTCATCTCGTCGTAGACCTCTTTTGCAGTGTTGTCCAGAAGGGACTGTCCTGCAGGGCTGATTGCACGGCCTTCTTTGTCTTTCGATACAAGGTAGCCAGCGGCTTCGAGCTGCATCAAGCATTTTCTTGCGATGTTGCGGCTTCCCTTGACTGCCTTGTTGGGCATGGATCCCTTGTCTGCGAATCCACCGTATTCGGCGGCGAGCTTGGAGGATCCCATAGGTCCTTTAACGTACAACTTCCTCAGAATGGATGCTGCGCGTGTGTACCACCAGTCATCCTGTGAGGGTGCTCTTTCTGTGTGCCTACCGGTCTTCACAAACTCAGCCCATGCAGGGGGAACGATCTTATCGTTCTCCTTCAGCTTCTGGGCCGTCTTGAGAATGAGCTGCTCAGCAGGAACATCATAGACGGTTACCATTTCAATACCTCGCTAATGTCCATATCATGGACTCTAACTGAGACTTGTGTATAGTGGTATTGTATATAAGCGTTGCTAAAGTAAGTGTAGTTGTATAAAACATACTCAAATTCCGCACGTTCGGCTCCTTGCCCCCGTACGGCCTGAGGATGAAACATCCTCCACGGCGGAACCATAATACGATTCCGTTATCCGTGATTCTCTGCAATGTTTCGGTGTATATATAGATGTCTGATAAGATATGAATAAACATTCATTCGCTAACAGCAGAATCGCATATGATGATATTCCTGTATGCAGACCCGTATTTGGAAAAAGAAGTGGGATATATCCTATTTTCACATAGGAAATCTGTCATCCAGAATGGTATCCCGCCATTCGATTTCACCTCCATCAAAACATTTCCTTCCCTTATCAAATCCATTCCTCCTATGTCGGATCCGAGATCCACATCATCCGTCCTGGCTTTGACGTTTGAATCGAAAGTAATTCTGAATGAATCATCTGAAGATCCCTTCATCGCCAACCTGTCGTATGTTATGAGCATCTGCGGAACAAGATGTCCGTAACGTCTGCTGAGATAATCTATCTCACACTCAATCTGAGTCGATGGCCGCATCCGTCTTTGACCCTCCATCCACTCCAGAGCCTCAGAATATGCAACGCCCGTGCGGCGCTTATAAACCACGCCATCGTACTTCTTCTTGATCTCCATGAAAACCGTATCAGATTCCTTAGCAGGGGAATAGCTTCTCAGACGGAGCTTTTCCTTGTACACTGGCTTATCTATGGACCTCCTCGCCATGACGAAATCTTCCGTATCAAAGTAAATGCTGCGGATGGTGGATTCCGCATACTCATCCTCCGTCAGCCTATCGCCGGCGGCGTCCATGATGCCTTTCATCTGCTGCTTGTCGAGAACATACTTCATCTCCACCCTGTTGAAGACCGCCTTGTAATCCATTGTATCACTGTTTCATTGAATGCGGGGGTGTACCCCCCTAAGATTGTTTCAGAGCGTCAGATTATCCTTAATGGGGAGCATCAGTGACACTTCCAGATTGCCGTTCCTGCATCTGATCCTGTCCATCATCTCCTTGTCTTTGGAAGGGTCCTTCAGAACGACATCATATGATAGTCTGTACATGGTACCCATGTTGAACGTCTTGGATGATGTGAGGGTCCATGAGTTCAGCATCTCGGAGAATATGTCGTCGAATGCCCCGTTGTAGTTGAGATCCTCCGGCACCGTTATCTTCAGGACCTTGTG
>DAXB01000068.1 GCA_002506175.1 Methanomassiliicoccaceae archaeon UBA113
AGGTGCCCGATATAAAGCTATCCCCCCGTTTCTTTATAATATGGGGCGGGGTGGAAGATCAGGACGTGAGCAGCCGTTCTCGATTCCGGAGAGTTAATAATGCGCGTGTAATTAATATAATCGTGCCCGTTACCTCCGTCAAGTGATCTCATGATAAGATTCGGTCCCGCAGGAATTCCGCTCTCGTGCAAAGGACGTACGCTTCAGGATGGTATCGAGGACGTTCATAACCTCAGCCTAAGCGCTCTGGAGATTCAGATGGTCAGGGCAAGTGCCTATTCAAGGCCACCAGAGGACGAGGAGATCGGAATGACGATCAACGATATCGAAGACGGTTTCGTCGTGGAGATCGTCAGGGACGGCGACAGCATCACCGATGTCAATGAGCCTATCGAGGAGGATGACGACCTCATGTTCATCCCCAACGCTTTCGCCAACAGATTCGGGGATCTCGATTTCGCGGGGAAGATGGCCAAGAGGCTTGACGTGAATCTGTCGATTCACACGCCGTACTATATGGACCTCGGATCCAACACGGACTTAACATTCACATGCATGAACAGCATCAAATACGCGGCACTTTCGTTGAATGCCCTTCAGGGAGATGTCGTCGTCACCAGTCTCGGACTCTATGACGGAAAGATGGATGAGGATGAGGTCAACGACAACATTTACAGCAATGTAGCGGAGATAATGGATTGGTGGCACGATCTCGGCCTCACGCCCAGGCTCGGAATCGAGATAACCGGTCAGCAGGATGTGTTCGGATCCATAGATCAGGTTCTCGACATATGCGACCAGTTCGAGGGTGTCGTTCCCGTTGTCAATTTCTCCCATCACCACTCGCGCACCGGAGGAACTCTTCTCGATGTGGATGATTTCCTGAATGTCCTTGAGCAGGTGGAGCCCTACAGCGACGGTCGCATCCATGCGGCTTTTGCAGGGGTCGAGTACGATGATGCCGGAAACGAGAGAAGGCTCACCGCCATCAAGAAAGGTGACCTGAAGTTCGAACCGCTTGCAGAAGCACTCATCGAGATGAAGCCCAATGCAACGATCATATCTGCATCGCCTCTTCTCGAGCACGATGCGATGTACATGAAGATCATCTACGAGAGGGTTCTCGCCAAGAAAGTTGCCAAAGACCTCAAAGAGAAGAAGAAGGCCGAGGCAGCAGCCGCCGGTGAGTGATTTGGACGCATTGTCCGGAATAATGAAGTATTGCCAAAGCGCAGTCGAATCGGTTGAACCCTCGAAGGAGTCCGAGCTGATAGACTCGATCCTCTCCAGCAGACGCGTTTTCATATACGGTTCGGGAAGGTCAGGGCTCATCGGGCAGCTCTTCGCGGTACGTCTTGTCCAGTTGGGATTGGATGTGCACTTTGTCGGAGAGATGACCACGCCCATCATAACCAAGGACGATCTCACTCTTCTGATATCGAACACAGGAGTGACGTCGTCTGTGGTTCAGACCGCCAGTATCGCGAAGAGGATCGGATCGAAAGTCATATCGATCGTCGGAGTAGATGGCTGCGACCTCTCAGAGGTGTCGGATCTGACGGTCCTGTTACGTGTCCAGAAGAACGAGGAGACGAAGAAGATCGCCCCACTCGGTACAATATTCGAGGATTCAGCTCTCCTGTTCTTCGAAGGTGTTGTCTGTCATATCATGGAAAAGGAAGGAATAACCGAAGAGGATATGCGCAGCAGACATGCCATATGGGTCTGATTATTCTGTGAACAGGGCCGATGCATCTTCCACAGTATCGTCAATCTTGTAGAATGCGAATTCCTTGGCGTAAACGTCTACTTTCATCAGGATCCCGCGTTCGAAGAACCTCTTGAACAGTGCGATGTCAGTTTCAGACGGTTCGGTTCCGCCTTCTTCGGATCCAACGCATAATGCGACCGGATCGGAATCAGAGATGCCGGTTATGCAGACGAATTCGCCGTTGATGTCGGATTCCTTTTTTCCTGACAGGATTATCCCCGCAGACGGTTTCTCGAGCAGCATGGATTCTACCGTTTCTGCAATCCTTCCGATCACGGATTCGTTCAGAAGGATATCCGCATGTGTCCCGAGTCTGTCTGCCATGGATGACGAATGAACGAACGGGATAATCTACCTGTTGATTACACGGATTGCACGGTGTTGCATTCCATGATGAATATTGTATCGTCATTCAGTATAACATCAGATACTTTCTCGTTGTCTTTCAACACTGTGCATCCGTTTCTGAGTACGAAGCCATCTTCCATCCAGAACTCGCTCGCTATGCGTCTTATCTCAGTGACTTTTTCCTTGCCGGAGACTTCTATCCGCAGACTCATGTCCTTTCTCGGGTCCTTAAGGGTGAATGTTAACAAGTGTATCGCCTATGCAACATCTTTCGGGTGGATAGATAAACCATGTATCGGCTTTTTAAGCAGTTAGGAACTTAGAGGGTCCATGGCGAACATAAGACTTCCCGACCATTCACACTGCAAGTACTGCGGGGATCCCATTCCTTTCGGCGATGATTATTGCGGAGACGAATGCAGGAGGCAGTACGACCTGAGGGAGTCGAAGGACAAGAGGAAGGATTACATCTTCTACGGTGTGACCATTGCCATAATCGCTGCTTTGATAGTCATAAGGTACGCAACGCTTCAGATGTGACTTTCACATCATGGGTGCGGATGATAGATGCTCCCGACCTGACGGATTCAGCCGATAGCATCGCTGATGCAACGTCAACATCTTCGTCCGGCATGAATTGGCGTACGAAGCGTTTTCTGGACAGCCCTATGAGGACGGGGTACTCCTTTCCGAGGAACGAGCAGTCTTTCGCAATGGACATATTCTGATCCGGGCTCTTGCCGAATCCTAAGCCCGGATCTATAATGATATTATTATGTAATATTCCTGAAGACTCCGCTTCGAGGCATTTGGAATACAGGGATTCCTTGATTCTAATTCTGTAATCATCGCCCATGGATGATCCGTGTGTGTCATCGATGGTTCCATTCATATGGCTTATAACGACAGCGGCCCCGTAATCCGAGCATACCTTCACCATCCCATCATTGCGTAGTCCGTTAACATCGTTGATCATGTCCGCACCGAGCCTGAGGCACATCTCCGCGGTCTCGGCATGCATCGTGTCGATGGAAACCGGTATCGATACGGAAGGCAGAAGGGCCTTCAGCACCGGTTCTAGTCTTGACATCTCGTCTTCCGGGGACAATCTATCCGATCCCGGACGGGTGGATTCAGCCCCCACATCGATTATGGATGCTCCCAGATCCACCATGCTGAATGCGTGGTCGAGAGCTTTGGGGACAGCGTTCCATCTGCCGCCGTCGGAAAACGAATCCGGGGTTACGTTCAGTATCCCCATGATGAGAGGGGGGCTGTCTAGAACCCCCCTCCTGCACACTATGTGCATCTCACAGAAGTTCGTCGATGATCTCGACGAGGTCCCTGACCTGTATCTTTCTGTCACCCACTGCGGATGAGAGGTTGTTGACACAGAACGGACAGGTTGTGATGATGAGATCGGCGAATGCGGCCTCATCCAGCCTGGTGGAAGCAATGGTCATCGATTCCTCAGGGTATGCAGACCTCACTCCTCCGCCGCCTCCGCAGCAGTGGCTGGTCTTGCGGTTGTACTCCATCTCCTTGAACTGGAGGCCGGGGATCTTCTTGATGACCTCTCTGGGGGGTTCATAGACTCCGCAGTGCCTTCCGAGGTGGCAGGGGTCGTGGTACGTGGCCTTGACGCCGTCCATCGGTTTGAGCTTGAGGTCTTTCTTTGCCAGGTACTCGGTGATGTGGAGCACCTCGAACGGAACGTCCACGTACTTGGGATACTCCAATTTGAACATCCTGTAACAACCGGCGCATGCGAGGACCAGCGTCTCGATTCCGAGGGCCTTGATCGCATCTACGTTCTTTTGCATCATCTTGGTGACATCTTCCTGAGGCCATCCGACCCTCTGCATGACCGATCCGCAGCAGGTCTCATCGATGGTGGTGAAGTCGTCTCCGAGTTTATCGAGGATGGACAGTGTCGCTTCCGCGGTCTTCTTGGATCTGTATGTGGCGGTACATCCGACGAAGTATCCGATCTTCGCTTTGTGGGGTGTTCTTCCGAGGACTTCTGCTCTGGGAGCGGTCTCGGCGAACGGGTTGCCGAACTCTTTGATGTTGTCGCACATCGCTTTGTGCTTGGGCAGGATATTGCCGTTCTTCACGAGGTCTGCGCGGCAGAGCTCGATGATATCGACGATATCGACCTTGGAGGGGCATCTCCTCACGCAGTCCGCACATGTTGTGCAGGTGTACATGTTCCTGACAACAGATTCATCTGCCTGGAGCTCACCGTTGAGGAGTCCGTATGAGAGGATGATGCGTCCTCTCGACAGCGCCGTATCCCAGCCGATCGCCTTGAACGATGGGCATACGCTCTTGCAGAAACCGCACATCGTGCAGACATTCACTGCTTTCCTGACTTTTTCCAAATTATCTGTTTCGAATCCGCTCATTTATTCCACCCTCGGGATGGTGACGCTTCCGTCCATAAGCACGATGACGCGGGATTTGGGGTTCTCTGAGAGAGCTTTCTTCAGCGCATCTCCTACTGTGGGGAAGGGAGTAATGTTAGCTTTCTTGAGGATTTCGGGGTCTAGGTCCGTGACTGCCCAAATGGACGCCCATGTGGCTATCTCTGCCATCTTGGCGGCCTTGTGGTATCCCAGTTTGTATTCTGTCCTGAGATTCTCCAGGACCTTGTTCGGGTCGTTAGATGAGGACAGCTGGTTGAGGAACGTCGGATGTCCGATTCCCTCTCTGCACTTGGAGACCATGACGATCTTTCCGCCCTCCTTGAGTGCCCATTTGCCGTTATCCAGTGCTTTCTGCGACTGGTACAGGTCGACATCCATGGGGTATGGTGCGACGGTGATGACTACATCCGCTTTCTCGGGGATGGGCACGGAGAATACCTCGTTCGCGTACTCTACGGCTTTGTCGAATGCGGGGTTGAGTTCTCCGGATACCGCTTTGTAGATGTTCTGGTGCCTGTCAAGGACCATCTGGATCGAGAAGATCTTCTTCCCTTTGACGACCTCGAGAGCATCCATCATGTCCTCGTGCACAGGGTTGCCCTTGAGGGCTAGTGCCTGTGCCTCCTTCTTCATGGCGAGCTTGTGGTTGGTCTCGACGGTCTTGAACGATGCGACTCCGGGCAGGAATGATTTCCTTCCTCCGGTGTATCCCGCGAAGTAGTGGGGCTCGACAGATGTGATAATGACGAGACGGTCCGCATCCACAGCCATTTTGTTGACTTCCATGGGGGTTCCGTTCTTCGAGGTACCGAGGAACACGCACTCGGAGTTCTTTGCATCGTGGCAGAATATGCGGTCTTTCAGATCGTTGTAGTGCTTTCCGAATACGAAGTTGTACTCCTCTTCGGTCATGTCTCTGTGAGTGCCGGTTGCGACGAGGTACCTGGCTTTCCTGAGGTCCATCCTCTTGGAGAGTGCATCGAGCACCTTTGCAGTAGGGGTCGGGCGTGTACCGTCATTGACGATGAACACGACATCCTCTCCGCCTTTGAGGAACTCATCCATGGAAGCGTATCCGAGCGGGTTGTCGATGGATTCTCCGATGACCGCATCGGGGTCACCGCATTCCACGTCCTTCGGATAGAAGGTTCCAACATAGCATTCGTCGGGGATGTCCACTTTCTGGACCCCGTCCTTTCCGTACTTCACATCTACGATCATGGGATCGGGGGTCTATTGTTCTAACGTGTAAATAAAGGGGTGCGCGCGTGAGGGTGCTTTGTGCGCAGTTTAGCGTCCACCAAACGTTTAAACGGCCCTCACCCCGTATCGGATGACGATATGACACTCATAGGAGACATCGGAGAGCGCCAGCTCATCGAAGATTTCAAGACATTTCTCAGGCCGGAAGGCCGTGTGGGTCCCGGTGACGATGCCGCAGTTATTGGTAAGGATGTGGTCGTCACCACAGATCTTGTGACGTTCGATAGGCATTTCCCGGCAGGCATGACCTATGAGCAGTTCGGATGGTACGCGGCAGCCGTCAATTTCAGTGATCTTGCGGCCATGGGTGCAAGGCCGATAGGTCTCACCGCAGCGCTCGCATTGCCCTTGGATCTGGATGTCCAGGCTGCTTACGATATCATGAGCGGTATGGATCAATGTGCAGAGTTCTGCGGGACGGGCGTCGTCGGAGGAGATACCAAGGTCGGGCCTGGAATCGTGGCAGGCACTGCGATAGGTTCGATGGATGGAATCAAACCCATGCTGAGGTCCGGAGCAAAACCAGGGGATGTGGTCGCCGTGACGGGGCCCTTGGGCGGGCCGGCTGCCGGATTCGCGGCATTGGATCACGGAATCGACTGTCAGGAGGCCAAAGACGCTCTTTATCTCCCTGTTCCGAGGGTGGCCGAGGGCGTTGCGATGGCAAAAACCGGTGCGGTCACGTCTTGCATGGATCTGTCTGACGGATTGGGAACGGCACTGAACACATTGTGTTCCAGGTCAAATGTGGGAATCGATGTAGAGTTCGATTTCCTCATCCATCAGAGCTATGTGGATGATATCGCGGCTCAGACGGGGATTCCCCTGGAGAAGCTTCTTTTGGATTGGGGCGGCGAGTACGAGTTGGTCTTCACAGCCGACAAGGACCGTCTCAAGAAGCTCTACGACGCGGATGTGGAATTTTCCATTATCGGGATGGTTCACGAAGGAGACCATCCGGAGCTGATACGCGATAATAAGCGGAGCGACATAGGTTTCGGAGAATACTGACCCTCATATCAGTAGGAACAGCGGGCTTCCGACGGACATCGTCATGATGAACGATGCGGTCACAGGGATTATGAACGGTATTTTCCAAGTAACCCTCACATCTTTGAATCCAGCATTCCGAAGCCTTCCATACACGCCCGAGTCATCATCGGGTCTTATTCTCACTTTCAGTCCGTCTTTGGCATCTTCGACAGGCCATACGAACGATCTCTCCGCCTCATCCAGATCCATGGTCCTGGATATCGAGAGACCATTCCCGTTCATCATATTGCGAAGGGCCAACGGAACAGCTGAGATCAGAGTCAGGACTAGCGACATCATCAGAGTGCAGAAACTCGGACAGAAGACATATCCTGCCGGGAATACAGGTCCGATTATCGTGCATTCTGGGAAGAACGGGAATGCCATGGAGATCGATATCAGGGCCTTGGCATCCGCACCGCCTTTCAGGATCCCGGAGCAGTACATCCCGAAGAACGAGAAGAACATGATGGGGATCATCATGTAATGCGGATCGAATGTCAGAATCAGACAGGATGATGCTGCTATCGCGGGAGGTACGGCCAGCCATCCCGATAGTTGCTCCGAGAAGAGAAGGGCCGTCAGAATCACATTGCCGATCAAAGCCAGCACGTTGCCGTCGTAGATGAACAGCATGGCGGAGCCTAAGATGCATAGTGCGATCCAGCACAGATCATCGACCTCGCGTTTTTTCCAATCCTGGATGGATGCTGTAAGCAGTATAAATGAGCACAAGGCCACCGATAATCCGTACATGACTGCTTCCGAGACCTTCCTATTATTAACAGAGTAGGCTATCTCGTAAGCATGAACAGACGGATGGCTGCAGTGGCCATTGTTGCGGCATTCTTCATGCTTGCGTTAGCACCAGCGTTTGATACCGACGCTCTGACAAAGAACGACTACGGCATCACGATCCCGGGAACAGAAGCTCCCGATGCACCCATAGAAGTGAGCATAAAGAACGGGGGATCGATATCTTGGACAGTATATGTTGTGAACCTGTCGGATAAATACCTCGATGTGAGCTTCCGCGTGGTCGGTCAGAACGATGACATCTATCTGACATCCATGTTGAAGGATACATTGATCGGACCCGAGGACAGCGGTTTTTCCACATTGACGTCTGGAGCCATAACCCTGCAGTCGAGTATCACGTCCGAATCGTATAGCAAATACAGCATCATTCTGGACGTCTATGTGACTGACATATCCGACAAGAAGTCCACCATCGTATCGGAGATCACGTTCGTGGTCAATGTGGAATCCAGTTACAGCACCGACAATCAGTACAACAAGTTCTTCGGGATCATACCCAACACTCTGCCCCAGCCTTTCAACGGAACATGGTTCACAGCCCTGGTAACCGTTTTGGTCCTGGTCCTGTGCACATTCGTAATATCCAGGCTCTTGGTGCCGGCCATCCTCTATTTCATCGGTGAGAAGTATACCGGAGGGCGGCCCGAGGTTCTATCCAAATCCATAGAGGCTTTGCTGAGTATACTCGCGATGATGATCAGCTTGGTTCTGAGTATGCAGATACTAGGTGCCAGCACGGAACTGGTGGCCCTTGTCAAGTTGATATCTACCGTCGTGTACATCGTGTTGCTGGTCATCGTCCTCTGGAAGGTCTATATGTTCGCTGTCAGGGTCATTCTGGACAGGGCGGATTCGCAGGATGAGTATGGATTGGACATGACGCTTATGCCACTGTTCGGAATGATCGGAAAGATCATCTTCTGGGTCGGAGGCGCGTCAGCAATCCTGGGATGCTTCGGAATGGACCTCAAAGGAATACTGGTGAGCGCAGGAGTGATTTCATTGGGAATCACACTGGGCGCCCAGAACGTTCTATCGCAGTTCTTCAGCGGTATGGTCCTCCTGCTCACCAGGCCCTTCGTCAAGGATGATTTCGTGAGGGTGAACGGTGAGATCTACATAGTCCGCAACGTCAAGCTGATGTTCACGGAATTCTACAACTGGGACAAGGATCAGATAATCACTATGCCGAACAACGTCCTGACGGCTACAACGATATCCAACCTCAGCAAGGGAGATTCCAGCAGCAGGCTGTTTGTATACTTCGAAGTGGCATACGAGGCAGATATCGCCAAAGCAGAGAAGATCATGCTGGAAGTAGCCAACAAATGCAAGTTCCTGGCGAAGAATCGCGATAAACCAAATGTTAGGCTCACGAAATTCAATTCCTCAGGAATAGAGCTCAGATTAGGGGTCTACGTGGTTAACTATGACTGCACATCCGCCGCATCCAGTCAGCTGAGGTCGGATGTGTATCAGGCCTTCATAGAGAACGGAATCGAGGTCCCCTATGAGAAGGTGGAGATATTCCTCAATTCTTCCTGCGACGGTAAGAAGAGGCCTGACGATCTGATCGAGGATTGATCCGCGGCAAACCGCAGGGAAAAAACGCTTTCCAAACTTTTTCTACGAATTCCTACATAATGTTCTACGAATTCTGCGGATTACCATTGTTTATATAACTTAATTCGATACACAGGGCATCGAAATAGCAAGGGATGGTCATGATAGACAACCTGGATAAGAAAATCATTGAGATCCTGAAGAAGGATTCAAGGTGCCCGTTTGTAGAGATAGCCAACCAGCTCGGAGTATCGGAAGGTACAATCAGGAGCAGGGTCCACAGGATGACCGATGACGGTATCATACGCGGATTCACGATCAAAACGAGTTCCAGGAACGTCAAAGCCCTTGTCGAGATAAGGATCGATGTGAACACCGATGCCCAGGACATCGCCAGGGAGCTCTCCCGTTACGACGGAGTGACAGAGGTATTCGAGGTCACGGGAGACCAGGACGTCGTTGCCATAGCGGATGTCGAGTCATCGCAGCAACTCAATGACATCATCGAGAAGATCAGGCGTTACGATAACATCCTCAGCACGCGCACCCGTATCATCCTCAAAGAGCACTTCGGGGAGGAATGAACATGTTCGCAGGTACAGGAACAGCGCTCATAACGCCGTTCGCCAAGGACGGCAACATCGACGAGGATGCCCTCAGGAGGCTCGTCAGATTCCAGGAGGACAACGGAGTAGACGTGTTGGTGCCATGCGGTTCCACCGGGGAATCGGCTACCATGAGTCACGAGGAGCACGTCCGCGTCATAAAGATCGTCAGGGATGAGGCCAAGAAGGCCAAGATCCTCGCTGGAGCAGGAAGTAACTCGACATCGGAAGCCGTCATGCTCACAAGGGCGGCGAACGACCTCGGCGTGGACGGAATCCTATCCATTTCACCTTACTACAACAAGCCCACCCAGGAGGGTCTGTACAGGCATTATGAGGCTATCCAGGCATCATGCGACATCCCTGTCATCGTGTACAACGTCCCTGGGAGGACCGGATCGAACATCTCCGTCGATACCCTCATGAGACTCGCGGAGCTTCCGGGAATCGGAGGCGTGAAGGAAGCAAGCGGAAACATGTCGCAGATCCAGAACATCCTCATCAGGAGGCCCAAGGGATTCGAGGTTCTCAGCGGAGACGACAGTCTCACCTTAGCTCTAATGGGCGTAGGTGCGGACGGAGTGATATCCGTAGCATCCAACTGCTGTCCCAAGGAGGTATCGGACATGGTCCGCAATGCAACATACGGGGATTTCAAGATCGCCAGGGAGATCTACGGAAGGATGCTCCCGTTATTCGAGAACCTGTTCTGCGAATCCAATCCCATACCTATCAAGTACGTGATGGGAAGGATGGGGTACGGAAACGGAGAGCCCAGGCTTCCGTTGACACCCTTGAGCGAAAACGGAAGGAGAATACTCGACCCTATCCTGGAAAAGGCCGGAATCTGAGGCGGTCAGATGATAAAGGTAGTGGTCGGAGGAGCGACCGGCAAGCTTGGAACGTTCGTATGCGAGAAGATCCTCGCATCCGATGACATGGAGCTTGTCGGGGCCGTCGTGTCTCCTAACGGAGGACATGTTGGAAAGGAGATATATCCAGGTGTGATCGGGTCGTCGCCGGACCGTCTGGCAGATCTTCTCAGTGGCTGTGACGTGTACGTGGATCTCACATCACCCAAGGCAGCCGAGGGGATCATAGCAAAAATCCCTGAGACTGGGGCAAACATCGTGCTTGGAACGACAGCCGTCTCCAAGGATGCCATCGATGCGATGGCAGACAATGTTGCGAAGAACGGCACATCCGCACTCATCGCAGCCAATTTCGCGATAGGTGTCAATGTGTTTTGGAAGATGTGCGAGATAATGGCGAGGTATCTTCCGGATTACGATATAGAGGTCATCGAGGCCCATCATAACGCCAAGAAGGATGCGCCGTCGGGAACGGCCATGGAAGCAGTGCGCAGACTCAGCGAAGCCACGGGCATCCAGGATATCGAATACGGGCGCCAGGGCGTCACCGGGCCTCGTAATAAAGAAATATGCGTGCATTCAATCCGTGCAGGCGATATAATAGGGGATCACACGGTCATCTTTGCCGCGAACAACGAGAGGGTGGAACTCTCCCATAAGGCCATATCCCGTGAGGCGTTCGCGGACGGTTGCATCGAAGCGATCAGATGGATGGCTGGAAAGAAGGACGGAATGGTCCACAATATGAGCGAGGTGCTTGGATTATGATCACAGTAATGAAGTTCGGCGGAACAAGCGTAGGATCCGCCGAAGCCATCCAGAGGGTAGCGAACATCATCATCAACACGGAAGGCGACAAGGTAGTCGTTGCTTCCGCCATGTCCGGAATAACGAACTTCCTCGTCGGGGTCGTCGACAACCCCACGAAGGATGTGGATGCGATAGTCGAGCAGTTCGCCAACAAGCACCTCATGGCGGCAGAGCAGATGTTCGACGGGGAGATAATGGCCGAATTCAGGAAGGAATTCGACATCAGGCTCGAGAAGTTCAAGGAGGCGCTCCAGGAGAACCCGGGAGACCCATACTACAAGGACCTGATCACATCCCAGGGAGAGAGATTCTCCACGCTCATGCTTGCATTCTATCTCAAGAAGATGGGCCACGAGGCCGTAGCACTCACGGCAGAGACTGCCGGAATATGCGCCGTCGGTCTCCCGCTTTCCGGATCGGCCGATCTGATCGCGACCGAGAACGGGATGTCCATGAAGGTGGCCCCCGTACTCGACAAGGGCATAATCCCGGTCATCACCGGATTCTACGGAATCAAGGACGGTGTGCCATTGACATTCGGAAGGGGCGGTTCGGATTATTCGGCCGCTGTGGTCGCCAATGCGCTCAATGCGGATATGCTGGAGATATGGACGGATGTCGATGGATTCATGACGTCCGATCCGAGATTCATCAAATCCGCGATCAAAATCGATGAGATGACGTTCGGAGAGGCAGCGGAGCTCGCATACTTTGGAGCCAAGGTCCTCCACCCCAGGACAATCGAACCTGTCAGGGTAAAGCACATCCCGCTCAAGGTCAGGAATTCGTTCAAGCCCCAGGAGCCCGGAACGCTCATCCACAACATCAAGAAGAAGGGGAAGAGTCTTCTGAAATCCGTAGCTACCAAGAACGACCTGGCAATCATCACGGTGAGCTCGGCCGAGCTTGCATACAGGCCGGAGATGATGGCCGCGATCATCGGAAAGATCGCAGAGAGCAACATAATCATCTACTCGATCTCTACGTCGCTGTCCACGATCGCGATGGTGATAGACAATGCTGATGTATCCACCGTGATCAAGAAGCTGAATGAGTTATCCGGAAAGAACATCGAGAGGATCGATGTCAACAACAACGTATCCCTCGTCTGCTGCGTCGGAGACGACCTTCTTTCCAAATGCGGAGTGTCCGGAGACATATTCACGGCTGTGAAAGAGGCCGGAGCCAACGTGGAGATGATCTCGGAGGGGGCATCGGATGTCTGCCTCAATTTCATCGTGCCCATGGACAAGGTAATGGATGTCGTAGGCGCACTCCACGACAAGTACATCGGGTGATTAAGATGATGCGCGATTACGAATCGAAGGACGGAGTCATGAACATTGCGGGGATCCCTGCCCCGGAGATCGCAGCCGAGTTCGGAACCCCCGTATACGTCTGCGACGAAGCCAGGATAAGGGAGAACTACAGGAACGTTCACGATGCATTCTCCAGGTACATGGACACCAGGATACACTATGCCTGCAAGGCCAACACAAATCTGGCGATCCTCAGGATACTGGAGCAGGAAGGCTCCGGAATAGACGCGGTCTCCATCGGAGAGGTACGGACATGCCTCAAAGCAGGCTTTACCCCCGACAGGATAATGTACACAGGAACAAGCGTCAGCGACAAGGAGCTGAAGGAGGTTGCCGAGCTCGGTGTCATGATAAACATAGATTCGGTCTCCGAGATGGAGAGGCTTGCGGAGATCGCTCCCGGGCACCCCGTATCTTTCCGTATCACGCCCGGAGTCGGTTCCGGTCACAGCGATAAGGTCATCACCGGATCGAAGGGATCCAAGTTCGGGATACCTCTGAAAGAGGTCGTGAGCACGTATGCCCGCGCCAACGATCTGGGATTCGACATCAGAGGGATCCATGCACATATCGGCTCGGGCGGACAGTCCGTGGAACCGTTCATGGACATGATGCAGGTCCTGATCAACCTGGTTAACGAGATCGAGGAGCTCGGAATCAATCTGAAGTTCATCGATATGGGCGGAGGAATAGGCGTCCCGTACAAACCTCAGGAAGAGGAGATGGATCTCAACGAGCTCGCCAGCGAGCTCACGGACATGATACAGATGGAGACGGACATCCAGACTCTGATTCTGGAACCGGGTAGATACATCGTATGCGATGCGGTGACGCTGCTCACCAAGGTCAACGATGTCAAGGATTCCGGTGTGAAGAAGTATGTAGGGGTGGATGCAGGATTCAACACGCTCATCAGACCCGCATTCTACGATTCGTATCATTATGTGGCCATCACCAACAAGTTCGGCAAGGCCTGCACCAACAGGTTCGATGTGGTCGGACCCATCTGCGAGTCGGGAGACTATCTGGCCCATGACCGTGTCCTTCCGGAGCCGGAGCCCGGGGACATCATGGCGATCTACAACGCCGGAGCTTACGGATTCTCGATGTCGAGCAATTACAATTCAAGACCTCTGTGCGCAGAGGTCCTGGTCAACGACGGTAAGGCCGAGCTCATCCGTGAGGCCGAGACCGTGGAGGATCTCTGGAGACACCAGAGGATACCCGAGAGGCTGATGTGATGAAGTTCTGGAAATATCAGGGCATAGGGAACGATTTCATTGTTCTGGACGGTTCGAAAGGCGGACTGGCCATAGATGAAGAATGGTGCAAATGCGCCTGCGACCGTCATTTCGGTATCGGTGCGGATGGGGTGTTATACATAATGCCCGGGGAGAACACGGATATAACGATGAGAGTGATCAACGCCGACGGTTCGGAGGCAGAGATGTGCGGCAACGGAATCAGATGCGTTGCCGTCCATGCCTACAACAGCGGCATCGTGAAGAAGAAGGAAATGACGATCCATACCCTGGCAGGGGACCTGAAGGCCACTGTGACATTGGATGGGGACAAGGCTGTGGCCGCAACAATCAATATGGGCGCACCTATCCTCGACGGAAGATCCATTCCCATAGACTGGGACGGGCAGTATGTGGACGAACCCTTCACTTTCCTCAGATACTACTTCAAAGCCACTGCAGTCTCCATGGGCAACCCTCATTTCGTGACCTTCCAGGAGATGGATGATGCCACGATCGACCAGTTGGGTCCCCTTCTGGAGTGTCACAGGCTCTTCCCCAGGAGGACCAATGTGGAGTTCTGTAAGCTCATCGACGGAAAGATCTACATCCGCGTCTTCGAGAGGGGGGCGGCATGGACGCTCGCCTGCGGAACAGGTGCATGCGCCAGCACGGTGGCGGCAGCCATCACGGGACGCGTCCCATTCGATACGCCCATCGACGTCCACCTGCCGGGCGGATGGCTCAAGGTGACCGTCGACAAGGATCTGAAGTATGTCATGATGGAAGGCCCTGCGGACCTGGTGTTCGAGGGAAACCTCCCTGACGAGTATTCGGAGTGATTTACATGGCAAAATATGAACAGGCTGAAAGGCTCAGACAGATCCCTCCGTACCTCTTCGTAAGGCTCGAGCAGCTGTCTGCAGAGAAGAGGGCCCAGGGATGGGACATGATCGACTTCGGAATAGGCGACCCGGACCTGTCCGCACCGGATTGCGTCGTGGATGCTATGTACGAAGCGGCCAAGATCAATGAGAATCAGAAGTACTCGTCGTCCGCCGGAGAGAAGGACCTCCGTGTAGCGGTCGCCCAGTGGTACAAGAAGAGGTACGGCCTCGACATCGACCCTGACACCCAGGTGTGCATAACGATAGGATCCAAGGAGGCGATCTTCAATATCGCGCAGGCCTTCGTCAACAATGGGGAGACCATCGTCGCTCCTTCACCGGGATATCCTGTGTATTCGGGGGCAGCCACTCTGTTCAACGAGGCCAAATGCGTCAAGGTCCCTCTGAAGGCCGAGAAGAACTGGCTTCTGGATGTGGACGAGTGCCCCAAGGGCGCCAGGATGCTGTACCTCAATTATCCGAACAACCCCACCGGAGCGACATGCGACCTTGAATACCTCAAGAAGGTGTACGGCTGGTGTGAGGACAACGGAACAATCCTCTGTTATGATAACGCGTATTGCGAGATGGTCTACGACGGATACCAGGCACCGTCCGCACTCCAGGTCGGGCCGGATTGCATCGAGTTCGGATCGTTCTCGAAGACCTTCAACATGACCGGATTCAGATTGGGATACGCCGTCGGCCATCCCGACCTTATCGCCGGACTGAAGAAATGCAAAGGACAGATCGATTCAGGAGCACCGATATTCATCCAGAAGGCTGCTATAACCGCATTGGGATTGTATGGACCTAACGGGGAGGCACCGGAAGAGGTGGCCAAGAACATGAAGATCTACTCCGAGAGGAGGAAGGTCCTGGTTGATGGGCTGAGGGATCTCGGATTCGATGTCAAGATGCCGATGGGTACTTTCTATGTGTGGTTCAACTGCGGAATGTCGTCGGCTGAGTTCACGCAGAAGATGATAGACATCGGGCTCATCGTGACGCCTGGAAACGGATTCGGCGAATCCGCGGACGGATACATCAGGATGACGGTCACAGAGCCTGTCGAGCGTATCAAGAAGGCGCTCGAGAGGATGAAGCAGAACAAGTACATCGAATGAAACCTTCACGGGAGGCGTTGCCTCCCGTTTTCGGTATCGATGACTAGACGTATACAACCGTAAATCATCCGCTGTCAGTGGGCCGAGCTTCGTTAAAGTTAATATCCTATTGAGGTAATGTCGTCAGCGATTACATCGGCATCGTGGACTCGAATCACCGTGATGCCGTCTGTTGGAATCGATAAAAAGAGATGATTGCACATGGGATTCAAGTTACCGAAATTCGGAAAGAAATACCAGTTCTTCCTGTCCGAAGCATCCAATGATGAGATCGTCTCGATCTCGAAGGAGTTGTCGGATGAGCTTGCGGTTCAGGCCGGATCGCTCACAAGGTCAGCCCTGGCGGCTATGGCCGTGGATGTCGCGGTTCTGTTCGGTATACTCATCATGATGCTCATCGGCCTTGGACATAAGACGCCGTATGACTCATACTTCCTTTTCATCAAACTTGGAATCTTGGCATTGATGTGCATCGCAATCGTCATGTCATCGTCCGCTATCAGCAAGGGAATAAGGGTATCGTCCGTCTCCACCCTGATGTGGAGAAGCGTCAGGGAGACACCCACGGACGAAGCCGCATACGAGCAGATTGCGGCAATCAACCATGCGAACAAGATGATGTTCACAGGAAGGAACGATCTGAGCACATCCAACATGCTTCTGGTCCTCTCCATAATCATCACCGTGCTCATGTACATCATCGGCATCCTCGCATCCGAGGGATACATCTGATCCTGCGGATGCCGCAGTAAACTTCCCGGGAGACATCCCGGGCATTTTTCCCTGACATAGCCATCGTTGAACTTTCGGTACGCCACTGCATATGCTGGCTCACATCGATGTGCAAAGATATTCGGCAACCTCCTTATCACATTCTTAAACGGTTCAGAGCCTTGGGCCCGTATGAGCAGCGATGATGAGATCAGAGGGCTGATGGTGATGGCCCTAAAGGAATTGGACCGGAGCTTCGGCATATACAAGTCTGGTGCCGTGATATCTGGTCGCGCGGTGCCTTCTTACAAGGATGTCGTTAACAGAGAGGATCCGTTGAGGCTCACACAGAGGGTTCTGGTGAAGCCTGTCATGGAATGCCTCGGATATTCGGATGTTTGTTCGTACGATCTCTTCGACGGCAGGGTGCCGGGATTATCCATGGCTACGGTGACCATGAATTCCGTTTTCACATCGGCCGTATCAAGGGTGCTGTGCGCCATGAATGCCGACAATGCTCCGAAGGGTATAGCCACAGACGGATTCAGATGGGCCCTCGCGGTCAGTGATGACGGGTGCAAACGTGTTTGTGCCTTGTCGGATCTGAGGCCGTATTACGTTGAAATCCTGGAGAGGGACAGATTCCGTGCGGCGATTCCGGTGATCGATGAGGCGCTTGGGGAATTCATAGAGATCTTCTCGAATCCCTGAGAATCTTTCCAAAACAGATATAATACAAGAGCCAGAATTACTAACGATGAAGGCTGCGTACGAAGTATTGGCAGTAATAGTGCCAATCATTTTCATTGTATCTGCGGTGGTGATGGTATTCGCATCCGTGCCGGTGGAACCCAATGATCCGTACGATCCAGTCGATCCGGATCCTCCGGTGGAACCGGATCCCGTCATAGATCTGCCTTACGGCATAACATATGACGAATCCACCCATACGCTGTCTTCCGAGTCTATTGTCACATGGCATGTGTTCGATGAGCTTCACGCGTATTCTGAGAACGGTAAAGTGTATGAAGGATATGAATCAGAAACCGACAAGATTGTGTTGACTCCTGGAAAGTACGCTGTGACCGTTGGCAATGAAACGTTCGAGATGACCGTTCTGGGGAAAGTGTCCCGCAGTCTTGAATGGGATTTCATTTACAATGGGGAATCAAAACATGCATCCGTCTCGTATCAGATAGATATCAAAGAGTACCTGGAGATAAATGAACGCAGCAAGAAAAACAATCCAATCAAAGGTGAACACCAATTTGTGGACCTGCCAAGCCTTGTCACCGTGAACGATACCGTCCGCGATATTGTGTCACAGTTGGAGGAGAGATTCGTACAGATCGGCGGTTCGACAAGCGACAGGCATGGATATGCGGAATTCCTTGCATCCATGGCCCAGGTCGCGATAGAGTATCCTCATTACGGCAACAGTTACGGGGATGCGAGAATATGGGGCCAGGATGAGTATTGGCAGGATACGATGGAGACGCTCTATCATCTTGCCGGAGATTGCGAGGACAAATCCGCTTTGGCATGCTCTCTGTTCATCGCAGCGGGCTATGAAGCAGCGATGTGCGGATCGCAAGGTCACGTAATGGCTGGAGTGGCATTGGATGATTTCAAAACACGTACCAACAGTGAGCTTGATGCATTCGGGATGCATAATTGGGTCTGTGTGGCGGATACCGCTGTCCTAGGAGGTTCTGACACCATATATTACGTCGTGGAGACAATAAAGGAAGAGCAGCATTACATAGGGTATCTTCAGCCGGGGCAGGCTAAATGCATAGGTACGAAAACCACTAATTGGGGTATGGCCGGATTCTATCCGGTTCACATTTAAGGCGATGTCGACGGGATCCATTCGTCATCGAACGTCTCGGCATCGCCCAGTACAAGCTCTTCCCCCACATCCAACGTCATGAGGTCGTGCGCCGCTATCGTTCTGATGCCGGTCATATCCTGGACCATGGCTGCCTGCTTGTCGGGATCCCTTTTGATCATCACCACTCCTAAGTGGATGAATATCGCCAGTTCCGGTTTCACTATCTTTATGAATTCCACGGCATCGTCCGAGCACATGTGATACGGTATGCGGTTCTCGAAAGGTGTTGTTACAGGGAGGATGAGGACGCGTGACCCGATGTACTGCTCAGCAATCTCCGGTGTGAACTCCGTATCTGACACGTAAGAGACACGACCGTGTTCGGTGTGGAAGACGAAGCCCACGTTGGTGGGGTCGCTGTGGATGGCTTTTTTGATGTCCACATCCATCCCATCCACCGAGATTGTTTCTCCGGGCTTGAAGGCTCTGTAGTCCTTGACGATGTTCAGATGGTACTTGGATAGGCAGGGTCCGAGTTTACCGGATCCCTCTATCACCGATGTGGATCCGAATATGTGGCCTCTTTTCAGTCTCCCTCCATGGCACATCCCCTCTGCGACGCATTCAGCATCCGAGTAGTGATCCGGGTGACAGTGCGAGATGATCATGGAATCGGTATCGGATACATTGTAGTGAATCCTATGCATCTGAGTCAGCGCGCCCGGTCCCGGGTCCACGTTGAGCATCTTCCCGTCATGCTCGATCAGCATTCCGCCGGTGCTCCTCACCTGATACATCGTGGTGTGCCTTCCACCGCCGGTGCCTAGGAATGTGATGCGGAATGTCATATGCCTTAATCTCGCTGGCAGTATTTCGTAGTTTTCGGTTGGAGACCAGGGACGGACAGCCGCCGTTTCGAACCATATGTCGGTATTTACGTGGAAACCGTTGTCGGTACGAATAGGGTCAGATATATGCATGAATCCGGGACAGCATACCAATACCCTACCAATACCCTACCAATTTGGTAGGGTTAATATATACTTCATGCGATGACATACTATGCATGTGCCCAGGAATCCTCCGAAAGTTGATG
Organism: Methanomassiliicoccaceae archaeon UBA113; assembly: GCA_002506175.1. GTDB lineage: Archaea > Thermoplasmatota > Thermoplasmata > Methanomassiliicoccales > Methanomethylophilaceae > Methanoprimaticola. The sequence continues at coordinate 19,728 of DAXB01000068.1, forward strand.
AGATCCTATCCGATGAGCGGAATCATAAGGTGATACTGTCTGATAAGCTCGGAGAATACGTGAAGGATTTCAACAATAAGTATCTCCATTGGTCCGAGGTGCGTATGAGAGATACTGATGCAATCGATCCGGATCATGTATGGGCAGGAATGAAAATTGTGCGCACGTACAATATGAAAGTTTTGGTCTTCGGGAATACCCAATATAGTTACCATCTGTTGGACAGAATGATGAGTATGCTTCACAAGTTTGATATGAAGTCGATGGCAGGTGTGTTACCAGATACCGTCGACCCTCATGAGGGCATATACTATGTCATCAGTTCTCTCATGGAGGAATCCATTGCATCTAGCCAGATGGAAGGTGCGGTAACAACCACTAAGAAAGCAAAGGAAATGCTGCGTAAGAATGCTCATCCAAAGAATAGATCGGAGCAGATGATTGTCAATAATTATAGGGCAATGTTGTTCATAAAGGACCATACGAAACAGTTTTTGTCGCCGGATTTCATCAGAGATGTGCATAAAATTGTTACTGACGGGACATTGGATGAAGAATACAGAGGGGTTTTCCGTAACAATGATGATGTTGTAGTTCAGGATTCTTTCTCAGGAGAGATATTCCATCAACCCATCCCGAAAGGGGAAATCGAATTGGCGCTACAGCAACTTTGTGATTTTATCAATAATGAGGGGGAGTTCCTCCACCCTTTAATCAAAGGGATTATTCTGCATTATGTAATTGCATACATACATCCGTTCGAGGATGGTAACGGACGTGTTGCCCGTACATTGTTTTATTGGTATGAACTTAAGAGCGGGTATTGGTTAATGGAGTATCTCGCATTATCCGGATATATAAAGGATCATAAAGGGAAGTATGAGGAATCATTTGTATTCGGAGAGACAGACGATAACGACATGAATTACTTCATACTGTACAATCTTAAGGCCGTGATGGAGTCTATCGATAGGTTTGAAAAATATTTGAAAAGGAAGTTGGAAGAAGAGCGCCTGATGAAATCCAGGTTATCTCATTATGGTCTGAATGAGAGACAGATAAGAATCGTTTCTAGCTTGTTCGATGGCGGAACTGTCACAGTGAGGTCTGTGCAGAATCAGAACGATGTATCTTTGAATACGGCGCGCGCTGATATTAAGCTTCTAAATGAAATGGGTTTGTTGGAAGAAATTGGCAAAGACGTTAACATGAAGGTTTATTCGTGGTCGGGAAAGAAAAACTAATGCCATACCAATACCCTACCAATTTGGTAGGGTATGATATAGATTACGTATGCATTGGTACCGTGTAAGTGTTCCGATATCGTGAAAAGATTTCAGCAGACGATAATCCGGCTGGTTTTGACTCGCATCCAGGATATCATGCAATACAAACGATGGCCACGCTTAATGTCGTTACAGAGGATGTTGTGTAAAAATGTCAAGATGTCATTATTTGGTAATGTATGTTGGAGGCAGTTTCATGAACTTCGATATTTATACAAACGAAAAGATTACCGTTTATGGACAGTAAAACGAAAGCCATTGCGATATTGGCTGTTATTATCGTCATCGTTTCCGCATCGGCGGCTGCTGTTGTCTCCAGCAGCAACAGCGGCGAGAAGGTGGTAACGAACGATCTCATGAACGTGAAAGGTATCGAAAAGGATGGTGTGACCTCATTCAAAGGGATACCTTATGCGGAAGCACCCGTGGGTGAACTGAGGTTCAAAGCCCCTGTCGAGAAGGAACCTTGGACAGAGACATTGGATTGTACAAAATGGGGCAACATCGCCATACAGGAAAATCATGACGGGCATTCGGCGAATGAGAGCGAGGATTGCCTCAACCTCAACATATGGGCCCCCGCCGATGCGAAGCAGGGGAGCGATCTGCCCGTGTATGTGTGGATACACGGCGGAGCATACGTATTCGGAAGCGGACAGGATGCGGATTATGACGGAACCGCCTTCGCAAAGGACGGGGTGATCGTGGTGACGATCAACTACCGTCTCGGTACGTTGGGGTTCCTGGGATTGGATTGCCTGAAGCAATCTTTGGAAGGCATCGGGGATACCACAGGCAACTGGGGTACGTTGGATCAGATATGCGCATTGGAGTGGGTGCACGACAACATCGGGAAATTCGGTGGCGACAATGAGAATGTCACCATCGGAGGAGAATCCGCAGGGTCGTTCTCCGTTCTGAACCTGATCGTATCTCCGCTGACGCAGGGCAAGGATCTCTTCCAGAATGCGATTCTGGAGAGCGGAGCTGTGATGCACACGATCCCCGCGACCAAGGGCGTGAAGGAAGCCAAAGCGGTCTCTCTCAATATCGCGAAGAGGTACGATCCTACGATCACAGCCGATGACAGCACCGCATTCTCCAAGCTGATGTGTGCGGATGCTTTCGAACTGATGGATGCATGCGATTTCGGTTGGTATCTGTCGAAAGACCACAGCTACTCGCCTTGGCCGATCAATGACGGCATAGTCCTTCCCGAGAGTACGATCGATGCGGTGAAGGCGGGGCACTACAACAACGTCAGGATTCTGATGGGATACAATACGTTCGAAGGGACCATCTTCACAGACCCCGACATAACCGAGAGCGAATTGGATTCGTTCATAAAATCCATATTCGGCTCTCAGGCTGATGATGTGAAGGACTACTATGACAAAAAGATCTGGATGTCCACTTTCGAAAAGGCAGCGGACATCAACGGCATGACATTGATCAAGTTGGGCACAGATCTCCTCCAGAGACTGTTCACTGAAAACGGAACAATCGTCTATGGGTATCAGTTCTCGCATTATGTCGGAGATTCTGTAATTCCGTACCATGCGGCTGAGATAGCGTATTCTTTCGGACAGGATGGAATGTTCGGAATGAAGTTCGAGGGCAATGATGCATCGATGAGGGACTGCATGCACGCATATTGGCTTAACTTCATCAAGACAGGCGATCCCAACGAGAAGGATCTTAGTCTGTGGGTACCGTACAGTACGAGCATGAACATGGTGATGACGTTCGGGGTAGCATCGGCTTCGATGACGTACAAGCTCGAGATCGACACTCTGGATGTGCTCAGGCCTTTGTATTTCTCGGGCGAGAAATGAGGGGCCTGACGGCCCCTAAAAACTTTTTCAATACAGGACTTCAAAAGTTCGTCTTAACTCGAGCTCGACAGTTATGACGAACCCTGGCTGAAATGAAAGATGCAGAAGTGGTCCCCACTCCCTGATCGGACTGGGAGTAATAGTTCTGGCCCCCCTCATTTCCTGCCACCCCCGAGGCCCTGTTTACGGTCGTACTCTGCAAGTTTGCTCATGCCCGCGTCCATGTCGTCGAGGTTCAGCCCGAGGTACTTCATCGTCTCCACGAGGGATTCATGGCCGAGGAACTTCGAGATCGTCTCGATGGGGACACCGGCATGGAAGAGCCTGCGGCCGAAGGTCCTTCTTAATGTGTGGTTGGAGAAATGGAATCCGAGCTCCTCGCGGAGGACGAAATCGACCCTGTCGTCTATCGCGCCGCTGTGCTCTGCGAAAGCGTGGGATTGGAACTTCTTCCCGGAGTACTGCGATGTGATCAGGAGCGTGCCCGGATCCTGCCAGTTGGGATTGGCGTAGCGGGCCTGTTTCACGATGCTCTCGCGTTCCTTCATCCAGCGTGCGAGGACCTCGCGGGTGTTGTAGTGGAACCTGACGGAACGGTACTTCCCGGTACCGCGCCCTTTGCCACGGACGTTGATGTACGGCTTGGTGCCGTTGTCGTAGATGTCGTTGAGCATGATGCGTCCGCATTCGACATTCCTCAGCCCCATGCATAGTTCGAGATGGATGACGATCTCCTGGAAAGGGGTCATCGGATGGTTGAGGAGCCTTTCGTACTGCTCGTCGTCGAGCCAATCGGCATTGACCCTCATGTCCTGCGGCCATACGATCCTCATCCTGTCGATGACATCGTTGTTGAAGTAGCGCAGGTATCTGTTGAAGTAGGAGATCTCGCCCCTCTGATAGGACACGAGGTACTTCGACATACGTTCCTTCATGAGGTATTCGACGGCCTCCTCCGTGATGTTGCGGGGGTTGATGTCGAAACCCGCTGCGAGGAGGAAGCTGTTGGTGCGGTTGAGGCTCCATCTGCATTTCTCGCGGGTGTAGTCCTTGGAGTTGCGGAACTCGGATTCCAGGAACTCCCTCACGCAGCTGTCCGGGGTGCGGTTGTTCGAGGCGGATCTGCACTTGACAGAGGATCTTTCATGGCTTCCGTACATTCAAACCTCCGTGTGATGGCGGTTCTTTCCGATTATTTCTGTATGGATTGCCAATGTTGTCACCTTCATTGGAAACCCATCTCGTCGAAGCATTTCGATTCAAGTTCTATGGCAAAAGAAAGGATGTCCGTGAAACCGTTTCTTTCCTGATCGGAGAGGATGCTGGTGGGGAAATTGCGCAGATACGTGGCAAGCCCGCAGATGCTGGCCAACCGGTCTATCTTGCACAGGGATTCGGGGGAGCAGTCGGAGACCAGACCTTTCAGGGAAGGTGGCCCTTCATCGTTGTATGTATTGTCAATATTGTAAACCATACTATCTAATTGCCAATATTGACAACGACTCTATAAATAATTTTGTCATCATTGACAATATTGGGATAAAATGGTACAGATTGGCAGAGCGGTCAAGTACGACGATTACGGCAGAGTGACGTTGCCATCGGTCCTGGCTGAACTCATGAACCTCGAGAAGGGGCAGGATGAGGTCAGGTGGTACATCGTGGATGGAAAAGCGATCATCGAGAAGGTCACGAAGGTCTATGCCGGAGGATTCGATCCGGAATCGGAGGAGATCTATGAGGCCCTCAGGAGCTACGAGGTTGATCAGGTAGGTGAGCCTGAAGAGGACATGGATCCCGAAGAGATGGAAGCTCGTGCAAGGGAACAGTATGCCAGGGACAAGGCTGCGAGACAGGCTCTAAAACAAGCAAAAAAGAATTGAGTAACGGTATGGCAGATCATATTATATTTGCGGATTGGTGTAAAAACCACGATGAAAAACTGCTTTTAGAGTGGGATAGTAATCGTAACACTATACAACCTAATCAAATAACCTACGGGTCAGGACAAAAGGTATGGTGGATCTGTCCCGAAGGCCATAGTTATGAAAAATCAGTTTCAGATAGAACTCGTGGAAAAAAATGTCCTGTTTGTTTTGGAAAAAAAGCAATCATTGGACTGAACGATCTAGAAACGATACATCCAGAAATAGCTAAACAATGGCATCCAACAAAGAACGGTGTATTGAAACCATCTAATTATAGATGTGGATCAAGTCAGACGGTATGGTGGTTAGGTACTTGTGGCCATGAATGGAAATCTACAATAGATAATCGGGTTAAAGGACATGGTTGCCCATATTGTAATGGTACAAAAGTCCATGAAGGCTTCAACGATTTACAAACACTATATCCAGAAATAGCTAAACAATGGCATCCAACAAAGAATGGTGATTTGAAACCGACTCAAGTAGGTAAAGGATCGAAAGAGAAAGTATGGTGGATATGCGATAGTGGCCATGAATGGGAATTATCAATTGATAAAAGGGTGAATGGTCAAAACTGTCCTTATTGCACTGGAAGAAAAAGAATACAAGGTTTCAACGATTTACAAACACTATATCCAGAAATAGCTAAACAATGGCATCCAACAAAGAATGGTAATCTGAAAGCAACAGATGTGAAACCAGCATCTCATAAAGTAATCTGGTGGATATGTGAAAAACAACATATCTGGAAATCATCTGTGAAAAAAAGAGCATTAGGTCAGGATTGTCCTTATTGCGAAGGTATTGGTATATTAGAAGGTAAAAATGATTTGTTTACTCTATATCCAGAAATAGCTAAACAATGGCATCCAACAAAGAATGGTGATTTGAAACCGACACAAATCGGCTCAAATAATTCAAAAAATGTATGGTGGTTAGGGCCTTGCGGTCATGAATGGCAGATGTCCACAGCAAAAAGAGTAAAACAGAATTGTGGGTGTTATTATTGCAATAGTAGCCGTATATTAGAAGGATTCAATGATTTAGAAACCAAAAAACCAGAAATAGCTAAACAATGGCATCCAACAAAGAATGGAGATTTATTGCCCAATATGGTTTTTCCATCATCAAGCAAAAAGGTATGGTGGTTAGGGCCTTGCGGTCATGAATGGCAGGCCGTAATATCTTCTAGAACAAACGGCAATGGGTGTCCGATTTGTTCTAAGGAAGTACATACATCATTCAATGAAAAAGCTATAGTGTATTACCTGTCTCAAAAAACAGAAGTTATTGAAAATTATCGTCCAGAGTGTTTGAATAAAAAGGAACTGGACATATTTTTACCTAAATTTAATGTTGGTATTGAATATGATGGTCAATTGTACCATAATGATCCGATAAAAGATTTAAAGAAAAACAAAAAATGTAGTGAAAATGGTATTGAATTAATACGTATTAGAGAACCAGAATGTCCAATAATAATAGGTTGTAAAACAATATGCTTGGAATCTCTAACAATGAAGTCTCTTTCGAAGGGGATATTGGAATTATTATCATACCTTTCATCGCAATACAATATTGATCTAAAACAGGACGTAGATGTTGATTTAGATTCTCCATGTATTATGAGTATACAATTAACAAGGCAGAATGAAAATTCTTTAAGTAATTGCAATCCAGAATTAATAAAAGAATGGAATTATGAAAAAAATAGTACACTTTCGCCAGAGTATGTGCCACATTGTTCTGGGAAGAAAGTATGGTGGAAATGTGATAAAGGCCATGAATGGCAGACATCTATCGCTGTAAGGATGTCTGGTAGTGGGTGCCCATATTGCTGTGGACGTCAGGTGTTACCTGGCTTTAACGATCTGGAAAGTAAGTATCCTGAAATTGCAAAACAATGGCATCCGAACAAAAATGGTGGAAAAATGCCATTTGATTATGCTGCTACATCCGGTGTAAAAGTATGGTGGCTAGGCTCTTGTGGCCATGAATGGCAAGCCCTTATTTCCAATAGAACAAAAAGAAAAGATGGCTGCCCATATTGTTCAAATCAAAAACTACTTGTTGGATTTAATGATTTGAAAACAATGCATCCAGATCTTGCAATAGAGTGGAATTGTGAAAAGAATAAAATTCACAATCCTAAAGAGGTAATATCTGGAGGGGGAAAAAAAGTATGGTGGAAATGTGATAAAGGTCATGAATGGCAAGAATCGCCTATCAACAGAATAAGAAAAGGGTATGGCTGTCCATTTTGTTCCGGACATAGAATTCAGCAAGGATTTAATGATTTATGCACAATGGATCCAGAATTAGTAAAATGGTGGTGTTTTGAGAAAAATATTGAAATCGATCCTCATACAGTTTCAGCTAATTCTCATAAAAAAGTATGGTGGCGTTGTCTAAATGGGCATGAATGGGTTGCAAGGATAGATAACATACATCATAGAAGAATATGTCCAATATGTTCTCTGATGATAGATGGGGGAACGGATTGTGTGGATTAATTGTGAAGAGTACAAAGCTTACTTAAATACAATAGAAAAAGAATGTTTAAAAAAAGCAATTGAAACGGCAAATAATTTAGACTATTCAAAAATGTCTGATAGTGAGATTGAATGTCTAATCAACATTACTGTTAGCCCGAAAGAATTGAATGCGGTTATTCTTCCGATGTTTATCATGAGTGAAAAATATTATTTTTCACGTATTCGCAAAGCTAAATCATCGACAGTAGGGATGGGAGAAGATTGGTATAGAGAACCTCCTTTTGATAATAAAAGAAAGAATAGATTCGATTTTACAGAAAAATCGATATTGTATACTTCTCTTTCACAGGTGGCGGCTATTGAAGAAGCATTAACACATGATTGTTCTTTTGTAGAAACAATATTTGTGAATAGTCAGAATCTAAAGTTCATATGGGTTGGAGATGTTGATTTGATAGAATGTGAATTGAATAAAATGCAATTAACAACGGAACAAAAAGAAAAAGCAAGAATAGTAGAGGGTTTTGTAAAGAGTTTTTTAATGAAAAATGATGGAAATGACCCTCATAGATTATCAATAATAATGGCAAATAGATTATTCAAGCAATTAGATATTGATTGCATAGTTTATCCTTCTGTTAAAGCAACTCATAAGAATGATCTGAATGTAGCTTTTATTGATAATAGAAAAACATTGGATATAGTGTATGCAACATATTACAGTCACATATCTGGTGAGAAATGGTTTGGAATAGTTCCTATAGGAAATGGAAAAATGTCATCTGCGATTGAAATGCAAGAGGAGTATGCTAGAAGGAAAAAAGAAGTAACTGGCTGGTACAAAAAATTAAGATTTGGAAAAATAGATAGAACCAAAATAATTCTCGATTGAATTATTAGTAATATAGTAAAAAAAGTGTTATTGATGTGAAGTTTGGCATTACAAGTACAGGCTTGTTATTGATGAATTTGAAAATCATATCAATGTGAACTTATGTTAATTTTTGATTGGAGTGAAATGTATAGAAACAATTTATTAAACATATTGATGCCATATAATAATTGAGACGTATGGTATTTTGCAGTAACTGTGGAAAAGAAATATCATTAGAAGATCATTTTTGTCCCAATTGTGGCTTAAATTTAAACAATATATGTTTAAGTGGGTATGAAGAAAGATCATATAACAATCAAAGATCGATGTTTGATAATGAACCTATACGGAAAAAGACCGGATTTAAAAATAAAAAAATGGTCATTCTTTCATCAGTCTGTGTTGTAGTAGCAGTACTGTTGATTGTGATATTCATATTATGTTTGGCAATAGATAATTCGAACAGTGCATCAGTGACAGTAGTAGCTTCAAATAATTACGGTGATGAAGCAACAGTAGTAGTCACAATTGATGACAAAGAAGTTGGGGTTTATTCTGTAAAAGGGATGAGCTATGTTGAAAAAACATACAGTGTGAAATGGGATAAATCATTAGACACTCATAGGTGTATAATAAAAATGAAATGTACAAATATGTGGGGAAATTCATACGATATAGAGAAAACTCTATCGTTAAATAACGGAGATAAAAAAGTTGTAGAGCTAATTAGATAAAACGGAATACCGAAAAAGCATTTAATTATAGAAAAGAGCCCTTAGTTACTTTCGAGTGGGTTTACCCACTCGATTCTGATAAACAAGAATAATAGAAAAGTTCTAAAAAGAGAGTTTTAACTCAGGTTATTCTTATCAAGTCGTATGCGGGCATCGCTGTCGCTCGCCCGCTTGTGGCCCTCCGCTGACGCGGAGTGCCTGACGGCAGCACCGTCCGCAGGGCCAGAGGCCCTACGCGGAACGGTGCAGCCGTGGCCTGTCGCCTACGGCGCCAGGATTGGACGGGGCGTACCTGTACGGTATTTGGAGAAGGTAGAGGGCGACGCCTGCGGCGTCGCTTTCAGATGTGAGAAAAGATAAGAGTAAAAACTGGAAGAGATGACTTTGGAGAAATCCAAAATCCAGTTTTGTGTTTATGTCGGAATTGAAAGAGAACCTTGTTTCGAGCAAACAGATCTGAAGAGCTTGACGGCTTTCCTCTGTTTCAATTCCATAACCAGATCATGTTGAGAGCCGGTCACGGTCTCGATACGTTTCCAGACGGATTGACCTTCCGGTTTGATCGTAGGCAGCATCCCGATACGTTCCTTGAAGCTTTTGCCGAAGGAAACATCCCTGGTGCAGAAGCATTTGTTCCCCAGATGGGTGAAGAGCATGGTCCTGATCGATTTGTCTTCGATCTCGTTGATCGTATCGAATCCGGAGATCCTCGATTCATCTGCATCCGTCAGACACTTGGTCAGGTATTTGAAAGGGTACGAGATTGCATCCTTCCTGTTCTTGAAACGGTCTCCGGCTATTATGCCCTCGAAGTCGCAGAAACCGTACTTCCAGATCGGGTT
>DAXB01000077.1 GCA_002506175.1 Methanomassiliicoccaceae archaeon UBA113
GATGAATGAAAAGAAGAGCCGTTGGAGGGAATCGGACCCTCGACCTATGCCTTACCAAGGCATCGCTATACCCCTTAGCCACAACGGCATGTGTGAAATCGGTTAAGTGAATCACATATAAAACCTTAACAGGAAAGAAACAACATCTGCTTCTCCGAATCCGACAAATACAGACTTTTTCAGACCGAATCCCGCGATAACCGATACGATTCTTTATCTCATACGTCGCACTAAACCCCAGACATGAAGAAAGAGATGAGTTCCTTCGACGTCCGTTCCATCGCAACGGAACTATCGGCACTTGAGGGTGCCCACATGGACAAGATCTTCCAATGGGGGGCAGGGAACGTGCTGTTCCGCATCAACGTCCAGGGCGAGGGAAAGAAGGACCTCTTCTTCAAGGACAAGAAATGGCTGTACTCTCCGGCGGAGAAACCGGAGACGCCTATACAGCCCACCTCATTCGCCACATACCTCAGGAAATACCTCGACAACGCCCGCATCGGGAAGACGAGGCAGATCGGATTCGACAGGGTCCTCGAGATGGAAGTGTTCAAGGCCGACGGGGAATACAAGCTCATCTTCGAGATCTTCGGAGGAGGCAATGTCCTACTCGTCAAGGACGGGAAGATCGACACCTGTCTGATCCAGAAGACCATGAGGGACCGTAAGGTCCGCCCCGGAGAGGACTACATCTGGCCCCAGCCGAGATTCAACCCCGTGGAATCCACGGAAGAGGATTTCATCAATGCATTCGAATCATCGGAGGCAGACTGCGTCAGATCTCTGGCTACCGCATGCAACCTTGGAGGACAGTATGCAGAGGAGATCTGCAAACGCGTGGGCATCGACAAGAACGTGCCCGACAACGAGGTATCGAAAGAATTCCTCTCCAAGATGTACGCGGAGGTCAAGGACATGGTAGATCACACGATCAACGTTCCGGAGCCCACCGCATACTTCAAAGATGGAAAGATGGAGGATTTCTCCCCCTTCCCCATGGTTTCGCACGATGATATGGAGGAGAAACGCTACGATACCGTCTCCCAAGCCATAGATGCATACGTCCAGCAGATGAGGGACGAGGAAGAGGAGAACTACGTCGACCCGGAGATACTGAAACTCCAAAGGAGGATCTCCAAACAGGAGGAGACCGTCGACGAGTACAGGATGCAGTGCGAGGATCTGAAGAAGAAAGCGGAAGCACTGTACGCCGACTACCAGAACGTCAGCACTCTCCTGAATGTGCTGAACGAACAGTCGCAGAAGCTCACCTGGGAGAAACTGAAGGAAGGGGCCATGAAGATCCCCTATGTGAAAGATATCGACCCCTCGAAGAACCTCGTCACAGGAGTATTCGCCGATGAGACCGTCACACTCGATTACACCAAGGGGATAGATGCAAACGCATCCGAAATCTATCAGCAGAGCAAGGACATCGGCGAGAAGGGGAAACATGCCGAGGATGCTCTCAATGTCAGTCGCGAAGAACTTGCGAAGAAACAAAAGGGATTCGACAAGGCAAAGGCCCTCGCTGCTTCACGCGCCCAGCCCACCAAACAGTTCTGGTTCGAGAGATTCAAATGGTTTTTCACGACGGAAGGTAAACTGGTCCTCGCTGGAAGGGACGCCCATACCAACGACGGAGTCGTGAAAAAGCATCTGAAAGAGAAAGACCTGTACGCCCATACGGATGTTCACGGAGCACCTTCTACTATCATCAAAGAGGGAGCAACCGCTACTGCGGAGGAGCTCAGGCAGGCATGCCAGTTCGCAGCCGCACAGTCAAAGGCCTGGATTGCATCGATTCCGGAAGGAACAGCATATTGGGTCTATCCCGATCAGGTCAGCAAGACCCCCAACCCTGGAGAGTTCGTCCCGCGCGGGGCTTTCATCATACGCGGTAAGAGAAACTACGAGTACCACCTGCCAATGGAGCTTGCCGTAGGAGAGTTCTACTTCCAGGGAGCAAGGAAGGTCATGTGTGCCCCTGAAGAATGCTTCGAGGACTGCCAGAAGATGCTCATAATCCGTCCGGGTAAGAAGAACGGGCGCATGGCCAACGATATAGCCAAACGCTTCGCCGTCCCAGAGGAGGAGATCTCTAGGATCTTACCCCCTGGGGATGTGGAGATAGTCAGAGAGGTCTGGCCCGAAGAGGTACAGGATGACTGATAATCTTATATCGGAACCCCGATACATCCGATATGAGAGACATCAAAATCAGGCTTGACCTGATAGCCTTCATCGCGTTCCTGGGTTTGCTGCTGGCGTTCGTCGGATGCATCCTATCGATGACTGCTTATCCGAAAGCCGTCAACTGGTCATTCGTACTGTTGTTCATAGTGGCGATGGTCGCAGCTGTCCTGAACATGCTGCCCTTCGGAAATGCGAAGATCGCCTTATTGAACGTCGTTCTGGGAATCGTAACGATTCTGGATGCATTCCTGATCTACACAAGCGTTGTGGAGATGATCGGTTCCGGATCTGTGAAGTTCACGGACATCAACATCGGGGTCTGGCTGACATTCGTCGGTTCGGTGATTTACACCATATTCAACATACCTGATTACCTCGGAAAGAAGAGGGCCCAGCAGTAAACTTCCCGGCTGGCCTTCCAGCCGTTTCCCTTTTTTTAAATCGGTCCAAATCAAATGAATGATCGCCCGAGATTGAAATGCGGGCCCGGTTCCATAGCCCTGGCTGAACGATAGTATGGTGCCCGTGCCGGGATTCGAACCCGGGTCAAAAGATCCGCAATCTTGCAGGATATCCAAGCTACCCCACACGGGCAAAAGCTGCGGAACCTATAGAAGGTTTAAGGCGTTTTCATGCCTCAGGGTGAGACAGGTAGCGGGTGATGTATCCTGCGATTCTGTTCCTCATTGTCACCGATGAGACATCCGTGAGGGTGCCGACCATCTCTTTGTTGCCCTCGAAGTCCTTGCTGAATGCCTGAGGATACTTGTTGAGCAACTCGATGGAGACTCTCTTGATGTATGTGGGTCTGATTCTTCCCATATAGTTCACCGAATTGAACCCGATTAAGCCGATACCCTATATAATCATTTAGGGTGAATCGTATCACAAACGGGACAGCTCCTCCATCTCATAAACCGATATATGACAGTATCCATCGGGATTCCTGTCCAAATAGCCCTGGTGATAATCTTCAGCCGGTGTGAAATTACGTAATGGCTCCGCTTCCGTGCAGAATCCCGGAAGACCGACAGCTTTCTCCGCCACATATCTCCTCACGACATCTGCCGAAGATTCATCCGTCCAATATATGCCGGTACGATACTGGACGCCCACATCATTCCCCTGTTTATTCAAAGAGCAGGGATCTATGATGGTGAAGAACCCTTTGATAAGCCTCTCCAGAGGAATCATATCCGGATCGTACTCGACTCTCACTGTCTCCGCATATCCGAACTTCCCGGAGCATACCAGCAGGTAATCGGGGATGAGATGCGGATCGCCGTTGGCATACCCGCATTGAGTGGAAACGACTCCTCTGATGAGGGATATTGCCTTCTCCACTCCCCAGAAGCATCCTCCGGCGAAATAGATCTCTATCATTTCTTCCTGGGGTTTCCGCAGGACTTCTTGCCCTCTGGACATGGTCCGCGGACACACGGGGCACCGGCATCCTCGAAAATTACAGGCGAGACCTCTCTGCATATCTCGAGCATCTGGTCCGCCATTTCCCGAATCTCCCACTGGGCACGGTTGCAGCATCTTAGGGAGAACAGGTGCATCAGCTCGCGTGCGTTCATGGTGACCGTTATGTTGGTGGTACATCCGTTGGGAAGCAGATATCTTGCATCCTCCGCAGGGACCCCCAGCTTCTCCAGCTTCTCGTATGCATCCCATATGGTATTCATGACCGTGTCGTAGATCTCCTTGGCATTCTGGTTCTCGGATACTGTTCCCGGAGTGACATAACTGGCCGAATCCATGGAGACATACCTCTGACTCTGCTGGGAGAAGGATGCCACCCTGTGCCTTACAAGCTGATGGGTAAGCGCGCGGGAAACCCCCTCGATGCTGAACGTGAAGACTGCATGCTCTATGACCGAATAGTGCCCCATGCCGACGATCCTGGAAAGGACCTTGTCGGAATCGATCTCGTCCACCATATCTGCTGATGAGTTCTTCGAATAGCAGGAGTGTCCTGCTGCGGCGCATATCTTGTCTGCGTTCGGTGTGCATGCCAACAATGTTACTTTCATAGTGTCTCCCTTCCGTCCCATATCATCTGCCGGATCTGTGCCATCTTATCGTGGTCCATCAGATCACTCAGCCTGATCTTCCTGATGTGTTCATCTTTCAAAAGTTTAATAATTCCTTCCACGTGGGCATCCCCGACGATTACCACCATATTCTGATATTTACCGGAGAGCGCGTTTATTTGGTCCGCCATGTAGACGTTCCTCTCATCGATCAGCTTCCTGACCAATGTGGGATACCTGCGCCTCATGTCCTCGATGTAATCGACTTCATTCGCGGCGAACTTGCTATGGGTATCCTCCACCTTCTTGATACCGCCGAAAGAATCACGGAAGCTGGACAACCTGTAACGGATCTTCTCGGATGCGGACATCTCATCCCACATCTCGTCCATCACACGCATGGCATCGGTGTCTATCGGGATGATGTCTGCATTGAGCAGCCTGCCAGTATTGATAGCGGCCAGGAACTCGCTTCCGACCTTGCTTCCGCTCTGCTCTGACATCTTCTGCTGATACTTTGCGGTACTCGCGTATATGGAGGACATCTCCTTTGTCTCTTTGGGCTTCACACCGTTGTAGTCGTTCATCATCGCGGTGTAACGGCCTTTGTCGAGCTCCACCAGCACGGCATCGGGCCAAGTGTTCTTCACTATGAAGGACACCGGTTCGGCCAGATTGAAAACATGTCCCGTACCGATGATTGTAATCATGAAACGGTCATGTCCTTACCCGTATTTTAGAGATAACTCGCAGAACCGACAGCTCAAAACATGCTTCATGGAACGATGCGCCCTTTTATTAACGGAATAGATGTACGAGGAGACGATAGCCGATGATGAGGAAATACGATCTTGTATGCTTCGATATGGATGGCGTTCTGACCAAGCTAAGAAGTTCCTGGTGCTGGGTCCACACCTGTTTCGGAGTAGACAATGAAGCTGCGTACAAGGCATATTGCAACGGGGAGATCGATGAACCCGAATTCATGAGAAGGGACATCGGACTCTGGACCGCCAAGTATCCCGACGTGACCATAGACAAGATCGCCAGCCTTTTCCAGGACATGCCCCTCATAGGGGGTATCCAGGAGACTATCGCTTGCCTCGAAGAGAACGGCATCAGATGTGTAATCGTCAGCGGCGGCATCGATAAAGCTGCTCAGATGATTGCCAATGAGTTCGGATTCGATGATTTTGCGGCCGATGAGATCTGCACCAACCCTGACGGAACGCTCACGGGAGAGGGCAGGATAGTCGTAGACCTCAGAGATAAAGGGATAACGGTCCGCAAATTCATAGAAAAATACAAGACGACCCCGGAGAGGACCGTGTCGATCGGCAACTCGTTCACGGACATCCCCATGTTCAAGAACAGCGGCATGTCCATCGCATTCAACCCCACGGACCCATACACCAGCGAGGCTGCGACCCATACGATAGTGTCCGAGAACATTTCGGATGTACTGGACTACATTCTCGATTACGAAGAATGAATCAGTGAATCTTCGAGCGTACAGCGTCCGAAATGGTCTCGAACTGCTTCTCGAGCTCCTTGTACGCGACCTTTCCGAGCTTGGTCCTTGGAAGATTATCCACAAAATCATAATCGCGCGGCTTGGCATAGGCGCACACGTTCTCGATCATGAAGGCTTTTATGGACTTCAATGTCGCCTCCGACTTATCCACGCCTTTCTTCAGCACTATGACCGCATGAACCTTGGATCCCCTGAGGGCGTCTGGAACTCCGATCACACAGGACAGATCCACCATCGGGTGACTGTTGAGCAACCCCTCGATCTAAGAAGGGAATACGTTGTATCCTGATGTGACGATGATCCTCTTGATCCTCTGGACGAAGTAGATGAAGCCGTTCTCATCCATCCTGCCCATGTCCCCGGTGTGAAGCCAGGTCTTGCCATCTTCATGAATCCTGAGGGCATTCCTCGTCTCCTCGTCATTGTTCAAATAACGTTCCATGAGAGCGGGTCCTGCGATGCATATCTCCCCGTTCTCCCCTGCAGGCATCAATGCACCAGTCTCTGGATCCCTTATAGAGAACTCGTGACCCGGGATCGGTACACCTACGCTTCCGTCGACATCCATACCCTTGGGCATTATCGACGTTGCCGTAAGACACTCCGTGCATCCGAACCCGATCCTCAGACCTGCGTCGCACCCATGGGATTTCAAGAACGCATTGACCTTGGTCTTGGATTCGACCGATATCGTGTCCCCTCCGCAGAATAGACCTTTGATATGGGATAGGTCCGCATTCGCCAGACTCTCCTCCTCGATCAGCTTCTCATAGAGCGTAGGCACACCCGCTATGAAATTGACCTTCCTCCTGACTATGGTCTTAGCCAACGATTCCATCGTGAATGTGGGCATTAAAAGACACTTAA
Source organism: Methanomassiliicoccaceae archaeon UBA113 (assembly GCA_002506175.1). Classification (GTDB taxonomy): domain Archaea; phylum Thermoplasmatota; class Thermoplasmata; order Methanomassiliicoccales; family Methanomethylophilaceae; genus Methanoprimaticola. Next base: position 6,637 of record DAXB01000077.1, read on the forward strand.
GCCCTGCACATACGGGAAGATGCACGCATGTGCACAGACCGAATCCGTGGAACATAGGGAGCTCCGCGAGCATGGTGTTGCCCTCCCCGAATATACCTGAGAGATGGATCATCCCTTCCGCTGTACGGTTGAACGACCTGCTGGATATGATTGCTCCCTTGTTGAATCCGGTGGTTCCGCCGGTGTACAGGATCACCGCTGGAGCATCCTCGGATACTTCCGGCACACTCTGATCCACATCCGTGATGCTCTCCGACATGAATCTCGACCAGGTTATCGCACCGGAATCCCCTGAGATATCGGGCATGCGGCAGTCCTTGGACGCTAGCTTCGCACCCGTTCTCTTGAAGAAGGGCATGCAATCCGCAGGAGTGGTCACTATTACCGTATCGATGCAGTCTATGTCTTCCGTGCTAGGGAAATTGCCGTAGAATTTGTTGATGGCCAATGCAAGCTTGGCACCAGAATCCCTGATGCTGTACTCGATATCTGTCTTGGGGGACATCGGATGGACCATCACGGATACTGCTCCCAGTCTGCTTGCCGCGTAAAACGCGATTATGGCTTGCGGACAGTTGGGAAGGCATATCACGATGCTGTCTCCGAACCCGACACCTCTTTTCTTGAGATGCAGGGAGAAATCATCGACCTGCCTGAGGAACTCAGCGTAGCTGTATTCCTTCTCAAAATACTCGTAAGCGATGTTATCCGGATGTTTCGATGCGGTGCTCCTCAGCACCCCGTATATCGATTCCTTCGGAACCGGCTCATCGAAATCCATTGACGCATCCCTGTTTGGTGTAATGTAGCAGATAGTATTTCGTTACTACGGTTGTTGCCTCCAACCGGAGTAACCTAGTTGCCATCGACATATGAACGGCATCACTGTTCATCATCTTCGAAGAGGAAATCCTCATCGTCCCTGTCTTCGATCTCTTCGTCAAGATCGAGAACGTCATACCTCTTCTTCCTGATCTTTCCGTAGATCCTGGTGATCTCCCTGGCCTCGCACACACCTTTCTTCACCAGGCTGTGCTTGGTCTTGATCGCGTGGATGAGACAGTCGAAATCCTCGAAGGACAGCTGCGTTCCGACTACGAACTCGTCATCCGGCTCGGCCTCCACCCTGAGAGCGTACGTCCTGTCATCATCGTTGACGGACACCTTGACACTGAGTATGTCGAACTGCTTGACCCAGAGCTTCCTGACATTCGGAGCCATGGCCTTCTTCATCAGCTTGCCGTCTACGGTATCGATGTGTGTGACACAGACCCTCCTTCCGTCGTCAAGGAAGAACTCGTCCTCCTCCTCGATGATGTCGTTGCTCTCGATGGTCGTCCTCGTGGTCTCCGAGACATCGCCGTCGCTGAACACGACAGGGACCTCGATGAGCTCCGGGATCTTGATGGTCTCGGACGTTACGCGCCCGCATCCGTTGCACTTGAACGTTCCTTCTATGGATGCCTTTCCCATCCTTCCCTTGAGGATCTGATGTTCGGTCTCGTCATCGCATACGGGGCACTCGTAGAATATCGTGTCCGGCATCTCTCTCTTAAGCATCGTACATCACTGGTCCTTCATGAATGGGAATCCGTGTCCCGGTATGATTACATCGGCGTATTCAGTTATCTTCTTAATACTTTCCAATGCAAGCCTCGTATCGGTGTTTATCGCAGGAGGTACGTTCTTCAGGAAATTATCCTCTAACGGGATGGCATCCCCCGCAACGACGTACTTCCTGTCGGCTTTGACGAAAACGGACATCTCCTCCGTACAGTGACCGGGTGTATACACCAGCTTCACGCCCTCGCAGAGGTCGTACTCATCCTTGTCGATGACGATTGCTCCGGGGATATCGGTCTTCCCGCCCTTGTGGACATACACCTTGGCCTTCGGATACATGTCTAGATTCTCGATGTGGTCGCTGTGCGTGTGCGTGAGGACCACCATGTCGACATCCTTGACGAATACCCCGATCTGTTTGAAAGAGGTCTTCACAGCCGGCTTCATGTACTTGGTGCTCGGATCGACGACTATCGTGTGGTCTGGAGTGCGGATTAGTACGCATGTGGAATCGGCCTGCGCTATGCTACCGTCCTCGTTGCGAAGAAGGTTCCCCACTGCCAGGATGTCCAACTGAGTCATAGTCGCGTTATAGGCTCACGCGTTTATAAGAACTCGACCTGCGATACCGCTAAAAACAGCCGGACTATCGGACGGTTCCCAAAGGAGGATGCAAAATGGACAAACCGCAGCTGGAAACTTTGAATCGGAAAGCGGCAGAAACATACGACAGACCTGTGACCAGGTCGATTGCTACATCGTATTACGTGTCCCTCTGGGCAATCGCACTGATGTCGCTTATACTGACACTCGTGTCACTCGCATTCAAAGGAGTATTGGCAGCCTTACCCGTAGCCTTCCTTTTCCCATTGTTCTACTTTTTGATGAACATGCAGAAGAGGAAGATGAATGAACTACTCCATATGGAGAGGAAAGGCCGTTCCGATGAAACCTTCGAGACGATGAAAAACAGCGTAAAAAGCAGCATACAAACGATAACATGGATATTTGCATTCCTGATCCTGGTCGCCTTCCTGATGTTCAACTTTGCCATGAAGATCGGTTTCTGAACCCGATATTGAAGGTATTATAGACCATATGTCCATGACGGATGCATGAGGCTCATATTCTTCGTCACGGGACTTACCTGCCAGGAATGCGGCGATAAACTGGAAAGGCACATCCAGAGACAGCCGGGGGTCAACGCGGCATGCCTCATGACCACAGGTAAATTCGTCATCGAATGCGATGACGACAAAGCCGAGGCAATCGCACAGGAAGTCATGACCTCTGTCCCTAAGGCCCAGGGCGATGTGAGAGCGAAACGCATTCAATGATTCCGTGCAAAACGAAATAAAACGGTGGATCCATCCTCTGTCATGGAGTACAACCCGGACATGGGGATCCTGGAGGATCCGGACGTCTATCCGCCTTCAGAGGACAGCATACTTTTCATAGAATCCATCCAAACCGAACCGGGGATGAAGGTTCTGGAGATCGGATGCGGTTCCGGAGTGGTATCCCTTCACTGCGTCGCGAACGGATGCATCGTCACAGCCGGAGACATCAACCCCGAAGCCGTGGAGCTCACACGCAGGAACGCGGAGAAGAACGGCCTTTCGATCGATGTGCTGGAAACGGATGTATACAGCAACGTATCCGGGAAGTTCGATCTCATCCTCTTCAACCTCCCGTATCTCCCGGTGGATGAGGAGGGACTTCTGGCAAAGGCATGGTCCGGAGGACCCGACGGACTCGGACCTCTCCCCGAACTGCTGGAAGGGGCACCCGAACACCTGAATGCCGGAGGTTCGGTCATGGTTGTGGTGTCATCATTGATGGACACGGATGCACTGTGGGATCTGCTCGACAGGTATGATGTAGAGAAGGTTGGGGAGACCAAACTGTTCTTCGAAAAACTGGCGGTCCTGAAGATATCTTTTTGAAGTCAAAAATGTCAGCCAGACCGTATCACATCTCTAAAAAAAATTCCACCGATGAAAAATAATTTACAAAATACACATAAAATTTTCACTGATGGAAAATAATTTAACACGGGGGATTAACCCCCGCATGTTTATCACTGAATGATCTTCTTGATCGCTTCGGTGAGGAGCTCGTTGGCCTGTTTACCATCGATCTTTCCTCTCAGAGCGCCCATCACAGGGCCCATGAGACCGCCGATAGCGGCCATTCCCTTCTCCTTGACGAAGTCGGCGCGCTCGTTGACGATCTTCTCAATGATTGCCTTCGCCTCATCCGAATCAACCGCCTCCAGTCCGAGCTTCTTGATGGCATCGTCCGCCTTGGTTCCGGTCGCCATCTCCCTCAGGAGCTTGGGCAGAGCCTCCTTGGCGAAGCGGTTCTGCTTCAACATGGCGAACACTCCGATGAGGTCCGCATCCGTGAACACTCCGGTATCGATTCCGTCGTGCTCCATCTCGCTGAAGATGTTCAGGAACATGGTTGCGGCGATTCCGGCCTGGTCCTTGTTGGCCGATGCGATCTTCTCGAAACTCTCGTCGTGGGACTCCCTGACGAGCTGCTTCGCCTGCTGATCGTTGATTCCGTAGTCCTTCACCAGACGAGCCTGGATCTGCTCCGGGAACTCGGGCATGTTGGCCGCGATCCTCTCAAGCCTCTCGGGCATGATAGTGATCGGGGGAACGTCGGTCTCGGGGTACATCCTGGCCGCTCCGGGCAGGGGCCTGGAGTACTTGGTAGTCCCGTCCGGGAGGGGATCCCTCGTCTCCTCGGGAACTCCGATAAGACCCTGGTTCGCCCTTCCGACAGCAACTTCGAGGGCCTCCATGGCCTTCTTCTCCTTCGCTGCACAGATGACGAACGCATCGAACTCCCCGGTCATTCCGAGGAACTTCTTCAGATCGTCAACGTAGGACTGCTCGATACCGTAGTTGGGAAGCTCGTCGGAGTGGAAGATTCCCTTGACTCCCTTGGTCCTGGCGTATCCTGCCATCTCGGATCCGAGCCTGAGGCTCTTGTTGTCCCCGTTCATGACTCCTGAGAATCCCGGAAGCCTGACGGCGATGACCTTTCCCTTATCGTCCAGAGCGCCTTTGATGACCTTGGACTCGCATGTCTTGAAAATATCCGTAACATCGACGGGTTCGAAAGGCACCGCGACGGTTCCCCTCTGAGCGAGGATGTCCTTCACGCGTATGAGCATCTTCTGCCTTGTGACCTCGTTCCTGACGTAATCGGGGATGAGCTTGAGGTCTCCGACTCCCTTGAGCTCGATACGTGCTCCTCCGGGGATGGAGATGTTGAGGTCCTGACGGATGGTTCCGAGTCCCCTCTTGACCCTTCTGGTAGCCCTGAGGAGGGTTCCTAACCTGAATGCGACCTCCATGACCTCCTCGGGAGTCCTCATGTCGGGTCCTGTCGCGACCTCGATGAGCGGGATTCCGAGACGGTCGGTCCTCCAAAGGACCTCACTGGTGGTAGCCTCGACCTTACGGGAAGCATCCTCCTCGAGACATACCGAGAGGATGGAGATCTTCCTGTCGCCTACATCCACTGTGCCATCTGTTGCGATGAGCGCCGTCCTCTGGAATCCGGACGTGTCCGATCCATCGACAACGATCTTCCTCATGTAGTGGATCTCATCTATGATGTTGGCGTCCAACATCTCTGAGAATGTCAATGCGATGTCCATCGCATCCGAGTTGCACTCGTGTGGAGGCTCCTCGTCCAGCTCTACTAGGCATGACGAGCCCTTGCAGCACTGGTACCTGTATCCCAGATGCTTCTGGAACTGCATCAGGGCAGCCCTGTCGATCTCACCCATCTCGGATGTGGTCGGCCTCTGCCTCCTGTAAATGGCTCCCTCTCCGTCCTCGTGGAGGACGCTGTCGCATGAGCAGAACAACTTCTTGGTGTCGAGCTGCTGGTGGATCTCGATACCGCACATCATCTCGTAATCCTCAGACATCGATAGTCCTCCTGTCAGACATCTCGCCCGCGAGAGGCGTCTTCATGATCTCCTTGGCCTCCTCAGCAGAGGAGGAGTTCGCCAGAGCCCACATTAGCTTGACGTAGGCGGTCTCCGGAAGCATGTCCAGGACCGTGATGACTCCGGCAGACAGCATGTCCCTGCCGGTGTTGTAGACGTTGAGGTTTGTCCTTCCGTTGAGGCACTGGGATGTAAGAACAACCACGGTGCCGTTGTCGCACGCCTTCTTGATGAGCGGAATCATGTTGGAGTTGACGTGTCCGAGTCCGGAACCTGCGATGACAACCCCCTTGGACTTCATGAACACATCCTCGAAGAGCGCTGGATCCATTCCTGGATAGTACTGGAGGAGAACGCATGACTTCTCCATTCCGGTCTTGGCGACCGCTTTCTCGTTTGTGATTTCATGTCCTTCGATGGACATCTCGATCTTCCCGTCCTTGTCCAGATGGGCTGCGGGAAGGGCGTTGATGGAGTGGAACGCGTCACGCCTCGAGGTGTGCATCTTCCTGACCCTAGATCCGATATGGACCGCGAACGAGTCGTCTCCGGACGTGTCGTGCATGATCACATAGACTCCGGCCTTATTGGCCTTGGTGCAGAACCTGGCGCATGCCATCAGGTTACTGGATGCATCGGATGACGGACGGTCGGAGGACCGCTGTGCTCCGACGAGAACAACAGGTTTGGGGACGTCCCCGAGCATGAACGAGAGCGCTGCGGCAGTGTATCCCATGGTATCCGTACCGTGAGGGATGATGATTCCGTCGGCTCCGTCATTGATCTGCTTCGCCACTTCCTCGGCGAGCTTCTGCCAATGATCCACATCCATGTTCTCCGAGAATATCGAGAACAGTACTGTGGCGTCAACGTTGGCGATCTCCCTGATCTCGGGGACCGCGTTGACCATGTCCGATGTGGACAGCGCAGGGTGGACCGCTCCGGTCCTGTAGTCCACATACGATGCGATGGTACCGCCGGTTCCAATGAGGACGAGCTTGGGGAGCCCCTTCTGGAATTCGATGGGCGTCTCCTTCTTGACCCTCTCAATCGGCTTCTCCAGGACCTCGATGGTTGTCTCGGGTGTGATCCTGATTCCGACGTTGTAACCGCTTTTGACCTTGATGATGAGGACATCCTCGGCGCTGAACTCGTGGTGGGGCATCAGCGTACCTACGGAAGTCCTTCCGTCCTTTGTGACGGACAGTTTGGAACCCTCGACCGCTCCGAGGGACTCCAGTTTCTTGGAAAGTGATTCCGAATACATGCTGTTCGGGTGCATGTAACAGTCGGACACTTAATAAGATGCGCACATACAGGTCGGCTGGTTTGCCCAAAATCAGCAAAAACCGTCCTCAGTACTCGGTTTGAGCACTACTTACCAGTCAGCATATGCATTAAGTAATCTGAAGACGGGTAGAAAAGCAGAGCCTACTGATGATAGGCTCTGCAGGAACAGGTATGGACAAAACATACGATGCTCCGGAGAGGACAAAAGTCCTCGATATCCTCACCAGGGTTTTAGAGATCATAACCCGTTTGGTGACGATGTTCGGCTCGTAATTAACGAGTCGCTTGGCACAGTAGTGCCCGCTCGACGACCCACGTCGAGTGTTTCTGCTGTGCATGACGATAATGACATCATCCGTCTATTTATTAGTGTGGAATCGTCGTTTATCGGGCTGATTCTACTTTTATTGCCCTTATTTTTCAATATCTCGCCTGTTGTTTACCTATATCCTATATAGCAAACAACCCATTATTCGGCTCATGCACATAGTCCAGCCGGGTATGGAGATCGATGTTCTCAAGGAGAACAGCAAGATCGCCCACGAGAACTTCCACCTCATGAAGGAACACAAGATCAAATCAATCGATTTCATGGGTTCCATCGGAGCGGGAAAGACAGCACTCATCATCAAGATAGCAGAGAAGCTGAGGGCGAAAGGCGTCCGTGTCTGCGCGATAGCGGGAGACGTCACCGGAGTCGACGACTACTCAAGATTCGAAAAATCCGGACTGAAGGCATTCAACTGCAACACGGGACACGAGTGCCACCTCGACGCCAATCTTGTGAAGAAATCACTGGCTGAGATAAACATGGATGATTACGACGTCATCCTCATCGAGAACGTGGGTAATCTCGTATGCCCCGCAGATTTCCCTCTGGGAACCGACTACAGGGTAGTCGTCATATCCGTTACAGAGGGCGACGACATGGTAAGGAAGCATCATGACATCTTCCTCCACTCGGACATCGCCATCCTCAACAAGACGGATATCTGCGATGCGGTGGATGTGGATCCGAAAATCATTGCGGATGATTACAACAAGCTTACCGGCGGACTCAAGAACATCTATATGTGCAGCGTGAGGAAGGACGAGGGCGTCGATGAGATCATGGCCGCCCTGAAACTCTGAGGATGATATCATGAAGGTACTTGCAGTCGGAGGCGGAGGAAGAGAGCACGCGGCAGTGGAGGCACTCTACAGGTCCGGAGCCGAGATCTACTCGGTTATGAAGAACGCGAACCCAGGAATCATCAAAAGATCGAAGAAACACCTGCTCTGCAGCGAGAAGGACCTCGATAAGGTCTGCGCATTCGCCAAAGAGAACGGTGTCGAACTCGCCTACATAGGCCCGGAGGCACCTCTAGAGGTCGGAATCGTGGATGCTCTGGAAGCCATCGGAGTGAAATGCGCCGCACCGACCAAAGCGGCCGCCAGGATCGAGACGTCCAAGACATTCATGAGGGAGCTTGTGGCGAAGTACAAGATCGCCGGCAACCTCGGATTCGCCCATTTCGACAACGCTAAAGATGCCGAGGAGTACCTCAAAGGCATCGACCACGAGATCGTCGTGAAACCCGTCGGACTCACCGGCGGAAAAGGAGTGAAAGTCCAAGGAGAGCATCTCAAATCGTTCGAGGATACCATGGAGTACATCAACGAGATCTTCGACGAGAACATCGGAGGAGCCGGTGTCATCCTCGAGGAGAAAGCCGTAGGAGAGGAGTTCACCCAGATGGCCTTCGTCGACGGAAAGAAGATCGTGCCCATGCCCCTGGTCCAGGACCACAAGAGAGCCTATGAAGGCGATGTGGGACCGAACACCGGCGGAATGGGATCGTACAGCGATTCCAACCATCTCCTGCCTTTCATCAATGAATCCGAGAGGAAGGATGCTATCGCCATCCTCCAATCTGTCATCGATGCGATGGCGGAAGAGGGATGCCCCTACCGCGGACCAATCTACGGACAGTTCATGCTTACCGTAAACGGCCCCAAGATCATAGAGTTCAACGCAAGATTCGGAGACCCCGAGGCTATGAATGTCCTCACAGCTCTGGAATCCAGCTTCCAGGACATCTGCTGGCAGATGGCCACTGGAACACTGAAGGATGATGTGAAGTTCTTCAACAAGGCTACAGTCTGCAAATACATCGTACCGAAGGGATACGGAGTCAAATCCGAATCCGGACACGAGATATCCGTGGATGTCGATAATATCGAGAAAAGCGGATCCGTTGTCTATTATGCCAATGTAGACGAGAAAGACGGCAAACTCGTCACGGGAACATCCAGATCCGTCGGTATCGTCGGAATAGGAAACTCTCTGGAGGAGGCCGAACAGAACTGCGAAAAAGCTCTTGGCTCCGTCAAATGCGATGCCATCTTCGTCCGCCACGACATAGGCACACGTGCCCTCGTGCAGAAGAGGGTGGACCACATGAAGGAACTCCGCTCGGCATGAGAAGAGTGGCAGTTAAGATTGCCTATCTCGGCGAGGGATTCGCGGGATCACAGATTCAGCCTTCCGTAAGGACGGTTGAATCCGAGGTCCTCGACAAGCTGATGCTTGTCTCGAAGATGTCTTCCGATGAGATAGACCTCAAATTCTCCAGTCGCACCGACAAGGACGTTAACGCACTTGGGAACGCGATTTCGTTCTATACGATATTCAATAACAACGTCATGATGCTGAAGGCCCTCAACGCCGTCAGCAAAGGCGTGTTCTACAGATCCGCCTGTGATGTTGATGATGAATTCAACGTCCGCTATGCCACAGCCCGCTCCTACCGTTACATACTGCCGCTGGAAGATGGAATGGATCTAGGGTTGGCAAAAGAATGCGCCGACCTGTTCTTGGGAGAGCATGATTTCGCCAGATTCTGCCGTCCTGACAACAAACCAACCATAGCCTGCGTAGACAGCATCGACATCTACAGGAAAGACAGCATCCTGATTATTGATTTCAAAGCACGTTTCTTCCTGTGGAACATGATCCGCAGGATGGTGGGTGCCATGGATTCCGTGTCCAAGGGGACACGCACTTTGGATGATGTACGCAGAGCCCTGAACGATTTGGAAGAGATAAACTTCGGAGTGGCACGTGCGGATGCCCTCACTCTCATGGATGTCGATTATGATTGGCTGTCTTTCGAGGAAACGGACCGCAAACAGTTCTCCGAGACGATAACGGAAGAGAGCTTCAGATTCAGCCTCAGAAAAACATTCTTTGACTCGCTCTGACTGATTAGGTTCTGCAAGGGGTACAACACCCCCAGCGTTTATTGAATATAATATATGAAAAAATAAAAGGGGGAAGGGGAAACCCCTTCCTTGATTTTCAGGTTTAACGCCTTGCCTTCGGTTTTCCGAAGTTCTTCACAGGCTTGCGGTAGATGCTGACTCCCCAGATGATGACGACAATCAGGACTATGATCGCCAGTGCGGTGAAGAGTGTGTAGTCGTTATCGCCGATGTAGAAGGTGTGGACCTCGTCCAATCCTTTGATTGCATCGACGTTTCCGGCTGCCTCGACGTGGAAGGTGTGCTTTCCTGCTGCGGGATCTGCAATCCAGTCGTAGGACACGGATCCAGTTCCATCCCTTGAAAGGGTCACAGTTGAGTAACTGTCCTCGAGCTTCTCTCCGTCAACGAAGAAGAACACTCCGAAGGACTCCATGTTGAGGGTCACTTTGTCGGTCTTCAGGTTGACTGTGAGAGTCTTGGCAGTGACAGAGGAGAATGCGTACTCCTCTGTGCTGTCCTTCTCTGAGTTCTTGAGGAACTCCACCTTGAGGGTGTATTTACCTGCCTTCTCAGGTGCTGTAACGGTGAGTGATTTGTACTCTCCGCTCTCCAGACTGCCTGTTGAAGGGGATACTGCACTTGACTGCACATTTCCGGCCTTGTCCACTACGGTCGCGGAGTAGGAGAGTGAGACTCCCTCCTCGGCTGCATCGAGAGTGTACACGATCTCGAAGGCGGAGGTCTCTCCAGCCTCGATGACGCTTGTTCCCTCGTGGTAGATCTGTCCGGCGGCCTCGTAGTCGGCCATGGGCGCGAAGCACAGGATTGCCAGTGCGAAGGCTGCGATTATTCCGAATGATACTTTGTTCATCTGCGTGTGAACACCCCCCTCTTGCTTCCCATCCAGAATATGAGGATGATCAACAGGATACAAAGTGCGATGATGAACCAGAGTCCTGCGGGAACTCCGGCCCTCTCGTCGACAGCTCCGTCTCCGGATACTGTCATCGAGTCAACGTTGAGGTTGATAGTCGAAGGTGTGAGTGATGCGTTTCCGCCGTCGACTCCGGACACGGATACTTCGAGTCCGGGTACGGTGGTCATCTGTCCGCCTTCCTTCATGACTGCCACATAAATGACCGTCTCACTGTTGGCTGCAACGATCATGTTCTCGCCGACTGCTGCGACTAACGATCCGTCGCTGTTTACAAGCGACAGGAAGTAACCGCTAACGGAGTTGACCTTGATTGCAACATTGGCTGCCTCTCCTGCGTTCTTGAATGTCAGTGCATACATGTACTGAGATCCGGCAAGCTTGTCGAGGTTGTTGCAGGTCTTGGCTGTGAACATTGTGATGTCGGATGCACCGGATGTGGTTCCAGCGATAACCCTGAGGGTCTTGCTGGTCGTTCCGTTGACATCGGAGATGACGACGCTTACTCCGTCTGTTCCGATTCCGACGGTCTTGTCATAGATTCCTGTGACGGCGACTGCGCTGGTTGCACCTGCGGCGACTGTGACACGTGACGTCTCGACAGTCCATGCGTATCCGGATGTGATGACATAGGTCTTCTTGGAATCGGTGTTGTTGGTGATGCTGAGGCCGACCTTTCCGACTCCGTTGGAGAAGTCTGCGGTCAGGATGTTTGCGACCAGGTCAGACTCGTCGTCGTAGACCAATCCTGAGTAGACGGGTACATTGACGATAGAACCGTTTGCAAGCGCCTTTGCATCGATCGATCCGGAGAACGAGTAGGTCTGGTTGGACACGGTCTTTGTAGCCTTTGCGGTGAACTTTGCAGAGGTCACATCGTCAGGCATGTCAACGGAGAATGCTCCGTTGTCGACGTCTGCCGTGATTGTTACATTGCCGTACTGTACGTCGACTGTTCCGGAAGCTACTACGCCGATGTTTCCTTTGACGGTCATCTTCAGAGCGGTCGAGGTCATATCGATCTTGCTTACCGATGAGTTGATGAGTCCGTACTTGAGCGTTCCGTTGATCACGTTCGAGGACTTGACGGTGTACTCGCAGTCCGTCTCGAAGTAATAGAGGTCATCCTTGTAGTTGCTGTATGTCTTGTCTCCCGTGATGGTGATCTCATCGGCTGCTCCAGAGACGATCTCTGTTACGAAGACCTTTGTGGGGTTGAGTCCGCTGAATGTTGTCTTTCCGGGATAGACGTAGATTGTTCCGCTGAAGTAGTATCCGGTGGACGGATCGATCTTTGCGGTGTACTGTCCTACTGCAACTGCTCCCGAGTTGACGAACTCGAAGGAGTCGCTGGAACCATAGGCTGTGAGGGTCATGGTGTAAGGTGCGCTGATCGTGTTGGTGTTGATTCCGTCCTTGGGGATATTGAACGTCTTGGATGCGGATCCTGTTCCGTCCTCGACAACAGCAGAGAGCTCACTGTATGCGAACGCACTGTTGCTGATCGCACCGTCGTTGACTGCGACCTTGATTCCTGTTGCCTTCTCAGGCACATAGAATGTTGCGACTCCGGAGGTGTTGGTTGCGGATACGAGTCCGTAGCTCTTTCCGTCAAGGGTGAATGTTGCCTCTGCTTTGGCGAAGGGCAGGTTGACCGTCGATGAGCTCGTTCCACTCTCGTAGCTGTATGTTGCTGTGATCTTCCTTGCGCTCTCCAATGTGTAGCTGAGGCCGGTTGCATCTGCGCTGACAGTCGTTGTTCCGACGTATGCTGAAGAGCTTCCGTTCGTTGCGTATACCGTGTATACTCCTGCGGGGACGAGCATTGAGAACTGTCCTGCGGAATCGGCAACTGCGTTGAACACTGCTCCGTTGTCGTTGAGTATGTATGAGACTTTTCCGGATGCTCCGATGAGTCCGCTCACCTCATATGCGTATGAAGTGGCGAGTGTGACGGAACTTCCTCCGGTGTACACTCCGTAGTAGACGTTGGTTCCGTCGATTGCGTAGAATGTCACCTTCTGTGCTGTAACTCCGGCGCTTGTGGGTATGTCCACGGATCCTGCGAATACCGTAGATGAGAATGCATCGTTGTATGCCACAACAGATACATTCGGCACTCCTGACACAGAAACGGTGTTAGCATCGTAGGCTGTGATCGTCACGGTCTTGTTGGAACTAGTGGCTGCAACAGTCGATGAGTAGAGTGTCGCATATCCGTCGACGAGCTTGACGGTGTATGTTCCTGCTGCAACAGTCACTACTGCTGTTCCGTTCTGTACCGGTGCGGAGAAGACGTCTCCTGTCGATACGTTGAGTGCTACGAAGTATCCTCCGCTGACACTCTGGCTGAACATGTCTTTGACTGTGGCTGTGATCGTGTATGTTGTGGGTGTGAAGGTGATTCCGGCGTTGTCCCCTGCGTAGAGGCTGATTGTTCCGGAAGCGACCTTGGAAGCTGCGCTGTCGTAGAGTGTGTAAGAGTACTCTCCGGGAATGAGAACCGCGGGGACTCCGAGCTTGTCGACGACATCGTCGCTGCTGAACACTCCGTTCTCGGACTGAACCTGATACTCGTTACCGTTGTTCTTCATGACAAGCTTGTAGTCGCCGAATGCGATTGCATCGTTGAGCGCCACATCTGCTGTGAATTCGGCGGATGCGATCTTACCGGAAAGGTTCTTGGATGCACTCTCGATCTTGACTGATCCGTTCTTCAGGGTGATCGTGTAGGATCCGCTCTGAGGAACGAGTGCGGAGTACTTTCCGTCGAGATCGGTTGTGGTCTCGGAGTATGTTACGAACTTGTTGAATTTCTCATCGAAGCTCTCGACTGCGACTGTGAGTCCTGCGACTCCGTTTCCGGCCTCATCGACGACGATTCCCGATACGGTGTTGTTGTTGACTCCGACGTACTCATATGCGATGACGGATGAGAGGTAGTTGATGATTCCTCCATCCTTCTCCTGGAGTGCGACTGCATCCTCGATGCCCATGTACTTCCAGCCCTTGTCTTTCGAGTCTGTGATTGTGGAGTCAGCATTGTAGAGAACATGCCAAGATACAATCTTGTATCCTGCAAGTCCTGCTCCTGCCATTGACTTCACATCTCCGGTGCTTGCGGAAAGTGCGTAGAGGTACTCGAACGATGATGCGTATCCTGCATCGGAAGGAGAGATACCGACGAGCGCTTTCCAGAGGAATGTGTCGTAGAGTGCGTCTGTTGCGTGTGCGTAGTAGTATCCGTATGAGACGTAAGGATAGTTGTAGAACTGAGAGATTGCTCCGTACTTGTCTGCTGTGTATCCTGCGTAGTATCCGATCTCGGGGAGAATAGATCCATCGGAGTAGTATGTGGTAAGCATCGATCCGTCGAGGACGAAGAATCCGATCTTCTGCTTTGTTATCTCGCAGATGTTGTCGTAGATTCCATAGATGTCTCCGGTAGAGACGGTGCTTGTGATTGCCTCGACGGATGCGAGGTAGATTGCGTTCTCGCCTGTTATGTCAGACCTGAGGGATCCGTATGTATCGGGATCGGAGAGGACGACTTTCTTTGCGAGGTCGGGGTTGTTGATGTATTTCACTACAGTCTGATAGACGGAGAATCCGGAGAATGCTGAACTGACGTCGACGTTCGCGCTCATCATGATGCGGACGATGGATGCTGCTGTTGCTCCTGCCTCTCCCTTAGCGAGATAGATCTGAGCGACTGCCGATGCACCGGTTCCGTTCATGTCGTTAACCGACGGAAGTCCGAGCTGCGAAGCGGGATCGTTGGCGTAATCGATCCAAGTAACGACTGCGTCGTTCTTGGTGATATCGAGTTTATTCATGTCGTCCCATACGTAAGAGTAGGGGTAATCATCGCCTGTTGCGATTGTGAACTGTGTGTTTCCTGTGAAATAGTACTGGTTATCGTCATTGGTGGGAATTCCTGCATCGACTGCGAATGATACGTTGGGCACGATGATGAGGAATGCAAGGACGAATGCTGTGATGAACGGTGCGGGTTTGATGAGCTTCCTGAAGCATCCGGGGAATCCGGCTGCCTTGATGTTAGCGCACCACTCCCTGAGGTCGACCTTGGAGAGCACCATGACGATGAGAGCTCCGGATCCGACTGCGAAGACGATTCCGAGGACTGCCGCGTTGTAGGTGCTGGTCCATGCGCACATCCAAAGGACGATGAAGAACATCGCTTTGAAAAGCTGCATGTGTGAGCGGTCCTTCCTGGCGTATCTGTAGAACTCCACGATTCCGAGGATGATGGGGAGCCACATTGTGACCCAGCCATAATATGAGGACATCTTGGAGATGGACACGAGGTTGGACGCGAGGGATGCTGCAATCGAGTTCAGGTAAATGCTGTTTCCACCGAGGATTGCGCTTCCGAGGGAAGGCGATACGAGGTAGAGTGCGATTACGATGACCGCGAATGCCACAATGAGTCCGGGGATCACGAAGATCCAGGGTTTGGACTCGAGCGCCTTGAAGATGAATCCGAAGGCGATGACGAGAATCGTAAGGATTGCGATTCCGGAGAAGACTGCGTCCCAGAGACCTGCGGGGATGTAGTAAACAGCACCGAGGACGAGACCGATCAGCATGACGACGGAGTATGTCCTGAGGGGCACGCTGAAGTCTTTGGAGTTGAAACGGTCGATGAGAATCTGGATGATCATTACGACCATGAGCAGTGCAAAGACCGTGCGGAATCCATTCCAGGAAAGTGCGATGAGACCGAGGATGAGTCCTGCGATCAAGATGTTCTTCAAGTCGAACACATCGTCCTGCACTGACCTGACGACCTTGATCATAGCGTAGATGAAGAACGCTATGAGGAACGCCACGAATGCCATCGAGGTTCCGTTGGAGAATACAGTGGAACTGATGGGCAGTGCGAAGAGTGCGAAGAGCACACATGCGAGGAATCCTGCCTTGAATCCGTAAAGCTCCTTTCCTACAAGGTAGACGGGGATGCATGTGAGTGCACCGAAGATCGGGGCAAGCACTGCAAGAGAGAGGCTTGCACCGGCACCGGCTCCGACTGCGGCTGCGATGTAGTCGTAGAGGGGCGGGTAAACATTGAGTCCACCGGCGGGGTAATTGACAGCCGCATCTGCTCCAAAGATAGCGCTGCCGCTCAATATGCTTTCAACAACATGCAGATGGTATTGTGCACTTGCACCGCCTGACAGGGCGAAATCGCCCGCGGCGGAATAGCCGTATGCGAACACTGTCCTCAATAGCAATGCTATGATGACGACAATGCCGACGGCAAGAGCACTGTGGTTCTGCAACCACCCTTTACCGCTTTCGCGGGTAGCTCCCTCCTGGGAAGCAGTAGACTCTTTTCCGAATTTGCGCATTCTATAAGTCTCCGTCTTATGAATAGCGCCCGATATCTCTGAAATATTAAAACATTTATGCGAATTATTAATTATATACGCGCACAAAATAAGGAGAAAGAGGTTTAATCGGTTTATCTTCAGATAGACTTGATGTCATCCAAGAAAATCTTTGCCGCCGCACGAGGATCTTCGGCACCATAAATCGCACGGCCGACGATGGCGTAAGTTGCGCCAGCTTTGATCGCATCTGATGCCTTTCCGCCCTGTGCGCCGACTCCCGGAGACAGGATCTTGAGGTCCCCGACCACCGAACGGATCGCGGCTATCCTGTCAGGACGTGTAGCGGGCGCGATGAATCCCTTTGCTCCGCACTCCACACCGAGTCTTGCCATCTCCTCTGCATGCTGGGCGGTGAACATCTTCGCCCCGGGGTGACTCATCTCTGTGACAGCGAAGATCTCGGCATCCCCCGCAGCCTCCACGGCCGCCCTGAGGGAATCGTCCCCCGTGAAAGCATGCACGATGACCGCGGATGCTCCCCTCGACACCGCATTCTCCACTATGAGCTTCACGGTGTTGGGGATGTCGGCTACCTTGAAATCGCAGATGACTTCTGAGAACTCAGACAGCTTCGTGATCATCTGAGGGCCTTCCGATAGAACCAAGGGCCAGTTGATCTTGATGGCATCCACCATATCACTGACGGATTCCGCTACCTTGAGTGCTTTCTCACCGTTGGTCTCGTCCAATGCCAAGACCAATCTGCTGTCTGTCTTCATGCTAAGGTCATCCTCGCCACACCTTATAAACCATCGTCCCGATGCCTCCGCATGCTCAAAAAGATGGAATGCGGCTCAGCATGCACCGGACACATCGCCAAAGGATGCGAGCACTGCATCAACGGATCTAAAATGGTCCTTCTCGTCACCGGCCAATGCAAATGGGGCTGCTACTACTGCCCAGTATCCCTTGAAAAGAAGGGCCTGGACGTGATCTATGCGGACGAAGCCAAGGTGAAAACGGACGAAGAGATCATAGCAGAAGCCGAATCCATCGATGCGACCGGTACTGGAATCACGGGAGGGGATCCCCTTCTGGTGATAGACCGCACCGTCCATATGATCGAGATGCTCAAGAGCAGATTCGGAAAAGAGCATCATATTCACCTCTACACTGCCACATTCGACCCCGATTATGTTGCTAGATTGGAAGCGGCCGGACTCGATGAGATACGTTTCCATCCCCCTGTCAAAATGTGGACGCAGATGGATAAGACCGGACTGAAGGAAATAATATCCTCCACCAAAATGGATGTCGGGATAGAAGTGCCAGCAATACCGGGAAAGGAGAAGGAGCTATGTCAATTGGTTGATTATGCCAACTCGATAGGAGTAGACTTCATCAACCTCAACGAATTGGAATTCTCGGAGAGCAATTGGGACATGATGTCGACCCATGGTTTCGATGTCAAGGACGATATCTCGTCTGCTATACTGGGCTCGGATGACTGTGCGATGAACGTCATGAAGACCTGCAAGAAAGCAAACATACATTTCTGCGCCTCCTCGTTCAAGGACGGTGTACAGCTCAGAAGAAGGCTCATACGCCGTGCGGAGCATATCTGCACGGATTACCAAGCGGTAACTGACGACGGTACCCTGGTCAGAGGATTCGTCTACGGGGATCCTGAGAAGATCGCATCCAAGCTTTCCGAGTTCGAGGTTCCAGAAGAATTGTATTGTGTCCTAGACAACAAGGTCGAGGTCGCCCCTTGGGTTCTCGAGGATATAGCCGAAGACCTCGGATTCAAATGCTATGTATCCGAGCAGTATCCGACGGCCGACGGACTTGAAGTAGAGAGGACTCCGCTCAACTGATATGGAAAAAGGAAATGGTTTGGGGTTAAGAGGTTTG